>NZ_JAVDXX010000001.1:317550-635100 GCF_031458175.1 Pseudoglutamicibacter albus | reverse complement strand
TATTCGCCATTCTAACGTTGGACAATTTGCGCCCCCGAATCCGAGACGTCACTTCCGCATCCTAGGCGTCACAGTTCCAGCGGGCGCACCATCATGCGCCCGCGCACTCGTGCGGCATCCACGTTCTCAACGTGAGAAACCGCGCACCCAGTGTTACTTTTTGCGCTTATTTCCGCGGCGCTCACGCACCCGCATCTGAATATCGATCGGGGTCCCGCGGAAGTCGAACGTCTCACGCAGGCGGCGTTCGATAAAGCGCCGGTAGCCCGGGTCCAGGAAGCCTGTGGTGAACAGCACGAACTTAGGTGGCCGCGCGCTCGCCTGCGTCGCGAACAGAATACGAGGCTGCTTACCGCCGCGCAGCGGGTGCGGATGCTCAGCGACCAGCTCACCTAAGAAAGAGTTGAGCTTGCCTGTAGGGATACGGCGGTCCCAAGACTCCAGGGCAACATCCAGGGCCGGGGCGAGCTTGTCTTTATGCCAGCCGGTCTTCGCCGAGATGTTGACCCGTGGAGCCCACGAGACATGCTTGAGGTCTTGCTCGATCTCCCGCTCCAGATAGTAGCGGCGCTCATCATCAAGTGTGTCCCACTTATTGAACGCCAAAACCAGGCAACGGCCCGCGTCAATCACTTGCTGCAGGATCCGCTGGTCCTGCTCGGCCAACTCCTCATCCACAGCCAACAGCACGACGACCGCCTCAGCCTTGTCTAGAGCCGAGGCCGTGCGTAGGGATGCGTAATAGTCAGCACCCGATGCCATGTGTTGCTTGCGGCGCAAGCCCGCCGTGTCAACGAACTTCCAGATCCGGCCATCCAGTTCCACGAACTCATCGATCGGGTCACGTGTAGTGCCGGACTCATCGGAAACCACTGCACGCTCATGGCCTGCCAGCTTATTCAGAAGCGAAGACTTACCCACGTTCGGCCGGCCTAGCAGCGCCACGCGGCGCGGCCCGCCTTCCGGCTCGGCCTCGCCGAAAGCTGATTCCTCCGGCAGCATCTTGATCAGCTCGTCCAAAACGTCCGCGGTGCCACGGCCATGCAAAGACGAGACCGGATGTGGCTCACCGAAACCAAGGTTCCACAGTGCCATCGCATCAGCCTCAAGTGAGGGGCCATCAACCTTATTCGCAACCAACAAGACCGGTCGGCCCTTGCGGCGTAGCATCTTCACGATCGCTTCATCGGCCGCGGTAGCGCCCACCACCGCATCGACCACAAGAACCACAACGTCAGCCACGTCCACGGCACGCTCAGCCTGCTCAGCGACCAAGCGGTCCATGCCCTTCGCATCAGCTTCCCAACCGCCCGTATCCACAACACGGAAACGCTTCAGGTTCCACTCCGCGTCATAGGTCACACGGTCACGAGTGACCCCCGGAAGGTCCTCAACAACCGCCTCACGGCGCCCCAGAATACGGTTCACCAGCGTGGACTTGCCCACATTCGGGCGGCCCACAATCGCGACCACCGGAGGGTTCTCACCAGCCTCATCGGCTTCCCAACCCTCACCAGCTAGAAGCGCGGCATCCTCGTCATCGAGCTCATAGTCCTGCAAGCCAGCCAGCAACGCCTCAGCACGCTGCTCATCCGATTCATCATCACCATCGACAATCGCGCTGGCCTGCTTGCTGACCTCATGCTCAACAACCGTCAAAACCGCCTCAACAGACTGTTCAAAATTCAACTCGGACGTGTCCACCAGCGTCACGCCCTCAGCAGCCTCCATGAAGTTCACAACCGAGGAGTCCTTCTTATCGCGCTCCCCCACCTGCTGCGCCAAGGCTTGCGCGGACTGCGTGTTATTCAACTGCAAGCCACGGCGCTTCATCCGCACCTCCTCAGAGGCCGTGAGCAAGACGCGCGCATCAGCGAAAGGCGCCACCACCGTCGTAATATCGCGGCCCTCAGCAACAATCCGGCCCGCGTCCTCAATCGCGTTACGCTGCCGCTCCACAAGGTTCTCGCGCACCTTCAGATTCGTGGAAACATCAGAAACCCGCTCAGAGATCCGCGGCTCACGAATCTCCTTAGTCACATCCCGGCCGTTGACAACAACCCGCTGATCATCAGGGTCAGTAGACAACTGGATATCAGCCTCGATCACAGCCTGGGCAACAGCATCCTGATCCGAGAGATCAATACCGGACTCCAACGCCGCGAACGTCACCGCACGATACATCGCGCCAGTATCCAGGTAGCCCAAACCCAACGTCCGGGCCACCTCTTTAGACACCGACGACTTCCCCGAACCCGCCGGGCCATCAATAGCAACAATCAGAGAACCAAAAGCATCCTGCGCATCCATACTCACTGCACAACCTTCCAATCCAAGCCCGTCAAAACAGACACGAGCTCATCGCGACGCCCAGGCAAAACCTGGATCTCAACCAAACCAACCTCATAACCCGCCGAATGCTCCATCCGCAGGTCCTCCATATTGATGCCGGCCTCACCCATATCAGTCAACAACTGGGCCACCTGGCCAGGCTCATCATTCACAATCACAGAAACCGTAGCGAAAGACTGCGGCGGCGCGCCGTGCTTACCAGGAATACGCGCCTGCCCCTGATTACCTTCCGTCATCAACTCCGCAAGATCCAACGCAGCACCAGACGCGAAAGGGTCACGCAACGTGGCCAACAACCGATCCAAATCCGACTGCAAACCCTCCAAAATCGGAATCAACTCGGTAGCGTTATGCGCCAGAATCTGAATCCACAACTTCGGGTCACTCGCCGCAATCCGGGTTGTATCCCGCAAACCATTACCCGCCAACGCCAACGAGGACGCCGAAGCGTTCAAAAGCCTCGAAGCCAAAAGTGAAGACGCGATCTGCGGGAAATGCGAAACCAACGCGACCGCGGCATCATGGGTCTTCGCATCCATCACCGTGATCGAGGCACCCAAATCCAAACCCACCGATTTCGCCGTCTTCACCGCATGCGAGGTGGATCCCTCATGCGGGACAACAACCCACGGCGAGGCCGTAAACAACGCACCCCGGGCAGCGGCAGGCCCAGACTTCTCACGCCCAGCCATCGGGTGGCAGCCAACGTAACGAGCCAGATCAGCCTCAGCCACATCGTCGTTAGCCTTCAACACGTCAATGACCGAGCCCTTAACCGAGGCAAGGTCGATCACAACAGCTTCAGGGAACTCCGCCAAAGCCTCAGCCACAATACCCGGAGTCACATCCGGCGGCGTGGCAACAACCACCAAAGCCGGCGCGAAGTCTGTGCCCCGCGGCGCCACAAACCCGGCCCCCATATCCACGGCAATACGCTGCGCGGTCGGAGACGCATCCCGCAAACCAACCTCAAGGCCTGCAGAACGCAGACCCAAAGCCGCCGACGTTCCCAAAAGCCCCGTCCCAATCACCAGAACGGGCCCCTGAAGGTACCCCTCAGCCACAGCCTATAAACCCACTTCCGCCAATAAATGCCCCACCTCAGTCTTATTCAGGCGACGCACCGAACCTTGCCGCTGCTGCCCCAACGTGATTGGGCCAATCTGGGTACGCACCAAGCGACGTACCGGGAAACCCACCGCATCAAAAAGGCGACGCACAATCCGGTTGCGACCCTCGTGCAAAACCACCTCGGCCACCAGGTCCTTACCCGCGCCATCAACCAGACGGAACGAATCAACCTTCGCCAAACCGTCCTCAAGCTCGATCCCCTCACGCATCTGCGCGCCCACGCCCTCAGGCAACGGGCCACGGATCTGAACCAGATACGTCTTAGCCACCTCGAAAGACGGATGCGTCAAACGGTGGGCCAGCTCGCCATCGTTGGTCAACAACAGCAGCCCTTCCGTCTCATAATCCAGACGGCCCACATGATACAAGCGCTCAGCCTGACCTTCACGCAAGAAATCTGAAATGTCTTTCCTGCCCTCCGGGTCGTTCATCGAGGTCACGACACCTGCCGGCTTATTGAACACCAGGTAGGTCTTCTCCGTGTCCAGTTGAAGACGGATCCCATCCACGTGGATCACGTCCACCTCAGGATCCACACGCGTACCCAGCTCAGTCACAATCTGATGGTTGACCTCAACACGGCCCGCGAGGATGATCTCCTCACTTGCACGGCGCGATGCGACACCCGCGTTCGCCATGACCTTCTGCAGACGCTCGCCTTCGCTGTGTTCCTTCCGCGGCCCCGCATTCACCGGGGTCGACGGGCCGCGACGGCGCCGACGCACCGGACCTAGATCATTGAACCGCTCTTGAGCGAAAGCCCGCGGACCACGCGGCTTCTGGTCACGCCCGTTCGCGCCGCCTTTCTGACTACCGCGCTGTGTCTTTTGGCTCGGACGCTGTGGCTTTTGGCCGCCCAGGTGCTGCTCAACCTCGTCCTGTTTGGGAGCGCGGCCACGACGAACCTGCCCCGCCTGATGCCCCTTCGGCTGCTGTTTCGGCTTACCGTGCCCGCGGCGGTACGAACCCCCACGCGGATTCGATCCAGTCTGGCGAGTCATACGTCTCAACGTCCTTATGATTAGCGAATGACTAATCCGCCTTCGCCGTCATTATCACAACGAGGGCAGTACATCATCCAAGTTTTCAACACCTGGCAAAAGTGGCGACAGATCAGGAAGTTCATCAAGACTGTCTACGCCTAATCTTTCCAGAAGTACCGGCGTGGTCCCAAAGAGACCCGCACCCGTGACCTCATCGGTATCGACTTGCTCGATCAAACCGCGCGTCATCAACGTACGCACCACGCCATCGGCGTTCACCCCGCGGATGCTCGCGATGCGGGCGCGGGACACCGGCTGCCGGTAGGCGATGATCGCCAGCGTTTCCATCGCTGCCGCAGACAGCTTGGCTGTTTGCCCCTCAAGAACAAAACGAGAAACAAGCTCACGATGCTCCTGCCGCGCCCCAATACGCCAGCCGCCACCCACTCGTCGGAGCTGGAAGCCACGGCGGGCACCGAAGCCGGCGGTTGCTGGGTCCGGTTCGCCATCGTATTCGGCGGCCAACCCGTGCAGTACGCGGCTGACGAGTGCCGCATCGACCTCAAGCAGCTGGGAAAGTTCGTCCTCGGTGAGCGGCCGGTCAGCGACCATCAGAACAGCTTCAAGCCCTTCACGAACTTCCGCGTCACCGGTGGTATCCGTCTCTTGGCTCATGGTGTTCCTCCTGCGTCGTTGCCGTCGCTGGCGTCGTTGACGCTGACGTCGTTAGCGTTTTCCTCGTCGCCATCGTATTCAGCGACGCGGAACTCTCCGGCTCCGGTAGCGATCCATTCGACCATGATCTCGGTCAACGGGGACTCTTGGTCAAGCTCCACTGCGCGGTCCCTATACATCTCCAATAGGGCCAGGAACCGGGCGACCACAACCAGCGAGGCTTCGGCATCGGCGGTGAGCTCGCTGAAGGTGAGTGCTTTCGCTGCCTTTAGCCTGGCGGCGATGTGTTGGGCCTGTTCCGCGACTGAGACAGGTGCGTTGTGGATGTGGTCGGTACCGACCGCCTCCGGTTCGGTGGTGTGTTTACGGGTCAGTGCTTTCGCGGCGATCTGTGCGAACTGTTGCGGGGTGTGTGTCCATTCGAGTTCCGGGAGGTGCTCGCGAACATCGGGATCTTCGGCCCTGACTTGCCGTGGAACAAAACGGCTTCCGGCCTCCAGTAGGTGCTCCAGGACGTTCGCGGCCTCTTTATACGCCTTGTACTGCAGCAGCCGGGCGAATAGAAGGTCGCGTGCTTCGAGGCGTTCAATATCCTCGGCGTCTTCAACCTCACCTTGTGGGAGCAGGCGCGCGGCCTTCATATCTAACAGCGTTGAGGCGACAACCAGGAACTCTGTTGTCTCGTCCAGGACAGTCGCTCCGACCTCGTCAGCCAGTGTTCGCAGATAAGCCACAAACTCATCCGTGACTTCGGCGAGCGCGACTTCGGTGATGTCGAGGTCGCGTCGGCTGAGCATTTCGACCAGAACTTCGAAGGGGCCGTTGAAGTTCTCAAGCGTTACTTGGAAGTTCGCGCTCGCGGCCGGACCGGGGGCTTTAGGGGCGGTGCTCTCGTGCCCGGTGCCTGATGCTTGAGCCTCAGCGGCGGGCGTGTGTATTGCCGGCGCTGACTGTTGTGTCCCCGTGGCGGGGTTGAGCGTCACGGAGCTCCGCCGCGTGCGATGAGTTCTTTAGCCAGCCGGCGGTAGCCTTGCGCTCCGGCGTGGGATGGCGCGAACTCGGTGATCGGTTCCATCGCGACCGTGGCGTCCGGGAATTTCACGGTGCGGCGGATCACGGTTTCGAACAGTTTGTCCCCGAATGCTTCGTCGAGCCGGCCGAGGACTTCACGCGAGTGCAGGGTTCGTTGGTCGTACATGGTCGCGAGCACGCCGTCGATCTGTAGGTCTGGGTTGATGCGGTCTTGCACTTTCTCGATGGTGTCGATCAGTAGCGCTACGGCGCGTAGCGCGAAGAACTCGGCGGTGAGCGGGATGATGACGCCGTGGGATGCGGCGAGCGCGTTGACCGTTAGCAGGCCGAGGGATGGCTGGCAGTCGATGATGATGACGTCGTAGTCATCGGAGACGTTGCGTAGCTGTGAGGCGAGGACTTGTTCGCGGGCGACTTCGTTGACAAGCTGCACTTCTGCCGCGGAGAGGTCGATGTTGGCTGGCAGCAGGTCGATGTTGTCTACGTCGGTGTGCAGGATCGCGTCGCGGATGTCGACGTGGCGTTCCATGAGCACGTTGTAGACGGTCAGGTCGAGTTCGTGCGGGTTGACGCCGAAGCCTGCGGAGGCTGCACCTTGTGGGTCGAAGTCGACGATGAGTACGCGGCGGCCAAGTTCGGCCAGGGACGCGGCGAGGTTGATCGATGAGGTCGTCTTCCCGACCCCACCTTTCTGGTTGACCATCGCAATGATGCGGGCTGGTCCATGTTCGGTGAGAACCGGCGGTTCAGGCAGTTGGGTCAAGGGGCGTCCTAGAGCGTTGAGCTCCTGCATACCACCAGGCGCAGGTACTCGGCCAAAGGAGTTTGGATCGCTCACGTGTGCAGACCGCCCTTCTGTGCTGAGTTCCACTCTGTACCGAGTTCCGCTCTGTACCGAGTTGTACTCCGTGCTGAGTTCTACTCTGTTTTGAGTTTCACCGTGCACTGCATCAATTGTGTGCTGTGCTTTAAGGCTAGTGGTGAATGAGCTGTTTATCCGGATTTTCGCCTCTGTATCGGCGAGCCTTGACCCTCAAGTGAAACTCGAAACTTTGGCAAGTGACCTGCCTTCAGCCGAACGCGAGCCACCAGACAAGCGCACGCGACCTGCCGGGCAAGCGCGAGTCGCGGCCCGCATCGTTCATTTCGCAGCTGATTGAAGCGCCTGCCGGGTAATGTAAGAGCGGCCACAGCATATTACAACGTTCCCCGCCCCGGGTTGAGGAGTCACTATGACGATGGATCACCTGATTGATTCGCTGAGGGAACACCCTCGAAAAGAGGCAGACCTCATCAAGCTGGGCCATCTTGCCCGCAAGGTCCCCATCCACGACATGGCCTACCTCATGAAAACGCTGCCGACCGAACAGGCGGCGATCGTGTACCGGGTTCTGGATAAAGACACGGCACTCGCGGTGTTTGAAAGCCTCACCCCCGCAACTCAGGCGGAACTGATCGCTGAGCTGCGGCACGGCGAAATTTCAGAGATCTTCAACGAGCTCGACCCCGATGACCGCGCGTCCCTCTTCGACGAGCTGCCCGCCAAGGTCGCTGACCGTCTCATGTCCGGGCTGGACTCAGAGCAGCGCGCCATGACCACCACGGTGCTTGGCTATCCGGAAGACGCGATCGGGCGCTACATGTCCCCGGAAGTGCTGTGGCTACGCCCCAACTGGAGCGTCAAGCAGGCCATCGACCACGTCAAAGCGCACATCGACGAACCCGAAACTATTTACATGCTCCCGGTCCTGGACGATTCCCGCATCCTCCTCGGCGTGACCGGGCTACGCCGCCTGCTGTCCTCCAACGATGAGCTGAGCGTCCGCGAGATCATGCGCGAAGCCGAATCGGCGCACGCAACCGACCCCCGTGAAGAAACCGCCCGCCGCTTCCTCGGAGGCAAACTACTCGCCATGCCGATCGTGGACGCCGAACACCGACTACTCGGTGTCCTCACCTACGACGACGCAGTCGACATCATCAGCGAAGAGGACGCCGAAGACGCCGCACGCTCCGGCGGTTCCGAACCGCTCGAGAAGTCCTACCTCTCCTCCTCGATCATGCGGATCGTCCGCTCCCGCGTCGTATGGCTCGTGATGCTCGCGCTCTCAGCCGCGCTGACCGTCAAAGTCCTCGACCTCTTCGAAGACAAACTCTCCACAGTCGTGATCCTCGCGCTCTTCATCCCACTACTGACCGGTACCGGCGGTAACACCGGCAACCAAGCCGCAACCACCGTCACGCGCGCGCTCGCCGTGGGCGAAGTGCGTATTCGTGACTTGCCTAAAGTGATTTGGCGTGAGCTACGGGTCGGTTTCGTGCTCGGTTTGATCCTGGGTTCGCTCGCATTTGTGATCACTGGGTTCATCTACGGGTTCACGTTCGGCGCCGTGATAGGCCTGACTCTGCTTGCGGTGTGTGTTCAGGCGGCCGTGGTGGGCGGCATGATGCCGATCATTGCCAAGAAGGTCGGCGCGGACCCGGCAGTATTTTCCAACCCGTTTATCTCCACGTTCTGCGACGCGACCGGCCTGCTCATTTACTTCGGCATCGCGTCTGCGATTCTTGGTATTTAAGCCGTTCGGCTCAGCGGGCACGCGGGTGCGATGTCGCGAAGACTTCACGCAGCGTGTCAGCGGTAACCATCGTGTAGACCTGAGTTGTGGTCACCGATGCGTGCCCCAACAGCTCTTGAACCACACGGACGTCCGCCCCGCCGCTGATGAGGTGCGTTGCGAACGAGTGCCGTAGCGTGTGCGGGCTGATCTCTTGGGTGAGGTTCGCTTTATGCCCGGCGGCCGTAACGCTATTGAAGACCGACTGGCGTGAGAGCCTGCCGCCTCGCTGGTTGAGGAACAGCGCCGGGCTACCTTTCCCTTTGACAGCCAGGGCGGGCCGTCCCCGTACGAGGTATGCGTTGAGCGCTTCGACTGCGTAGCTGCCCAGCGGGACGTATCGTTCCTTATCGCCTTTACCCCGGACCCGGACCACCGAGGGTAGCTTCTGACCTTCCGCGTCGCGGTCCGTTCCAGCCTCGGTTGTGTCTAGCGCTAGGCTCAGGTCATCCACATCGAGGCTCACCGCTTCTGATGCGCGAGCCCCGGTCGCGTACAGGAACTCGATGAGGGCACGGTCCCGTAGTCCCGCCGGTGTCGAGGTGTCAGGGGCTTCGATGAGGCGAGCGACCTCGGGAACGCTCAAGGCTTTAGGTAGCTGTTGCGGCACCGCGTTGGGGTGGATGTCTGCTGCCGCGTTGTCGGCGGTGATCCCTTCAAGCGTCCAGAATGAGTGCATCCCGCGCACCGCAACAACCGTGCGCGCAGCTGAACGCGCCGCGAGCGGCTTCTTCCCATCCGCGCCGTCCCTCAGCGACTGTTGGAACGCACTGATGTTCTGCGGGGTGACATCGCCGGGGTGCGTGATGCCTTGAGTAGCGAGGTAGTCGGTGTAGCGCCGCAGGTCGCGGCGGTATGCGGCCACGGTGTTGGCGGAAAGACCGCGTTCAACAACCAGGTGTTGCAGATAGACGTCCGCGCTGCTCTCAAGCGCGCTCAGTGCTGCTTCAGGCATGTTGCGGGCGTGCCGTCCATGGCGCACCGGCTGGCCGTAGGGTCCGGTTCCCGTGCACGTTGTGGGCGGCGAGCGCGAGGATTCCGACGACCGTGGTCGGGTTGCCGATCCTGCCTTCTAATACCGCGGTGATAGCTTCTTCGAGTGGGACCCACTGGGGTTCCAGGAACGCTTCTTCTTCGGTGCGTTCGTGGCGTTGACCTTCAGGGATCTCGTGCAGATCTTGTGCGAGGTAGATACGCATCGCTTCCGAGGAGCACCCCGGAGACATGTAGTGGTCCGCCAGAACATGCCAGGTGTTTGCGCGCAGGTCAGCTTCTTCTGCGAGTTCGCGCCGCGCGGCATCCAATGCTGCCTCGCCTTCCAGATCCAGTAGACCTGCCGGGACTTCCCACAGTTCAGCCCGCACGGGTTGGCGGCGCTGTTTTTGCAGCAGGACCCGGTTGTCTCGATCGAGTGCGAGGATCCCCACGGCGCCGGGGTGGGTCATGAACTCGCGCGTGATGGGCTTATCGCCCCCGGGCATTGTGAACGTTTCACGCGTGATGTCGAAGATCGCCCCGCTGAACACGGTTTGCGCGTCAGTCACGGCAGCAGGAACCTGGATGTCACCGAGTTCGTGTGCCCCGGTGTTGGGCTGGTGTTCTGACTGATGCGTGGACATGGGCTCCTCGTGACCGTTCTTGAGTCGCTGACGTTGAGTTTCAGGTGGCTTCGTTGCGTTCGCGGGATGCGTCTGTGAGTAGTTCTTGCGCGTGGGCTCGGGCCGCTTCGGATTCCGATTGGCCCGCGAGCATCCGGGCGAGTTCTTTGACGCGTTCATCCTCATCGAGTGCCTTGATGTCCGATGCGGTGAACCCGTCAGCGCCTTCGCTGTGGCTGGTCTTGTTGATGGTGAGGTGCTGGTCACCGAACGCTGCAACCTGCGGCAGGTGGGTCACCACGATCACCTGGACGTGGCGGGCCAGCCGGGCCAGGCGGCGGCCGATTTCCACGGCCGCTTCCCCGCCGACTCCGGCGTCGACTTCGTCGAAGATGAACGTCGGGACCGGGTCAGTGGCCGCGAGCACAACTTCGAGGGCGAGCATGACGCGTGAGAGTTCACCGCCGGATGCTCCCTTACCGAGTGGGCGCGGGTCAGCGCCGGAGTGCGGCGCTAGGAGGAAAGCGATCTCATCAGCGCCGTGCGGGCCTGGTTCGGCTTCGGTGACCTCGATCGCAAGGTGGGCGTTCGGCATCGCGAGGGCCGCAAGTTCCTCATCCACGCGTTCGGACAACCGTTGGGCAGCATCTGCGCGTAGGGTATGAACGCGCTCGGCGTGCTCGGCGAGTTGGGAGGTAAGTGCTTCGACCTTTTCTGCGAGCTCTTCAACGCGCGCCGGATCATCTGATAGCTCGAGGTGACGGACGCGAGCCTGGGCGGCCCAGTCGATGACCGCGTCCACATCGGGAGCATATTTACGTGTCAAGGAGTTCAGCACTGCCCGCCGCTCCTCGACTGCGGCAAGCTCCGCTGGCCCGTCCGCGTCAAGGCCTTGCTGATAGCTTGCAAGCTCGGTTGCGATATCGGAGATCACATACCCGACCTCGCGCAGACGCTGAGTCTGCTCAGCCAAAGCCGGGTCCTGGCTATCGACTGCTTCCAAGGCACGCTGGGCGGCATCCAAGAGGGAGACCACGTCCACGGCTTCGCCGATCTCTTCCGATACCAGCGCGGAGTGCGCGCTCACCGCGGCCTCGCGTAGCTCCTCGATATGACTGAGTCTGTCGGCGCGCGCATCGAGTTCTTGCGCTTCGCCTTTTTGCGGGTCTACCGCATCGATCTCTTCGAGCGCGGCTTGCAGGGTTTGTTCTTCCATCTGACGTTCGTAGCGGTTCTGCTCAACGTCAGCGAGCTCTTCACGGGCGGCCTTCAGGTCCTGGTAGACAGCCTTGTACTGCGCCAGGGCAGCCTCGAGCTCGGCCCCTGCGAAGGCATCGAGTGCGGCTCGCTGTTCGGCAGCACCGCGAAGCCGCAGTTGATCTGTCTGCCCGTGAACCGTCAGAAGGGATTCACCGATGCGGCCGAGCACCGCTACAGGGACGGCCCGCCCGCCTGCATGGGCACGGCTGCGGCCTTTCGCCGCGATCGTGCGGGAAAGATAGAGAACAGCCTCGTCCGCGCCGTCTTCGGTATCAGTTTCAGCGCCGGCCTCGGCGGCGATCTGGAACGCGGCATCCTGCTGGGACCCAACCACGGTGGCTTCAACCACTGCTGAGTCTTCGCCGCGCCGAACCACACCGGAATCGGCTCGCGCCCCAGAGATCAGGCCGAGCGCGGTCACCACCATGGTTTTACCCGCGCCGGTTTCACCTGTGACCACCGTCAGGCCCGGGCCGAATGGTAGCGAGGCCTCTTCGATAACGCCTAAACCGCGGATGTTGACTGACTCGATCATCGTGGCTCACCTCGCCGCGGATGCTCTTCAAACAGGGTGGCCGAAGGTTCTCCGTGATAAAGCTCGGTTGCCCGATGCGGTGGCAGGCGTTCGGAATTATGTGGAGGTTCCACCACGCTGATGCGGCGCACCGCGGGCAGTTCGGAGGTCTTAGGGTGCACACCCGGGTCTTCAACAGGCCCGCGCCACCCGATGGTGGGGAGCTTGAATTTAGCCACAAGCCGCTCAGCGAACGGGGTGTTCGTGAGTCGCACGAGCCGCACCGGGGTCTTGGAGCGGGTCACCTCAACACGGGAGCCCGGGGCCAGTTCAACCATGCGGCGCCCATCGCACCATAAGACACCCGTGGCGTCCGTGCGGGTCAGCACTTCAGCAGCGGTTGTGGAGGAGGGCGCGATCACCAGCGGCTTAGCGAACAGTGCGTGCGCGGAGATCGGGGCGACTACTAACGCTTCCACCTCTGGCCACACGACCGGCCCGCCGGCAGAGAACGCATACGCGGTCGAGCCCGTAGGAGTCGCAAACACTACACCGTCGCAACCGAATGTGGAGATCGGGGAACCATCTACATCGAGTGCTACCTCAAGCATGCGTTCACGGTTCGATTTCTCAACGGCGGCCTCATTCAGCGCCCACGTGTGCGCACCGCGACGGCCTTCGTGCCACACCTGCACATCGATCGCCATGCGTTCATCCACGGTGTAAGCGCGGTTGACGATCGCCTCAACCACCGCATCGATATCTGATTTTTCACTCTCGGCCAGGAAGCCGACGTGCCCCA
Organism: Pseudoglutamicibacter albus; assembly: GCF_031458175.1. Taxonomy (NCBI): domain Bacteria; kingdom Bacillati; phylum Actinomycetota; class Actinomycetes; order Micrococcales; family Micrococcaceae; genus Pseudoglutamicibacter; species Pseudoglutamicibacter albus. Next base: position 622,138 of record NZ_JAVDXX010000001.1, on the reverse strand, counting down.
GGTTCACGCCCAACAGCGGAACGTTGCTGCCGCGCGCGAGCTCGGCGGAACGCAGCATCGTGCCGTCCCCACCTAACACCATCACGAGCTCGAGCTCATCCAGCCCCACGCCTTCGCCGAGGACCTCGACCTTGGTGTCCACATCCATCATCGCGCCGTCAACGTGAATCTGGCCGATCACATCGACTTCATCGCGCATCATGACAGGCGAAAGCCCGTGGGCCGATAAAGCTCTCGCGGCTCGCATTGCGATCGCTACAGCTTCTTCTCGACCCGTGTGGGTCATGACCAAGATCCGACGCACTGACGCTCCTTGTTGTTACCGATCTTCAAGAATAGTCAACGGCGTCCAGCAAAGCAGTGAGGTTGCGCTCTCTTGTGGATGAATCCGTCTCCGTAGTGTTTTCTTTTATCCACATCACGAAGAACTCAACGTTTCCGTCTTGCCCCGGCACTTCAGAGCGCAGCACAGCCACGGGTTCCAAACCCAGCCCGGCCTGTTCAGCGAAGTCCACAACCTTCGTCACGGCGTGGCGCCGCAAGGCTGGATGAACCACAACCCCGGCCTTATTCAGCCCGGAACGGCCCACCTCGAACTGAGGCTTGACCAGCATCATCATCCGGCCGCCCTCTTTCAGCTGAGCAGCTAGCGGCTCCAGCACGAGCGTGAGCGAGATGAACGAAAGATCCCCCACCACCACATCAACCCCACCAGGGATGAAGCCCGGTTCAAGGTGACGAACATTGACGCCTTCACGGTTCACAACGCGGGCGTCTGAAGCGAGGCTTGGGTGCAGCTGTCTGTGGCCCACATCGACCGCATAGACACGTTCGGCCCCATGATCCAGCAAAACCTGGGTGAACCCGCCGGTCGAAGCGCCGGCGTCCATGCAGGTTGCCCCGTTGATCGGCAACCTGATCCCGTGCGTGCTCAAGCGTTCCAACGCCGCGTGCAACTTACCGGCGGCCCGCCCCACCCAACGGTCCTCGGCATGCTCTTGGATCACGATGCTCGCACCCACCTGTACCTTGGCCGCGGGCTTGGTTGCCGGCTTGCCGTCGACGAACACGCGGCCCTCCCGGATCAAGACGGCCGCCCGGGTGCGCGAAGGCGCATAGCCGAGGTCTGCGAGTGCGGCGTCAAGGCGTTGAGTCCCGCTCACGGAAGATCGCTCTCCAGGACATTAGTGAGGTCGTCAAGAACGCGGCTGAACCGTTCGGGATGATCGCTGACTGGGAGCGAATCGAGGTCAGCTAGCGGCTGCAACACTTCCGGTAGGTCCTGCACCGGCTGTTCCTGCCCAGGCAACTCTTGTGCCGGCTGTTCCGTTGCCGCGTCGTGTTCTGGTGAGTTCTCGCTAGTCATTCAGGCTCTCTTGAGTTCCGCTGTCTTCGAGTACACAGGAGTTGGCTGGTGCCCGCAAGTCGCGTAAATCATTGAGTACGTAACGCGGTTTCAGCCCAGGCTCCGCCTTGCGGGCGGATGCGAGCGTATCGACCCCGGTCAGGACTAGCGCGGTAGCGAAGCCGGCAGCGTTCCCGCCTGCAACATCGGTGTCAAGCCTGTCGCCGATCACGAGCGGATTTTGTGCTCCCACGGCTCGCGCCGCCATCTGCATCAGCGTCGGGGCGGGCTTACCGGTCACGAGAGGTTCCTGCCCGGTCGCGGCCGCCACCGCGGCGACGAGCGTCCCGTTGCCCGGAGCGATACCTTCCGCCCGAGGGATCGTCGTGTCCGTATTTGTTGCGATCCATCGCGCGCCTGCGGTGATCGCGTAGCCGGCTTCCGCGAGGTGCCGCCACGTGACGTCGGGGTTGAAGCCCTGCAACACAAAGTCGGGTTGCTCGGTGGCTGAATCAACAAGTTTGAAGCCCGCGTTTTCGGCTTCGCGGCGTAGAGCTTCGGTCCCGACGATGTAAGCGGTCGGCTCTTGAAGCTGTGCATCCGCTGCGGTCTGCCGTGCATGTTCCGCAGCGGCTCGCGAGGAACCGAAGACCTGCTCGGGCATGGTCGGGATGCCCAGCGAGCTGATGTGTTCGGCGACCTCTTCCGGGGTGCGGGATGCGTTATTGGTGCAGTAGGCAACGCGAACACCGGCCTCCTGCGCCGCGACCAGCGCTTCGACCGCGTGCGAAACTGCGTCCGGGCCTGCATATACAACCCCGTCAAGGTCGCACAGCAAGGCGTCATGCATGTCTAGCAGGGACGCGTCCTGATGCGTGGCGCCGGTCATTCCGCGCTGGCCTCGCCGCTGGTTTCGACGTCAGCTGCGCCTTCGCCCGATGGATTAAGTTCCGCATCGTTGGTGGCGCCATCCTTGGCCTCGGTCTCTTTGGCCTCGTCCTCGTCCGAGTCTACATCGTCTTCCACGAGGTCTACGATCTCTGGTTCAACATCGTTGAGTCCCAGCGCCTCCATCGCAACGGGGATGCGCGCACGCCAAGTAGCCGCTTCTTCGGCTTGCCCGGTGGCTTCGAGTGCGTCTGCGTACAGCTCAAAGAGGCGTGGGCTGAAGATGAACGCACGGTTCCTGTCGAGCGTTGGAATCTGCAGAGCCTTGACGGCTTCTTCGTTCTTGTTGGCGTCGAGGAGGATCCCAGCTTCGACCATCGCTGCTTCGGCACGCGGCTGGCCCTTGAGCGCCTTAGCTTCTTCGGAGCGTAGCGTTTCAAGGGCTTTCTCAACGCGACCTACGGCACGCTCGCAGTCAGCAATCGTGGCGATGTGGTCGTGGACGCCAGAAATGCGGCGGTGGGTACGCAGTTCACGGAGTGCTTCGCTGTACTTGCCGGCCGCATACGCGGTCAGCCCTACAGCTTCGCGAACGAGGGCAACTCGGCCACCACGACGCGATGCCGCTTCTGCGTGCGCGAAGGCGAGTTCAGGGTCAACATCGATCAGTGCGCCGGCCATAACGAGGTGCTTCGCTACCCATGGACGGTGCTTTTCGTCGAGGAAACGGAGTTCGCGGAGCGTTTCTTTATCGAGTTCGTTACCGGTTACGCTCGGATCGATTTCTGGTGAGCGTTCGCGGTCTGGACGGTTCGCCGCACGAATGTCGCCGCCACGGCGTCCCTGCGGGCGGTTGCGCTCATTATGCTGGCGGTCGTTACGCTGCCGATCGTTACGGCGCTCACCGCGTCGCCGGTCAGGACGCCCGCCACGCTCGTCGCGGCCACCACGCTCGCCGCGCTTCCAGTCGTCACGACTACGTTCTCCACGTGGTGAGGCACCGTGTCCACGTTTGTGCCCGCCACGGTTGTGGTGGTTCTTGCCATGTTCTTGGCCTGCTCCGCGTGGGGAGCGACGTTTCTGCTCGTCTGCCACGTTTCCCTCTTTGTGATTGTGCCGCGCTCGTGCCTCAAGCGCCTCTGACCATTTTAGCGACGACTTCGAGGGAAAGCCCGCCAATCACACTTTTCTTTCTATCCAAATAGTCTGTTGATACCGCCCGTTTCAACACATGTGTCCCATGTCCTTTTGACCGGCAGCATCAAAGTCATAGAACAAGCCGCCGATGCGGTGGGCCAGATGGGCACGTTCATCCTGGTGGGCGGTGCGCCTGCAGAGGCACGGTTCTCCATGGACCACATGCGCACCTTGTTCGGTAAGACAGTGGTGGGCACGCTCGGCGGCTCGTCCAACAGCCGCACGCTGATCCCTGCGCTGATCGACCTCTACCGTCAAGGGCGCTTCCCGTTCGACCGGCTCGTGTCTTTCTATGGTTTCGACGAGCTCGACCAGGCGATCGCCGATGCCCATGAGGGCGGCACCATCAAGGCTGTCCTGAAGGTCTCGACCGCTGACCAGTAGTCTCTTAGTACTTCCAAACGAAAGGAATAGACATGTCTGCAGCTCAGTCCTCATACGCTGATCTGATCTCTGAAGACCTCTACATCGGTGGTTGGCGCGCTGGAACATCCCAGGGTTCTGCCACTACCGTGAACCCGTTCAATGACGAACCGATCGCGACCATCCGTCAGGCTTCCCAAGAAGACGTCGATGCCGCCTACGAGGCAGCGGCAGATGCCCAACGCGAGTGGGCCGCTCTCCCGCCCAAGGAACGCGGCGCGGTCCTCAACAGGGCCGCGGATTGGATCGAGGAGAACCAGGGCGCGATCATCGAATTGATCCGCGCGGAGTCCGGCTCGAGTGCGCTCAAGGCGACGGTCGAGGCCGGCTTGGCTGTCGGCTCGCTGCGCGAGGCCACTACTTTCCCGACCCGCATCACTGGGCAGATCCTGCCGTCCAACACCCCTGGCAAAACTAACTACGTTTTCCGTGAACCGCTGGGTGTGGTGGGTGTCATTAGCCCGTGGAACTTCCCGTTTACGCTCTCGATGCGTTCGGTCGCGCCAGCATTGGGTTGCGGTAACGCGGTGGTTCTCAAGCCGGCATCTGACACACCGCTGACCGGCGGTCTCCTGCTGGCCAAGATTTTCGAGGCGGCTGGATTGCCAGCAGGCGTGCTCAATGTTGTTGTTGGTGCTGGTTCGGAGATTGGCGATTACTTCGTGGAGCACCCTACCCCGCGTCTGATCTCTTTCACGGGTTCCACCCCGGTAGGTAAGGGCGTGGGCCGTACGGCGGTTGGCGGTGAACATATCAAGAAGGTCGCGCTCGAGCTGGGCGGTAACGCTCCGTTCGTTGTCCTCGACGATGCGGACCTGGATAAGGCTGTTGGCGCTGCGATCATGGGTAAGTTCCTTCACCAGGGACAGATCTGCATGTCAGTCAACCGCATCATTGTCCAGGCCCCGCTCTATGACGACTTCGTTGATGCATACGCTAAGCGCGCCGCATCCATCGCTTATGGCGACCAGATGGATGACAACACCATCGTTGGCCCGGTGATCAACGACAGTCAGCTGAAATCTGTGACTGCCAAGATCGAACAGGCTCGCGAAGAAGGCGCGCGTGAGGTTCTGGCTGGGCCTATTGAGGGGCGTTTGATCGCTCCGCACGTATTCGCTGATGTGACCCCGGAGATGGAGCTGTTCCGTGAGGAAATCTTCGGCCCGGTTGTCGGGATCATCAAGGCCAACGATGAGTCCCACGCGCTCGAACTCGCGAACGACACCGAGTTCGGTTTGTCGTCGGCTGTGTACACACAAGACCTGAGTCGCGGTATGCGTTTCGCTCGCGAAGTGAAGGCCGGGATGACCCACGTCAATGACATCACCGTCAACGATGAAGCACACGTGATGTTTGGCGGGGAGAAGAACTCGGGTCTTGGGCGTTTCAACGGCGAGTGGGCCATCGAAGAGTTCACTACCGATCACTGGGTCAGTGTCTCGGAAGGGACGGACCAGTTCCCGTTCTAATGAATCATCTACGTTGCAGCTGATATAGGACGCGGCGCAAACGGTAAGTGCGGCCTTGTTGTAAGCAGGGGCCGCACTTACCGTTAAGACACACGACACTGTGAAATCGAAGATCGATGTGTGTTGTGTTTGTGTTTTATACAGGTGTTGGTCCCGATGCTGCGACCGAACCCCTTGTGTGGGGGTTGGGAGCTTCGGGACCAACATCCTCTCTATAGTGTGTTCGGCGGTGTCCTACTCTCCCACAACCTCCCGGTTGCAGTACCATCGGCGCTGTGGGGCTTAGCTTCCGGGTTCGGGATGGGACCGGGCGTTTCCCCCACGCTATAACCGCCGTAACTCTCTCACCCCAAACCCAACACTCTCGTTGTGGTGCTGGTTGGGGAAATCTGTTACGTGTACGTGTGTGTTGCTGTATTCAGTTGTTGTGTATCACCGCTGGGGTGGGTTTGTGGTGTGGTGACCGCTTAGTGGACGCGAACCCTCGCTATTGAAGAGGATGAGGTTGGTGTTGTGTGTAAGTGATCGGCCTATTAGTACAGGTCAGCTGAACACGTCTATGGTCCGTGCGTACACTTCCTGCCTATCAACCCAGTGGTCTAGCTGGGGGCCTCTCCCAAAGCAATGTTTGGTTGGAAATGTTATCTTGAAGCAGGCTTCCCGCTTAGATGCTTTCAGCGGTTATCCTTCCCGAACGTAGCTAATCAGCGGTGCACCTGGCGGTACAACTGACATACCAGAGGTTCGTCCGTCCCGGTCCTCTCGTACTAGGGACAGCCCTTCTCACATTTCCTACGCGCGCAGAGGATAGGGACCGAACTGTCTCACGACGTTCTAAACCCAGCTCGCGTGCCGCTTTAATGGGCGAACAGCCCAACCCTTGGGACCGACTCCAGCCCCAGGATGCGACGAGCCGACATCGAGGTGCCAAACCATGCCGTCGATATGGACTCTTGGGCAAGATCAGCCTGTTATCCCCGAGGTACCTTTTATCCGTTGAGCGACAGCGCTTCCACAAGCCACTGCCGGATCACTAGTCCCGACTTTCGTCCCTGCTTGACCTGTCAGTCTCGCAGTCAAGCTCCCTTGTGCACTTACACTCGACACCTGATTGCCAACCAGGCTGAGGGAACCTTTGGGCGCCTCCGTTACCATTTAGGAGGCAACCGCCCCAGTTAAACTACCCATCAGGCACTGTCCCTGACCCGGATCACGGGCCGAGGTTAGACATCCGATACGATCAGAGTGGTATTTCAACAATGACTCCACAACCACTGGCGTGGCTGCTTCACAGTCTCCCACCTATCCTACACAAACCGCACCGAACACCAATACCAAACTATAGTAAAGGTCACGGGGTCTTTCCGTCCTTCTGCGCGTAACGAGCATCTTTACTCGTACTGCAATTTCGCCGAGTTCATGGTTGAGACAGCAGGGAAGTCGTTGCTCCATTCGTGCAGGTCGGAACTTACCCGACAAGGAATTTCGCTACCTTAGGATGGTTATAGTTACCACCGCCGTTTACTGGGGCTTAAATTCTCCGCTTCGAACACGAATGTTCTAACAGGTCCTCTTAACCTTCCAGCACCGGGCAGGAGTCAGTCCGTATACATCGTCTTGCGACTTCGCACGGACCTGTGTTTTTAGTAAACAGTCGCTTCCCTCTGGTCTCTGCGGCCCACACCCGCTCACCCCAGCATGTGGGGGTCACGAGGCAGGCCCCCCTTCTTCCGAAGTTACGGGGGCATTTTGCCGAGTTCCTTAACCATGATTCTCTCGATCGCCTCGGTATTCTCTACCAGATCACCTGTGTCGGTTTCGGGTACGGGCAGCTAGAACCTCACGTCGATGCTTTTCTCGGCAGTACAGGATCACCGGATCACCCACCCATAGTGGGCGCCCATCAAGTCTCAGCCATTATGGTGTACGGATTTGCCTATACACCGGCCTACACTCTTAGACCAGGTCGATTCCATTGCCTGGCCCGGCTACCTCTCTGCGTCACACCTGTTACTACGTTTACCTCCACGAATCGGGTCCCACGCCGCACACACCATCTAGCCACAAAGTGGCTGGTCTGGTGTGGTTGGGGTGGTTAGCATCATCGCTTCGATATGGACGGTTCTTCGCCGGTACGGGAATATCAACCCGTTGTCCATCGACTACGCCTGTCGGCCTCGCCTTAGGTCCCGACTCACCCAGGGAAGAAAAACTTGACCCTGGAACCCTTGATCATTCGGCGGACGGGTTTCTCACCCGCCATTCGCTACTCATGCCTGCATTCTCACTCGAACACGCTCCACCTGATGGTTTCCACCCAGGCTTCACCACATGCCCGACGCTCCCCTACCCACCCCACACAAAAGTATGGAGTGACACAGCTTCGGCGGTGTACTTGAGCCCCGCTACATTGTCGGCGCGGAATCACTTGACCAGTGAGCTATTACGCACTCTTTCAAGGGTGGCTGCTTCTAAGCCAACCTCCTGGTTGTCTCAGCAACTCCACATCCTTTCCCACTTAGCACACGCTTAGGGGCCTTAGCTGATGTTCTGGGCTGTTTCCCTCTCGACTCATGAAGCTTATCCCTCACAGTCTCACTGCTACGCTCTCACTTCACCGCATTCGGAGTTTGGTTGACGTCAGTAACCTTGTAGGGCCCATCAGCCATCCAGTAGCTCTACCACGGTAAAGAAACACGTAACGCTGCACCTAAATGCATTTCGGGGAGAACCAGCTATCACGGAGTTTGATTGGCCTTTCACCCCTACCCACAGCTCATCCCCCCAGTTTTCAACCTAGGTGGGTTCGGTCCTCCACGTGCTCTTACACACGCTTCAACCTGGCCATGGGTAGATCACCCCGCTTCGGGTCTAGACCGTGCCACTGAAACGCCCTCTTCAGACTCGCTTTCGCTACGACTACCCCACACGGGTTAACCTCGCGACACAGCACTAACTCGCAGGCTCATTCTTCAAAAGGCACGCCATCACCCCTAAAGGGCTTTGACGGTTTGTAAGCGCATGGTTTCAGGCACTATTTCACTCCCCTCCCGGGGTACTTTTCACCATTCCCTCACGGTACTGATCCGCTATCGGTCATCAGGTAGTATTCAGGCTTACCAGGTGGTCCTGGCAGATTCACACGAGATTCCACGAGCCCCGTGCTACTCGGGTCATACGATCTAGCGGCGGAACATAATACGACTACGGGACTCACACCCTCTACGGTGCAGCACTCACACTGCTTCGTCTCCACGCCCGCACCTCACCAGCCAGCCACGGCAGTAACTGGACACATACACCCACAACCCCCGCACCGCAACCCCTGCCGGGTATCACACGATACAGGTTTAGCCCCATCCGCGTTCGCTCGCCACTACTAACGGAATCACTATTGTTTTCTCTTCCTAAGGGTACTGAGATGTTTCACTTCCCCTCGTTCCCCCCATAACACCTATATATTCAGTGTCAGGTCACACACCTCACAGCATGCGGGGTTCCCCCATTCGGACATCCTGGGATCACCGTCCGGTTATCAACTCCCCCAGGCTTATCGCAGATTCCCACGTCCTTCATCGGCTCCTGATGCCAAGGCATCCACCATACGCTCTCAACAACTTACACACACATATGCAAACCATTGATTCATGAGCAACAAACACAACCCACACAACCAACAAACCAACCAACCAAAAAAGGAAAAGACTGGACTGATTGTGTTGGGTTGAGAAAATCACATACATGAAAACAACACCCCACAAGGGGTGTCATCCTCACAAGATGCTCGCGTCCACTATGCAGTAACCAAACAACAACCCCACACCCACCAACCACACCAGACACACCAGTCAAAGAACCAGCGCACACAGTAGCGTGTTGTATTAGGTCGGGGACACACTAGAGAAACAACCACACCAAACACACGAACACAAAACATGCCCGCTACGTACCTGGTGGTTTGTTGCTCCAGGACCCAACAATGCACCAAGACCCACACACCCCCAAGAGAGTGCGTGGTTTCGTTGATATTCCACCCATGAGCATGGCACCTGTCAACACCCGTGACAGCAGCACCATCTATTCTCTGACACCACCAACCACCATGCATATATCCATACAGGTTGTGGTGTTGAGTGCTCCTTAGAAAGGAGGTGATCCAGCCGCACCTTCCGGTACGGCTACCTTGTTACGACTTAGTCCCAATCGCCAGTCCCACCTTCGACGGCTCCCCCCACAAGGGTTAGGCCACCGGCTTCGGGTGTTACCAACTTTCGTGACTTGACGGGCGGTGTGTACAAGGCCCGGGAACGTATTCACCGCAGCGTTGCTGATCTGCGATTACTAGCGACTCCGACTTCATGGGGTCGAGTTGCAGACCCCAATCCGAACTGAGACCGGCTTTTTGGGATTAGCTCCACCTCACAGTATCGCAACCCATTGTACCGGCCATTGTAGCATGCGTGAAGCCCAAGACATAAGGGGCATGATGATTTGACGTCATCCCCACCTTCCTCCGAGTTGACCCCGGCAGTCTCCCATGAGTCCCCACCATCACGTGCTGGCAACATAGAACGAGGGTTGCGCTCGTTGCGGGACTTAACCCAACATCTCACGACACGAGCTGACGACAACCATGCACCACCTGTGAACCAGCCCCGAAAGGAAAACACATCTCTGCGCCGATCCGGTCCATGTCAAGCCTTGGTAAGGTTCTTCGCGTTGCATCGAATTAATCCGCATGCTCCGCCGCTTGTGCGGGCCCCCGTCAATTCCTTTGAGTTTTAGCCTTGCGGCCGTACTCCCCAGGCGGGGCACTTAATGCGTTAGCTACGGCGCGGAAAACGTGGAATGTCCCCCACACCTAGTGCCCAACGTTTACGGCATGGACTACCAGGGTATCTAATCCTGTTTGCTCCCCATGCTTTCGCTCCTCAGCGTCAGTAACAGCCCAGAGACCTGCCTTCGCCATCGGTGTTCCTCCTGATATCTGCGCATTCCACCGCTACACCAGGAATTCCAGTCTCCCCTACTGCACTCTAGCCTGCCCGTACCCACTGCACACCCGGAGTTAAGCCCCGGGCTTTCACAGCAGACGCGACAAACCGCCTACGAGCTCTTTACGCCCAATAATTCCGGATAACGCTTGCGCCCTACGTATTACCGCGGCTGCTGGCACGTAGTTAGCCGGCGCTTCTTCTGCAGGTACCGTCACCCCAAAGGGCTGCTTCCCTACTGAAAGAGGTTTACAACCCGAAGGCCGTCATCCCTCACGCGGCGTCGCTGCATCAGGCTTGCGCCCATTGTGCAATATTCCCCACTGCTGCCTCCCGTAGGAGTCTGGGCCGTGTCTCAGTCCCAGTGTGGCCGGTCACCCTCTCAGGCCGGCTACCCGTCGTCGTCTTGGTAGGCCATTACCCCACCAACAAACTGATAGGCCGCGAGTCCATCCCCAACCGATAAATCTTTCCACCCCCCACCATGCGGTAAGGAGTCATATCCAGTATTAGACCCAGTTTCCCGGGCTTATCCCGAAGTCAAGGGCAGGTTACTCACGTGTTACTCACCCGTTCGCCACTCATCCACCCAGTGCAAGCACCAGGCTTCAGCGTTCGACTTGCATGTGTTAAGCACGCCGCCAGCGTTCATCCTGAGCCAGGATCAAACTCTCCGCAAAAAACATAAAAACAGATGCTCCAAAGCGGACAACCACATCCCACAAAAAAGGGGCGCGGTCACATCTAATCCAAGCAGAAACCCACACACCCTGACAGGGATCAAAGGCATGCAGGCAACCACCAAACAAAAAATATTTGGTATCAACAAACAAACTTGGCACACTATTGAGTTCTCAAACAACAAACACCCAAGACTCCACGCCCCACAAACCCCACACACAAACCATGCGAAGTAAGAAAGGAAACCAGGACGCTTCACTCAAGAGCGGATACTCACTCTACCACAAGCTTTCCAAGGAAACAAAACCAGGTAAACAACCCGGAAACCCTCTACAAGAAAGCAACCATATGGCAGATATGAAACCCGAAACCCCACCCAACCGAAACCAGAAACAAACCTAGCCGATAGATGAATCCCGAGTCATTGTCCACCAGACACGCCGGCAACCGGCACTCCATCCGTGTGGGCAACAGGAAAATACTCTACACACACCCACACCAAAACGCAAAACCACCCACACACCGCTCGCGCTGAATGCCGAGAATCCTTGAGTTTCCGGGCTTAAACGCCCTGGGTGGTCACCGGTTCACTGCCGGTGACCACCCAGGCGAGGAAAGCTAGGTCTAGTTCTAAACCCTAGTTCAGCTGTCGAAACTACTCGTCTTCAGTTCCGTCGCTCGTACGAGCGCCCAACGAAGTGTCGAGGCGCAACAGACCCGATCCGTCGTTGCCCACCAGCTTGAGCTGGCCGATGATCTCGCTCACAGTGTCCTCTTCCTCAAGCTGCTCGTTGATGAACCAGTCCAGAAGAGGACGCGAATCGATATCGCCAGCGGCATCGGCGGCCCGGTACAGATCGCGGATAGCCTGCGAAACCTTCTTTTCGTGCTCGAGTGCGGCTGTGAAGAGCTCCAACGGGGATGCGTTCTCCGCCACATCCGGAGCCGCGATAGCCCCGATCTTCGGGGCCCCGTCACGGGTCAAGAGATGGTTGATGAACTTATTGGCGTGCTCGATCTCTTCATCGGCCTGCGCGCGCAACCACTTCGCGAAACCCGTGAGGTCCTGCTTATCAGCCTCGATAGCGAGCTGGCGGTACACCATGTTCGCTTCGAATTCGAGGGTGATCTGTTCGTTAACCTTGGCTTCAAAATCAGGTGTCAGTGTCATGATCTTTACGCTACGCTCTTCCCCTCCCGATTGGAAGGGTTCATCGCTACAGGTGAAACCGGAAGCGGCATCAGCCACATAGCCCAAAGCCGCTCTAGCCCAAATCCACTTAGACCAAAGCCGCTTTAGCCCAAATCCACTTAGACCAAACGAACCGCAGCGAGCGTTCGGCGTCCGCGACGCAGAATCAGGACGTCCTCCGCGCCGCTACCAGAACCCAAGCCCTCACCGGTTTCGAACGTCGCCTCAGGGTCAGTCACTTTGACGTTGTTCACGTTGATCGCGCCTTCACCCAGCGAACGGCGCGCTTCAGACTTCGACTTAGAGATGCCAGCGGCAACCAGAACATCAACGATATTCGAGCCACTTGCAGCCTCAGCGCCACACAGCTCAGCAAACACAGCATCGACCGTGCCAGCATCCAACGCCGCAAGCTCACCGGAACCGAACAGGGCCTCGGAAGCATCGATCGCTGCTTGGGTTGCCTCCGGGCCGTGAACCAACGAAGTCACTTCCCATGCGAGGCGCTTCTGCGCTTCACGGCGGAACGGCTCGTCTTCAACCTTCTTCGCGTACTCTTCAATCTCCGCCCGATGCATGAACGTGAAGACCTTCAAACGGTCGATCACATCCGCATCCGAAGTGTTGAGCCAGAACTGATAGAACGTGTACGGCGAGCACATCTCGGCATCCAGCCAGATCGCGTTGCCTTCGGACTTACCGAACTTAGAGCCATCAGAGTTCGTGATGAGCGGGGTGCCGAACGCGTGGACAGACACACCCTCAACACGGCGGATCAGATCCGCGCCGGAGGTCAGGTTGCCCCATTGATCCGAACCACCCGTCTGCAGAACACAGTCGTATTCGCGGTAGAGGTTCAGGTAGTCCATGCCCTGAAGGACTTGGTAGGAGAACTCGGTGTAAGAAATACCTTCATCCGAAGCCAACCGCTTAGCAACGGTCTCTTTACGGATCATGGTTCCCACGCGGAAATACTTACCCACATCGCGCAAGAAGCTTAGCGCCGTGAGGTCCTTGGTCCAGTCGAGGTTGTTGACCATGCGTGCGGCGTTATCGCCCTCGAAGGAAAGAAAACGCTCAATCTGGGAACGCAAACGCTTAACCCATTCCTGAACCGTCTCCGGGGTGTTCAAAACACGCTCGGCCGTCTGACGAGGGTCGCCGATCAAACCGGTCGAGCCACCCACAAGCCCCAACGGCTTATGCCCCGCCAACTGCAGGCGGCGCAGAACCAGGATCTGCACCAAGTTACCCAAGTGCAACGACGGGGCGGTCGGATCGAAGCCACAATAATACGTAATAGGCTCCCCTGCCAGCACCTTCTCCAGGGCCTCCTCATCGGTGGACACGTACATGAGGCCGCGCCACTTCAGCTCCTGGAAAATGTTGTCAAATGAGGGGTCGTTCGTCTGTGCCATTACGTCGGCTTTCTCCTTTTCGGTCACATTGGTCATGCTACCAACCGGACTATTGATCTTCAGTTTGTAACGCCGCCGGCAGATCGCCCTCAGGGGCGATCACCACAAGGTCCTGCGTTGTGCGGGTCATCGCCACATACAGCCCTGCCGCGGTGTGATCTTCGGCCACGATCGCGTTGGGTTCCAGCACAACCACCGCATCGAACTCGAGGCCCTTGGCTTGATCCGTAGTCAACACCACGATGCGCTGGCCGGCCGCCGCATCGCCGGCACCAGTTCCCACCTGGGCATCAAACCGCTGCGATAAAGCCTCCATCGCGGCAGTCTGTTCAGCCTGCGGACAAATAACTGCGATGAGGCCCTGGCTTGTCTTGTCCATGAAGCGAGCCACGGCATCGCCGGCATGCGTGAGCACCTGCTCGGAGTCTGCGACTTCACGCACCATCGGGTCAGTGTCGGCATCGCGCACAGCCTGAGCCGCAGAAATCGGTAGGCCCTCAGCTCGTGCGAGCCTCTCTGCGAGCTCAACCACTTGCCGAGGCGTGCGATAGTTCACGCTGAGTTCCTCCAAGCGGTACCGCTTCCCCACATGCGGCTGCAGCGCATCCGCCCACGAGGAAGCCGAACCCACGGTCGTGGCCTGCGCAATATCGCCCACAATCGTGAAGGACTTCAGCGGTCCGCGCCGCATCAGAACCCGCCACTGCATCGCCGTGAGCTCTTGGGCCTCGTCCACAATCACGTGCCCGTAGGTCCATTCCCGGTCGCGCTCGGCCTGCTCGACCGCGCTCAAACCCGTAGCGCGGTGCTCGTTGAACTCAAGCAGCATATTTTCATCGACCACACCGTCGACGCCGATCTCTTCAAGCTCCGCGTTGACGTTCTCAAGCGCTTTCTTCGCGTTCTCAACATCGCGTTCGCGTTGCAGTTTCTCAGCGCGCTGCGCACTCGAGGCTACCGGCAACGGACCCAACAGCTCCGCAGCCTCATCCAGCAAAGGAACATCCGCCTCCGTGAACGCAGCGCCCGGCTCCCGCAACAATGCCTCACGCGAGACAGACGAGAGCCGCGGTAGAACCGCATCCAGGATCTCTGGTTTGCTGAACAAGTCCCTCACCAACTGTTCAGGGGTCAGCGGCATCCAGCACAGATTCAAGGCAACACGCACATCGCGGCTGGCACGAACATCGCGCTCCAACGCCGCGGTTTCCTGCTCGGAGCCCTGCACACCATCGCTGTCAACAGCGGCTTGGTACAGCTCCAGGATCTCCGCGACCGCGTGGTCCACGAACACCTCACGGGCCTTATTGTGCGGCTGGCGGCTCGCACGGGCCACGGCGAGCGCCCGCTTGATGGTCTTAGGTTTTAGCGTGACAGTGAGGCCTTCGATGGTGAGCTTGCGTTTACCTGGGATGGTGCGTTGACGTTGCGCCACCGCGCGTTTCATAACCTCGACCATGTGCAGGGAACCCTTGAGACGGGCCGCCTGCCGGTTGGTTTCCGGCACACCGTCAACGCCTGGGTAGAGGGTCGAGACAGTGGACATAACAACGCCGGTCTCGCCTAACGAGGGCAGCACGCGTTCGATATAAGACATGAACGTCTGCGATGGACCCACGATCAATACGCCCGCGCGGCCCAGGCGTTCACGCTGCTCATATAAGAGGTATGCGGCGCGATGCAGCGCGACGGCAGTCTTGCCGGTGCCAGGCCCGCCTTGCACGACCGTGACGCCGCGCATCGGGGCGCGTATGATCCGGTCCTGTTCCGCTTGAATCGTGGCGACGATATCGCCCATCTTGCCCGTTCGAGGAGCGTTCAAGGCCGCGATGAGTGCCCCATCGGAATGTGAGGCACCCTCGGCGGTCGCGAGATCAGGGTCCAGCACATCGTCCTCAAACGCGGCCACCGTGCGCCCCTTGAGGCTCAAGTGGCGGCGGCGAGCAACCCCCAACGGTTCAAACGGGGTCGCCTGATAGAACGTCGCAGCCTCAGGGGCACGCCAGTCAATGAGCAACCGTTGCTGCTGCTCATCAGTCAAACCGATACGGCCGATATAACGGGCGCGCGCCTGTTCAATGACCGGTTCGCCCACGCGCCACTCAATGTCCTCGCTACGGTCGATGCGCCCGAAAACCAGACGATGCTCAACGGCTTCCAGCTGAGCGATCCGGTCCTCGTACAGGGCGGCAAAAGAGTCACGTTCTGAAGCGTTCTGAACGCTACCAATCGCGCCCGTGGCTTGAACCTTCTTCAGCTGTTCAACCTTCTGGGTGCGCAACTGATCAACCCGGGCATACAGTTGTGAAACATACTGTTGCTCCGTGCTGTCAGACCGTGGCTGTTGCACGCGATATCCCCCTACCTATAGAGCCTGCGTCTGCCTGCAAAGTCCGCGCCTCGCTGTGGATGAGCGAATAAAATGCGCGACCGTCCATTCTACGCTCACGCACACATCATGCCCGCCTCGAGGCGCTTGTCCGCATGCCCTCACATACACTTGATAAGCAGTTCCTACGTGACAGAGATTTCCGATGTGGCGGAGAGTTCCAACGTGACAGAAAGTTCTGATGTGGCGGAAAGGTCTGAAGTGACAGAGTTTCGCGCGCCACGACAGTTCACCGCACGATGTGTGGCTGCACTGCTTGTTATGAGTGTGCCTATGCTGGGTGTGCTGACCGGCTGCGCCGCGGCACACGAAGACGCGCCTGACGAAACGCCCGCACACACGGAAGGCTCTGATAACCCAACTGAAGGTTCAGCTACGCCGGAATCGGCCCAAGCCAAAGCCCCGACATCGAAGGCCCCCTCGGAGACGAAGAAACCAGCTGCATCTTCGGCAAGCTCCACAACGGATGCAGAAGATGGCGAAGACGGTGTGCAGGCTCCGCAGATCGCTGACATTCGCTTCGACATCCTGAAAACGCTTGCCACGATGTCAACGTATAAAGCTGACGGAACCACGATGTTCAAAGGGCTCACGATCGACTTCGTGGGTGTCTTCCACCGCCAACCCGCCCACGCTATGGCGCTAGAAGGCCATGTGAGCGGCACCCGCGCGGACGGCCAAATGAACCTCATCCTCGACGATGAGACCATCTACCTCAAAGGCGACCGCGTCTTCTGGAGTAGCCTCGGCGCCGGAGGTGAAAACGGTCAAGACGAAAACGTCGACGACATCCTCGACCACTACGTGACGATGACGCCACAGGAAGCCGAGCTCAAGAACCTCGACCCCGTGAAACTGAGCGACCAAATGCTCTCAACCATCGACTGGGACTCGTTCACCGAGGAAGCAGAGAAGATCCAACTCAACGGCCAGGACGTGTTCAAATACGTCGGCGCCGACGACGTAGTGCTCTACATCGATGTGGACTCCCACGCGTTAGTTGCCGTGGACACCCGCATCGACGGGCACATCATCCAGTTCAGCCGCTTCAACCAAACCGCCCTGATTCCACAGCCAAAGGAAGACGAAACAGTTCCCTGGTCCAATGACTAGCCAGCGTCCAATGACTAGCTAGCGTCCGGTGGTGAGCGGTCCTCACTGAGTGCGGCGCGCCTGTGTGGCTGACTCGCAGAAGATGTGCCTAGGCTGAGAATTTTGCGGCGGGGTTCGTTTATTTTTCATTTCTATTCAGCAACCCCGTAACGTTAGTCTACGAAACTGACGAAAACTCGTACTTGATACTCTTGTTTAGACGAGCACCCTCGATGCATCGCTCATTTGGCGGTTCATCCCACGGAACGAAAGGAACCGTGAGATCAACAATGATGAAGAATAAGCTCCGCGCAGGGCTTGCCGTTCTCTCCCTCTCCGCTCTCGCTTTGACAGCATGCGGCAACGACGGCAACGCGCCTGCTTCGAACAACGGTGAGGCTGGCCAGCAGCAGAACAACAACGCTCAGGGGCAGGCAAAACCGTTCTCCGAAATCAGCGCTGATGTGAAGCAGCAGTTGCAGAACCTGAAGTCCTACAAGCTGCAGGGCGAGTTCACTGCTTCCGACGGAAAGGTGCAGATTAGCTCAGTCCAAACCGTTGATCCGCAGGTCGCTGCAGACATGAAGATCAAGATGGACATCACGCAGGGTGGCCAGCAAATCAAGGGTGGCTTCGACATGAAGCTCGTAGGCGAAAACATGTACATGAAGTTCGGCGACGACCTTCTAGACAACATTTTTGCCAACGCAGGTGGTGAGGTGCCACCGCAAATACGCGAGACCTTCGACAAAATGCGCGGTAAATACATGACGATGCCGTTCTCTGAAACAGGCCAGTCAGCTCCAAACGCTTCAGACTTCACCAAGTTCGCTGAGTCGCTTGATATTTCCAAGGTCGAGGACCAAGGTGAGCCTGCAGAGATCAACGGCAAGAGCGCATTCAAATACAAGGGCACTGGAGAAGACGGTGAAACCTTGTTCTTTATCGACGCCGCTGACGGCAAAACCCTCCTCGCTGTTGAAGGTAGCGGCGAAGACATCATGTCGGAAAATCAGCTCAACACCGGCAACACAGGTTCCGGAGCCCCGATGCCAAAGGATCTGAAGGGCCGCGCTCGCATCAGCGACTTCAACCAGGAGTTCAAGATCGAGGCTCCGTCCAAGGACGAGACCGTCGACATGAGCGAAATCATGCCTGGCGGGGCGGGAGGTCCAGGAGCCTCGGGTAGCGGCTCGGATTCCTAATCCGTGGGAAGATAGAAGGTGGCCCGGTCGTCGTATGACGACCGGGCCACCTTCTTTCGTGTGTCACCGAACCCGTTTCAGAGAGTTCGGCACCCGTGGGTTACGGTTCAGACGCGCTGCAGAGCGTGCACCTTCCACGGATCGAGTTTCTCGCGGCCACCCAAACCATCCAACTCCAGGACCACAGCAACACCAGCAACAGTGCCGCCGACCTGCTCAACCAAAGAGGCAGCCGCAGCTGCGGTGCCGCCGGTGGCTAGCACATCGTCCACTAACAAGACCCGGCCGCCCTTAGGTAAAGCGTCACGGTGAACCTCAAGGGAGGCAGTGCCGTACTCCAGCTGATATTCCCGCGAATACACCTCACGCGGGAGCTTGCCGCCCTTACGCACCGTCATCAGGCCCACACCCGCCGCATACGCGACCGCGGACGCCAACAAGAACCCACGCGCTTCCAAACCAGCCACCGCATCGAACTGACCAGCGAACGGCTCAGCTAACGCATCCACTACCCGATGCAGCCCTTCAGCATCAGCGAAAACCGGGGTCAAATCACGGAACGTGATGCCAGGCTCGGGGTGGTCCGGGATGATCGCACACAAACGATCCAGCAGCTGCTCAATAGATTCCCCTACCGGTTCTTCCACCGGCTTGCGCGGCTCACTAGCCGCATCCCCCGCTTGCGTTCTCTCACGCATCTGCGCTGGCTGACTCATGACAGCATCCTTCGACATCAACAGGTGTACTCCTTGAAAAACTCTACGCACGCGGACCAAACGAATCGGAATGCAACGGCCCGTCAGCATACTGACGCACCTGATGCACCGACTTGATGAGGGCCTCCAACTGGCGTGCCACCGCATCCGGAGCCGTGCCACCCTGACCAGAACGAGCCTCGAGCGAGCCGCGCGTGGACAAGACCTCACGCATCTGCGGGGTCATCGCTTCCGATATACCGGCATAGTCTTCATCGGTGAGATCCCACAGCTCGCAATCCTTCGACTCGGCCAGAGACACCGCTTGCCCGGACAGCTCGTGAGCCACACGGAACGGGACACCCTGCTTGACCAGCCACTCGGCAATGTCAGTAGCCAGGGCGAAACCCTGCGGAGCCAGCTCAGCCATCCGCTCCGTATTGAAACGCAACGTAGCGATCATCCCGGAAACCGCAGGCAACAGAATCTCTAGGGTGTCCGCGGCATCGAAAACCGGTTCCTTATCTTCCTGCAGATCACGGTTATACGCGAGCGGAAGAGCCTTCAACGTAGCCAACAACCCCGTCAGATCACCGATCAGACGGCCCGCCTTACCGCGAGCTAACTCAGCGATATCCGGGTTCTTCTTCTGCGGCATAATCGAGGAACCCGTCGAATAACGGTCATCAAGATAAGCGAAATTCGCTTCCTTGGTGGCCCAGAAAATGATCTCCTCAGAAATCCGCGATAAATCCACGCCGATCATCGCGCACACCCACGCGAACTCCGCATACACATCACGCGAAGCCGTACCATCCAACGAGTTCCACGTAGCGGAGGCGAACCCTAGATCCGCGGCTACCCGGTTAGGGTCCAACCCCAACGTGTTCCCCGCCAGTGCCCCAGAACCATACGCCGAAACATTAGCGCGCTCGTCCCAGTCACGCAGACGCTCAACATTACGCAACAGAGCCCACGCGTGCGCCAA
This sequence comes from Pseudoglutamicibacter albus, assembly GCF_031458175.1. Taxonomy (NCBI): domain Bacteria; kingdom Bacillati; phylum Actinomycetota; class Actinomycetes; order Micrococcales; family Micrococcaceae; genus Pseudoglutamicibacter; species Pseudoglutamicibacter albus. The sequence continues at coordinate 602,159 of NZ_JAVDXX010000001.1, read as the reverse complement.
CAAATGATGGCTCAACAAGATCGGCTGAGCATGCTGCAGATGCGTACGCCCCGGCATCGGCGCATACGGATGCGCTTGCGCCTGCTGAATCAACGCATCGATAACATCCACAACCCCGCGAGCAATCAAACGGGCGTGATCACGCAAAAACATGCGGCCTTGCGTTGCGATCTGATCGTTACGCGAACGCCCCGCACGCAACTTCCCACCCAGTTCCGCGCCCGTACGCTCAATCAGGCCGCGCTCGAGGGAACCGTGAACATCCTCATCGCTTAAAGCCGGCTGATACGCGCCCGAAACCACGTCCGCATCCAGCTTCTCAAGGCCAGTGAGCATGCCATCGAGCTCATCATCACTCAACAGGCCCGCGCGGTGCAGAACGTGCGCATGCGCCTTCGAACCGGCAATGTCATAGCGAGCCAAACGCCAATCGAAATGCGTTGACTTACTCAACGCGGCCATCGCTTCCGACGGGCCATCAGCGAAACGACCACCCCACAACGACCCCTCATTCGTGCCGTGAGGCGCTGCGTTCTGTTCTGCCGTCATGTATTACTCCTTGAAAGGCCGGGTTGCGGGCGCAAAGCACCGCCGTCCATTCTATCTATGGCCACCCCGTCTATGACTGTTCAAAGACACGGAGCCACCCAGGCTTCGTTAAGATGTTGCCTATGAGTGGAACGCACGATGCACACCAAAACGACGCGCAGGCAGGCGACGCGCAGCCAGGCGATGCGCAGCCAACCGACGCGCAGCCAGGCAATGCACAGCCCCTGCACCCGGCTGATCCGCGCCGCCGCTCCGGAACGGACTTCGAAGCAGCAATCGCCGCGCCACCACACGTTGGTGGCACCGGGCCGGCATTGAGTGATGAACAGGTCGAGTTCCTCAACAAGCTCTTCGACATGGCCCGTGAGGGCGACATGTTGCTGGTCGAATACGTCAAGCAGGGTATTCCGGCTGAAATCCAGAACAGCCGCGGCGACACGTTTTTGATCCTTGCCGCCTATTCAGGCCAAAGCGAGCTCGCGCTCGCGCTCATCGACGAGGCCGGCGCCGAGGTCAACTACCTCAATCAGTCGAATCAGTCAGCCCTCACGTGCGCCGTGTTCCGCGGTGACGAGCCACTCGTGCGCGCGCTTCTGGAACGCGGAGCACGGCCCGATGCGGGAACACCCAACGCGGTCGATGCCGCGAAAACCTTCGACCAAACGGCGCTACTACCGCTGCTGGAGGGCTCACCCGAGTAGTCGGCGAGCGCAAGCGGGCTAGCTATCAGGCACCCGACGCGTCTATATCGCGCCTGCGATCTCGAGGAATCGGCGGGCCACATCGTCCCCGCCGTGCGGGTCACGCGTGATCACTAACACCGTGTCGTCGCCTGCCACCGTCCCCAGAATCAGAGGGATAGCGGCGCGGTCGATCGCTTGCGCCAAGAAATTTGCGGCCCCTGGCGGGGTGTGGAGAACCGCCATGTTCGCGCTCGAATCAGCTGCGACCAGTAGTTGGGTGCACAGCTGAGCGAGCTTGCCACCCCACGCTTCCGGTTCCCCCGCAGCACTCGCGTGTGGGCGGCTCAACGCGGCGGGGTCCTCACCATCAGCCAACAAACGGTACACGTATCCCGTACCGTTGGCCCCACGCACCCGTACAGCGCCAACATCCAAAAGGTCGCGTGAGAGCGTTCCTTGCGAGACGTGGAAACCCTCGTCAGCAAGAATGTTGACCAGCTCGGCCTGCGAACCCACCGACGCGGTACTGAGGATCTCGCGGATACGCGCCTGCCGGGCTGTCTTGGTGGTCAACTGGGTTGGGGTCTTCAGCCCCGCCGCTGAGCTGTGTGCGGAGCCCGAGGAACTGTGTACGGAGCCCGCGGAGGAATGTGCCGACTCGCTCATCGGGCTTCCTCCTTGCCGTTCGGTGCGTCCGCCGCCAGGCCGGATTCATCCAGCAAGAACGTCAAGAGAGCCTTCTGGGCGTGAAGACGGTTCTCTGCCTCATCGAACACCACCGACTGCGGCCCGTCGATCACCGACTCGGAGATCTCGAAACCGCGGTAGGCCGGCAAACAGTGCAACACGATCGCGTCCGCGGCAGCGTGGCTCATCGCGGCATCATCGACCGCGTAGTCGGTGAACAGCTTGAGCCGCTGCTCTTTCTCATCTTCCTGCCCCATCGAGATCCAGGTGTCCGTGGCCACCACGTCGGCGTCTTTCAACGCTTCGACCGGATCAGTTGTCACCACTACGCTGCCGCCGGTTTCTTCCGTGCGTTTCTGCGCCTCCGCCACAACGTCCGCGGCCGGAAGATAGCCTTCAGGACCTGCGATCCGCACGTGCATACCCGCGGTCACGCACCCCAAAAGATACGAGTTCGCCATGTTGTTAGCGGCATCGCCAAGGTAGGCGATGCTCAAGCCGGCGGTTTTCCCTTTGTGTTCTCGGATGGTCAGCAGGTCAGCGAGGATCTGGCATGGATGGTAGTCATCGGTCAGGGAGTTCACGACCGGGATGCTCGCGTGCGCCGCGAACTCCTCGATGTCCGCGTGGGCGAACGTACGCCACACAACGGCAGCAACCATGCGGGAGAAAACCTTCGCCGAATCCTCAATGGTTTCCTTATGCCCCATCTGTGCCTCACCCGGGTTGATGATAAGCGCGTGCCCGCCCAAGTCAGCGACCCCGGTCGCGAACGAGAGCCGCGTACGGGTTGAGGTCTTATCGAAAATCACGGCGACAGTCTGCGGGCCCGCCAACGGAGAACGAGACCACCGCTGAGCTTTCAGGCGCTCAGCCATATCCAGAACCCGGTTCTGTTCCTGAGGGCTCAGATCTGTGTCTTTCAAGAAGTGACGTACCGAACTCATGCTTGCTGGCCTTCTTTCTGGGTATCGTCCTCACCTGTGCCTTCTTGTTCGCGCGCTTTCGCGGCTTCAGCGTGAAACTGTGCTTCAGCGTGAATCTGCGGGAACGCCTCAAGGAATGTCTGTAGCTCATCGCGGGAGATGTTCAGCGGCGGAGCCAAGCGGACCGTCGATGGCCCGGTTGCGTTGATGATGAAACCGGCATCAAGCCCGACGCGGACCATGTGGGGTGCGATCCCCTCGCCCACCTCGACACCGAGCAGCAAACCCTTACCGTGAACAGACTCCACCTCAGGTAACTGCGCAAGTTGTTCGGCAAGCCATGCACCCGTTTCTTTGACGTGACCCACAATCCCTTCAGACTCCAGAGCCTGAAGGACCGCGAGCCCCGCCGCGGTAGCGACCGGGTTACCGCCAAAGGTCGTCCCGTGCTGGCCTGCGCTCAAACGCTTCGAATTCTCTTCACCAAACGTGACCAACGCACCCAACGGCATACCGCCACCGAGGCCCTTAGCCAACGTCATCGCATCCGGAGTGACGCGCGATAGCGAAGCAAACCACTCGCCTGTGCGAGCAATACCGGTCTGCACCTCATCGACAATCATCAACGCCCCGTGCTCACGGGTCAGTCTACGGACCTCCTCAAGATAGCCCTCGGGAAGCTCACGCACCCCGGCCTCACCCTGAATCGGTTCAACAATCACGGCCTGAACCGTCTCATCCACCGCCTCTGTGAGCGCATCAACATCACCCGGCTCAATCCACTCAACGCCCGGTACCAGCGGCTCAAACGGAGCACGGTAGGCCGGCTTCCACGTCATAGACAACGCACCCATCGTGCGGCCGTGGAAACCCTGCTTCAAAGCCACGATGCGGGTCCGCGGCTTCTCATCAGTGCCGGCATTGCGGCGGGCCAGCTTGAACGCCGCCTCATTGGATTCAGTACCCGAATTAGTGAAAAACACGGCAGAACCGGAAGACGCTTGGGCCAATTTCAGGATCTTCTCGGCTAGCGCCACCTGGGTAGGAGAGGTGAAGAAGTTTGAGACATGACCCAACGTGGAGATCTGCTCAGACACGGCACGCACCACATCAGGGTGCCCGTGTCCCAAAGCGTTCACTGCGATACCGGCCAACAGATCCAAGTACTGATTACCGTCGGCATCCCACACGTACGAGCCCCGCCCGCGCACCAGAGGGCGCTGCGGCGTGCCGAACACACCCATGAGGCTTTCCTTGTAGCGTCCCAAAAGGCTCTCATTGGTCTCGCCCGTCTCCGAAGCCGCGCTATGGGAGCCACTCGCCTCCTGAGCCAGCGCCAACGCTGACTGCGCTACCGCATCGTAATCTTCAATACTCACGTTTCAGGCCTCCTCACCGTTCGGAACCACCTGCGTACCAACACCAGCGGACGTGAAAATCTCCAACATCATGCTGTGCGGTTTCCGCCCATCCACGATGTGAGCGCGAGACACCCCAGCCTCGATCGCCGCCAAACACGCCGTCATCTTAGGGATCATCCCCGACTCCAGCGAAGGCAACAGTTCAACCAACTCGCTGACGGTTAGCGAAGAAATCAGCGAATCCTTATCCGGCCAATTCGCGTATAGCCCCTCAACGTCCGTGAGGATCACGAGCTTGGAGGCACCCAACGCGCCAGCAAGAGCCGCGGCGGCCGTATCGGCATTCACATTGAGGACCTCGCCCGTTGGCTGGCCCCACGCATCGATCTCCGGGGCGACCGTTGAGATCACCGGGATACGGCCAGCATCGATCAGGTCCTCGACAGCGCTCGGATCAACACCAGTCACTTCCCCTACGAGCCCCAAATCGACCTCATGACCATCCACCACCGTGCCGCGGCGGCTGGCACGCAACAGCTGACCGTCCTCGCCCGAAAGCCCCACCGCATACCGTCCATGCGAGTTGATCAAACCCACCAGCTCGCGGCCCACCTGCCCTGTCAAGACCATCCGCACAATATCCATGGTCTCCGAGGTCGTGACGCGCAGCCCGCCACGGAACTTAGACTCGACACCCAGACGATCCAGCATCGCGTTGATCTGCGGCCCACCCCCATGAACCACGACCGGATGAACACCCATGTGATGCAGAAACACGATGTCTTGAGCGAACGCTTCCCGCAACTGGTCATTGATCATCGCGTTGCCGCCGTACTTGATGACCATGCGCGTCCCAGCGAAACGCTGAATCCACGGCAGAGCCTCAACCAGCGCCTCCGCTTTGCGGGCGGCGAGCGCGAGCCGTTCCGCTTGGGAACGCTGATTGATCGGTGTCTTGATCGACGACGTCTGCGGTGCCGGGTTCTGTTGGGCTGGGTCTTGTGGGCCGGGATCTGGGTTGCTCACGAGGTTTCCTTATCGGTTGAGGTGGCGGTAGCGACGGGTGCGGTGAGCTCAGGTTGAGTACGCGGAGTTTTCTTCGACGTAGTCGTGGGTGAGGTCGTTGGTCCAGATCGTCGCTGTTGCCTCACCTGCGTGCAGGTCGATTTCGACGTGCACGTCGCGTTGGGCTGATAGGTCCACGAGCTCGCGGGAGTCCCCTACCCCGCCGTTGCGGGCAACCCAGACGCCGTTCATGGCCACGCTGAGGCTCTCGGGTTCGAAGGCGGCTTGTGTGGTGCCGACCTCGGAGACCACGCGGCCCCAGTTCGGGTCGTTGCCGAAGATCGCGGTCTTGAAGAGGTTGGAGCGGGCCACGGCACGGGAGACTTCGAGTGCGTCGGCCTCGGAGGCTGCGTTGATGGTTGTGACAGCGATGTCGTGGCTTGCGCCTTCCGCGTCGCTGAGCAGCTGGCGTGCAAGGTCTACGCAGAGGGATGCGAGCAACTGCTCGAATTCCTCATCCGCCTTGACACCGGATGCGCCTGAGCTCATGATCAGCACGGTGTCATTCGTGGACATGCAACCATCCGAGTCAGCCCGGTTGAAGGACACTTCGACAGCTTGCTGCAGTGCGGCTTCAAGCCTGTGCTGCTCGATCACCGCATCGGTTGTGATGCACACGAGCATCGTCGCGAGTCCCGGCGCCAACATCCCGGCGCCCTTGGCCATCCCGCCGATCGTGTAGCCGGCCTCGGCAGTCACCTGAGCCTGCTTGGCGACGGTGTCGGTGGTCATGATCGCGTGGGCCGCATCCGCCCCACCATCAACCGATAGCTGCTTGAACGCCTCATCCGTGCCGGCTAACAAGGTATCCATCGGGAGCAGGACACCGATCATGCCGGTGGAGGCGACCTGAACCTGGTCAGGCTCACAACCCAACAGGTCCGAGACGTGCTGGCGGGTAGCCAACGCATCCGCGAGCCCCTGCTGACCAGTGCACGCGTTCGCGCCACCCGAGTTCAAAACCATCGCGTGCGCAGAACGGTTGCGTTCCAGCGCGGCACGCGAAACACGCACCGGGGCCGCGCACACGCGGTTAGTCGTGAACACGCCCGCGGCTACATAGTCCGGGCCGTCATTGACAACCAACGCAACATCTGGCTTACCTGAAGGCTTCAAACCTGCGGTGACGCCCGAGGCCCGGAAACCCTTCGCGGCCGTCACGCCCGCGAGCTCGCGGGCGGCATCTGCTGAGGTGTATTCCGGAAGCGGTTCAACGCTGACATGTTTGCTCATTACGGAGCCATACCTTCCTGCTGCAAACCAGCATGTTCTTCCAAGCCGAGCGCAAGGTTCATCGACTGAACCGCACCCCCTGCGGTCCCCTTGGTCAGGTTGTCCACCACCGCGGTCACGATGACGCGGCCGGCGTGCGCATCGAAGGCCAGTTGCATCTCAACATGGTTCGAGCCTGCAACGTTTTTGGTGTGCGGCCACTGACCTTCAGGCAGAACATGCACAAACCGCTCGTTTTGGTACATGTTCACCCACGCCTCACGCAGTTGCTCTGCGCTCACCCCGGGCTTGACGCGGGCGGTGGCCGTGGTGAGGATTCCACGCGGCATCGGGGCCAGCGTTGGTGTGAAAGAAATCTGGACAGGTTCACCGGCTAGCGCGCTCAGGCCCTGTTCGATCTCCGGGGTGTGTCGATGCATCCCACCGACGCCGTACGGGCTCATCCCGCCCATCGTCTCCGCACCCAGCAGATGCGGTTTGAGGGACTTGCCGGCACCTGAGGTGCCGGAGGCCGCAACAATGACAACATCCTGCGGTTCTAGGAGCCTCGCCGCCATCCCCGGGGCGAGTGCCAGCTGCGCTGAGGTCGGATAGCATCCAGGTACCGCGATGCGTTTGGTGCCGCGAAGCTTCTCGCGATGCCCTGGTAGCTCAGGCAGGCCATACGGCCACGAGCCAGCATGTTCACTTCCATAGAACTTTTCCCAGGCAACTGGGTCTTCGAGACGGTGATCCGCTGCCGCATCGATCACTAACACGTCCTCGCCAAGCTGCTCAGCGATCTCGGCGGAAGCTCCGTGCGGCAACGCTAGGAACACCACATCGTGGCCTGCGAGGGTTTCAGCGTTCGTGGGTTCAACCACCCTCTCTACCAACGAACGCAAGTGCGGCTGCGAAACACCCAACCGCTCCCCTGCGCTCGAATGCGCCGTGACTGCGCCAATGCTGACATGTGGATGTTGGGTGAGCAGGCGCAAAACCTCGCCGCCGGCGTAACCTGTGGCTCCAGAAACCGCTACCGAATACGTCATAAGCACATGATACGCCGCCATATTCACTCCAACGAATAGTTATGCAATGATGACGGGCCGGGAATGATCCCTACCTCCACCCCGCTATAAGCGTTGAGTTGCGTTCTATCAGAGCGCGAGAATCTCGAATCAAAAAATATGCAAAGGAGGCCAGCATGGCCCGCGCGATCCAGATGAAACACACCGGAGGCCCCGAGGTCCTCGCCCTCACCGACATCGAGGTTCCCGAGCCAGGCGAAAACCAGGTTCTGGTCAAGGTCGCTGCCGCAGGCGTGAACTTCATCGAGACGTATCAGCGCAGCGGCGTCTATTCCGTGGACCTGCCGTTCATTCCCGGCAGCGAGGGTGCCGGGACCGTGGCCGCGGTAGGGTCGGGTGTGACTAACTTCTCGGTTGGGGATGCTGTCGCGACCGCAGGTGGGCGGGGGTCTTATTCCGAATACATGCTCGTTGATGAGAACAAGCTCGCGCGCATCCCGGACGGGCTCGACCTCACGACCGCGGCAGCGTTGCCGTTGCAGGGCTTCACGAGCCACTACCTCATCAACTCGACCTATAACGTCCAAGACGGCGATGTGGTTCTCACGACCGCTGGCGCTGGCGGTGTGGGTGGGCTCATGACGCAGATGCTCAAAGCCAAGGGCGCGACCGTGATCACCACAACCTCCAGTGACGAGAAAGCCGCGATCGCGAAATCCAAGGGCGCGGACTACGTGCTGAAATACGATGAAGTGCCAGAGAAGGTCCTGGAGATTACCGACGGCCGCGGCGTGGATGTCGCCTACGACGGCGTCGGGAAAGACACGTTTGACAACTCACTGGCAAGCCTGCGGACCCGCGGGATGCTCGTGCTCTTCGGAGGCGCATCCGGACAGGTTCCACCCTTCGACCTACAACGTCTGAACGCCCAAGGCTCGATCAGCGTTTGCCGGCCGTCACTGGCTCACTACTGCCTCACCACCGAAGAGCTCCAGTGGCGGGCCAGCGACGTATTCGGGATGCTCGCCGACGGTGAACTCGAGGTCAGCATCGGAGGCACCTACGACCTCGCCGACGCCGCCCAAGCCCACGCCGACCTCGAAAGCGGCAAGACAACCGGCAAACTCGTGCTCACCATCTAATCCAACGCAAACGTACTGAACCAATACAGACACGTGAGGGGCGGCGCCACACGGCACCGCCCCTCAGCTCTGTTCGCTGCATTAGCTACACGCTGAATTAGCTACTTACTTCACTAGCCGTTCGGCACGCTAGCCGCGCAGTTGGGCCCCGTACTTCTCGGCCGCCAGCTGCACTGCCGCTTGGCGGGCTTCGGAGGCCTCGTCGGCTGTCAGCGTCCTGTCAGCGGCGCGGAAACGCATACCGAACGCGAGCGACTTCTGGCCTTCTTCGATGCCCTTGCCGCGGTAGTCATCGAACAGTTCGATGTGCTCCAGCAGCTCGCCGGCACCCTCACGCAACGTCTCGAGGACATCGGTGGCAGGGATATCCGCCGCCAAGGTCAACGCGACATCCTGCGTCGCTGCAGGGAACGTCGTGAGCGGCTCAGCGATCACGGCCTCCGGCATCCGGTTGATCAACGCCTCGGCGTCCAGTTCCATCGCGACCATGCGTTCCGGCAGGTCTTGGGAGGCCAACCAGTCAGGGTGAAGTTCCCCGGCCCAGCCCACGAGCTGGCCGTCCTTCGTCTCAAGACGCGCGGCACGGCCCGGGTGGAACGAGTGGTGGCTGCCCTGGCGGACCACGAGCTCAACACCCAACGTGTCAGCGACGAGGCGCGCGGCATCGATTGCGTCCGCCCAGTCCCACGCGCGTTCGGTCTCGCCGAGAACCGCGCGGGAGGCCTTACCGACCATGACAGCAGCGATGTGCCACGGCTGAACAGGGACGGTCGCGTTCAGCTCCGCGAGCACATCCGCCGATGGGCGCTCCCCGCCCGCAGGCAACTCGACCGGGCCCTGCATCTCGGCAGGCAAGAACACAAGCCCACCTTCGAAGAGTGCGAGGTCACGGAAGCCGCGGCCGTTATTGCGGCGCGCGATCTCGATGAGCCCCGACAGAAGCGACAAGCGCATCCAGCCGTATTCGGAAGACACCGGGTTGGCGAGGCGCACAGCCTCAACCTCGGCGTCGGCTTCAGTGGAACCGAACGCCGCGTTCTGAGCCTGGGACACGAACGGGTACGCGAGCACCTCGGTCATGCCGGCGCCGGCGAGCGCATCGCTGATGCGGCGGCGGCTGCGTTGAGCCACGGTCAGCCCACGGCCTGGCGGTGGAACCGGGATTGAGGAAGGGATGTTTTCGTAGCCGACCACGCGCGCGATCTCTTCGACGACGTCATCAGCGATGGTCATGTCTGGACGCCACAGCGGAACGGTGACGTCCCCGCCTTCATCGGTGCGGTTGAGTTCGCAGCCAACACCTTCGAGCGCGGATACGATTTGTTCCTCGGTGTATTCGATGCCGACGCGCTCGGCCGGGTAGTGCGCCGGAACGTGGATGAGCGTTGGCTCTGGGCGTTCGCCCACGTCTGCGCCCTTGCCGGTGTCGCGGCCGCCCGCGAGCTCGACCAGCAGGTCCACGACGCGCTGGGCGGCCACGGAGGCCATGTCCCAGTCCACGCCGCGCTCGTTGCGCTTAGCGGCCTCGGACGGCAGCTTGTGGCGGCGACGGCTGCGACCCGTGCTGACGGGGTCGAAGTTCGCTGCCTCAATCACGATCGTGCGGGTCTCATCCGAGACCTCGGTGGAGGCGCCACCCATGACGCCGGCGATGCCGATCGCCCCGGATTCGTCCGCGATCACGAGGTCCTCAGGGTTGAGTTCGCGTTCCTTCTCATCCAGCGTCACGAGCTTCTCGCCTGCCTCGGCGCGGCGCACTGTGATGCCGCCGGTGAGCTTATCGCGGTCGTAGCAGTGGGTCGGCTGCCCGAGCTCCCACATGACGTAGTTGGATATGTCCACCGGAAGCGAGACCGGACGCATGCCCGCAAGGCGCAAACGCTCAGCCATCCAGCTTGGGGTGGTCGCTTCCGGGTCGATGTCGGTGACGACGCGGGTCACGAAGCGCGTGCAGCCCTGGACGCCGCGGATCGGCGCTTGATCCTCGATGCGGGTCTCAACTTCGGCCTCGGTCGGCGCGGCCACGGTGACCTTGGATGCCGGGTCGGTGAACGATGTGCCGGTGGCCAACGCGTATTCGCGGGCTACGCCGCGGATCGAGAAGCAGTAGCCGCGGTCCGGGGTCACGTTGATTTCAGCGGCTTCATCCGTGAAGCCGAGCAACGGAAGCGCGTCCTGGCCGATCTCCGGGTCCAGGCCGAGGTCTGAGAACACGAGGATGCCGTCGTGGTCATCGCCCAAGCCGAGCTCGCGAGCCGAAGCCATCATGCCGGCCGAAACGTGACCGTAGGTCTTGCGCGGGCTGATGCGGAAATCCCCTGGCAGCACAGCGCCAGGCAAGGTCACGACGACCTTGTCCCCCACATCGAAGTTGTGGGCGCCACACACGATCCCCTGAACACCGGACGGATCGATGCCTTCGCCCGTCAACGTCTGCTCCTGACCTTCCGGCACAACACGCACAGAGCACCAGTTGATCGTCTTACCGTTCTTCTGTTCCTCCGGTTCACGGCTGAGTACCTGGCCAACCACGATCGGGCCGGTCAGCTCATCGAGGGGACGGTGAACGGCCTCTTCCTCAAGGCCCACACGGACCACATCGTTCATGAGGTCTTCCGCGCGAGCACCCTCAGGCAGTTCGGTGAACTCACGCAACCAAGAAAGTGGAATACGCATTGCTTAGATCTCCATCCCGAAGTGCTGGCTGAAGCGGATATCGCCCTCGATCATGTCGTGCATGTCAGGGACCATGTTGCGGAACATCAGGGTGCGTTCAACACCCATACCGAACGCGAACCCCGAGTACACGTCCGGGTCGATGCCGCCGGAACGCAGAACGTTCGGGTGCACCATGCCGCAGCCGCCCCATTCGATCCACTGCGGGCCGCCCTTAGCGTTCGGATGCCAAATATCCAGCTCAGCGGATGGCTCCGTGAACGGGAAGTAGGACGGACGCAAACGGATCTTCGCTTCCACGCCGAACATCTGGCGTGCGAAGTGCTCGAGCGTGCCTTTGAGGTCCGCCATAGTGAGGCCTTGATCCACTGCGAGACCCTCAAACTGGTGGAAAACCGGGGTGTGAGTCGCGTCCAGCTCATCGGTGCGGAACGTGCGGCCCGGACACAAGACATAGATCGGGACGTCGCGGTCCAGCATCGAACGCACCTGAACCGGCGACGTGTGGGTGCGCAAAACCAGGTGCTGGGACGGCGGGTCCACGAAGAACGTGTCCTGCATTTCGCGTGCCGGGTGGTCCTGGTCAAAGTTCAGCGCATCGAAGTTGTACCACTCGGATTCAACCTCGGGGCCCTCGGCGATCTCCCATCCCATGCCGACGAACACGTCTGAAACGCGCTCCTGCAGAAGCGAGAGCGGGTGGCGTGCACCTAAGACGGTGCGGCGCGGCTGAGCCGTGACATCCACGGTCTCTTCACGCAAACGACGGGCCGCACGCTCCGCTTCAAGAACCTCGGTGCGTGCCGCCAACGCCTTATTGATGCGGCCCTTGGCGCCACCGAGCAGCTTACCGGCGGTTGCCTTGTCCTTATTTTCAAGCTTGCCGATGCCGCGGTTAGCGAGCGTGATCGGCGCTTTGTCACCCAGGTGAGCCAGGCGTGCGGCTTTCAGCTCGTCAAGATCGCTTGCCTTCTCGAACGCCGTCAACGCGGCCGCAACAACAGCCTCAACGGCGGCTTCATCAGTCGGATGCGGAACCGGCGGAATCTCTGTAGCTACCTGCGCTGGAGACTCTGGCACAGCAGTTTCTTTCTCCATGGATGTTAGTCAGTCCTATCTATACGAAAGAAGTGGCGACGCTTACGCGTTCCCCTCGGCAGCATCGGTGCCCGCGGTGTTTGGCTTCGCGGTATTTGACGACTTAGACGTCTTCTTGCTTGGAATGACGGCCAGAGCAACCATCAGAGCGGCCGCGATAACGCCCAGCACGAAGATCACAACTGAAAGCCAGATCGGTGTCTGATCAACCGTGGTTGCGGGACGGGTTTCAGCGGTGAGAAACTCCGGAGCCTCATTCGCCTTGACAGCTTCTTCAAGGTTCTCGGTAGTCCATGTGGCAGTGTTGCCGCTAATCTGGCCACCGGTATTCGCCTCAGTGATCGCCGCTGGCAGAGTCAAGTTGAGCTCTGCAACGGTGCCCTGCTGCTGGTTGCCGGCAATAACCATCGGATACACCTGCGCGAGATATGTTCCATCACTGGTGTACTCGGCCTGAACCGCGACGAGATCGGTGACTTCTTGCATCGTGAGGTCTTCTGCGATCAGATGCGCGTCCTGCTCCGATTTCTCGACGACCTTCAGTTTCTTCTCATCAATGCCGACCCGTGAAGCCAGCACCTGCTTGACCCCCTCGAGCTGGGCTTTAGCCGAGAACTTATCGTCCCCGCCCGCCTTGCGCTGTTCCTGCAGCATCTTTTCGGTCAGCTCAAGCTGCACATCGACGTTCCCCTCGAGCTTCTCCGGAGTCCGGACGTCAGCCTCGAGCTCGACATCGTACGTGAATTTATTCACCTCAGGCTTTGCATTCGATGCGCCATCACCTCCGGCAGAGCAACCAGTCAGCACCATAGCGCCAGCGAAAAGTGCCGCGGTCATTGCACGGAAAGATTTGGTGAACTTCATAATCTCCTACTTTGTACGACGGCTGAGACTGGACACTGCATGGCTAGGCGCTTCAAGGCCACAGCCAGGCAGCTCCATAGGGGACGGCCATATATAGCCTAATTGGTGCCGCCATGTTTACAGAAAGCACATTGCGGCAAGTCCCCCGCCACTGCTTCAAGAGAAGGTGCCGCGAACGGGAAGTAGGACGGATAGAAACGGGCGCAAACGGGTCACGTCCTCGCTTATGCGTTGCCCTCAGCGGCATCGGCCCCGGTGTCCGCTCCGGTGTCCGCTCCGGTGTCCGGCTTCGATGCTTTCTTTCTTGGAGTGACGGCCAGAGCAACCATCAGAGCGGCCGCGATGACACCGAGCACGAAGATCACAGCTGAGAGCCAGATCGGTGTCTGATCAACCGTGGTTGCGGGACGGGTTTCAGCGGTGAGCGTTTTCCCGTCGGCTTCGTTCATCATCGGTTGAATCTCGACGCCCTCCATTGCCTCGGCGAAGTTATCGCTCGACCACGTCACCGTGTTCCCGTTGACTCTCCCGCTAACGTTCGCTTCCGCGATCGGCTCCGGCACGGTAACGCTCACCTCTGTCGTAAGGTTAAGTTCCTCTTCCGGAGCCACAAGCATTGGACGAATCTCCACGAGGTATGTTCCCTTATCGGTATAGGTAACCTTGGCCCTGAACATGTCGTAGAGCCCTTCCATCGAGAGCCCATCTACCTCAATGAAGGCCACATTATGAGACTCGCCGATGAGACGGACCTGATCTTCTCTCACGCCGAGGTCCTCAGGCCAGGTTGTCACCTCATCTTCAAGCGTGCGTTTAGTGTCCGGATTGTCTACGCCATGCTCCTTACCCAGTTCCTCGAGGAGCTCATCCGTGAGCTCGGTCTTCGACCTAACATTCGCGATAAGGGGTCCATCCACACCGTCTGGAGCTTCGATTTGGATGTTCTCCGTGTACTTATTAGCGGTCGGCTTCTCCTGCGTTTTCTCAGCACTCCCTGCGGAACAGCCGGTCAAAGCTAAAGCGCCAGCGAAAAGCGCCGCGGTCACGGCACGGAAAGACTTGGTGAACCTCATGATCTCCTACTTCGTTTGACGGCGGGGGCGGAACGCTACAGAGCTGAACACCTCAGCATCCATGCCCGAAAGGCCATAGGGGGGACGGCTTATAGCCTCGTTGATGCCTTCATGTTTGCAGAAAGCACAGAGCAGTAGGTCCACCGTAAGGATGACCCCGACTGTGAAGGTGCCCGCACCTTTCTTTGCGGTGACAGCGTTTCGTTCAAAGTGACAGTAATTCTCAGCGTGACAGTGATTCGAATATATGTTCTAATGATGGTGTGAGCATGGGAAGCTCTGGCGTTGCGGTTGCCGCGGATGCACCGCCACTGCAACGCCAAGGGGTGAGTGCGCACAACGCACTCACCCCACACCCAGCGAAAGTCAGGCCGGTGTCTACTTATCCGTGTTTGTTGGACGGGTTTCAGCGATGAGGGATTTCCCGTCGGTATCGAACATTTCGCCTGGTACGATTTCTATACCCTCCATTGCCTCGGCATAGTTATCGCTCGTCCACGTCACCGTGTTCCCGTCAACCTTCCCGCTAATGTTCGCTTTCTCGATCGGCTCCGGCAGGGTCACGTTCACCTCATCCCTAACGTTTCCTTCCGCCACGGGTTCCAGAAGCATCGGACGAATCTCCACCCGGTATGTTCCCTTATCGGTATGGGAAGCCTTGATCCTCAACATTTTGTAGAGTTTGTCCATCGGGACCCGGTCCACTTCAACGTAGGCCACGTTGTGGGACTCTGAAGTGAGCCGGACCTGGTCCTCACTCACACCGATGACCTGAGGCAGGGCTTTTATCTGTTTCTTAAGTGTGCCTTTAGCATCCTTGATGTCATCCTTCGGATGTTTTTTGGCTTCTTTCTCGATGGTCTCGTCCGTGACCTCGACCTTGGACCTAACATTCGCCACAAGGGGCTTCTTCGCACCGTCTGGAGCTTCCACTTCAACGTTATATATGTTCTTATCAACGGTCGGCTTCTCCTGCGTCTTCTCAGCCCCCTCCGTAGAGCAGCCGGTCAACGCTAAAGAACCAGCGAAAAGTACTGCGGTCACTGCACTCAAAGACTTAGTGAACTTCATGATCTCCTGCTTCACTCGATGGCCAAGGCCGAAGGTTGCAGAGCTGCATATCTCAGCGTCTGCAACCTGAAACGGCCCTAGAGGGAAGGCTTATAGCCTCGTTGATGCCTTGATGTTTGTGTTTACTTATCGGTGTTTGTTGGACGGGTTTCAGCGGTAAGGGTTTTCCCGTCGGTATCAAACATTTCGCCTGGTACGATTTCTACGCCCTCCATTGCCTCAGCATAGTTATCGCTCGTCCATGTC
Organism: Pseudoglutamicibacter albus; assembly: GCF_031458175.1. Lineage (NCBI taxonomy): Bacteria > Bacillati > Actinomycetota > Actinomycetes > Micrococcales > Micrococcaceae > Pseudoglutamicibacter > Pseudoglutamicibacter albus. The sequence continues at coordinate 586,475 of NZ_JAVDXX010000001.1, read as the reverse complement.
ACCGTGTTCCCGTCGACCTTCCCGCTAACGTTCGCTTTCTCGATCGGCTCCGGCAGGGTCACGTTCAGCTCTGTCGTCAGGTTATCTTCCTCAACGGGCTCCAGAACCATTGGACGAATCTCCACCCGATATGTTCCCTTATCGGTATAGGAAACCTTAGTCCTCAGCATTTTGTAGAGCTTGTCCATCGGGATGCGGTCTACTTCAATGCGGGCTACGTTGTGGGACTCTGCGGTGAGACGAACCTGGTCCTCGCCTAAATCGACGGCCTTAATCATCTCTTCCATATCACCTTCAAGCGTGCGTTTAGCGTCCGGGTTGTCTACCCCATGTTCCTTACCCAATTTCTCGAGGGTCTCATCCGTGACTTCGACCTTGGACCTAACATTCGCTACAAGGGGTTTCTTCGCATCGTCTGGAGCTTCGATGTGAATATTATCCGTGAACTTATTAGCCGTCGGCTTCTCCTGCGTCTTCTCAGCACCCCCTGCAGAGCAGCCGGTCAACGCTAAAGCGCCAGCGAAAAGTACTGCGGTCACTGCACTCAAAGACTTAGTGAACTTCATGATCTCCTGCTTCACTCGATAGCCAAGGCCGGAGGTTGCAGAGCTGCATATCTCAACGTCTGCAACCTGAAACGGCCATAGGGGAAGGCTTATAACCTCGTTGATGCCTCCATGTTCACAGAAGGAACATTGCAGCAGATCCCCCGGCAGGATGACGTCGAATCGAGTGGAAATCCCCCTACTGGCGTATGCCTGCACACAACGCACAGATGCTCAATAGGCTCGGCTCATACTCAAGAGGACACGGCTCACCAGGACTGGATCAGCAGAAGGTCGGCATGCAGCCCGTGGTTTCAACGAGCGCTCTCACAATCGGCTTATCGGCCGGGATCCACTCGACCGCTTCTTCCGTGTTCTGATCCAGGATCAGCCACCGCAACTCAAGATGATCCGCCCCTTCAGGTTGCGTGCCCGTTGTGACCTCGGCCGGCTTCAGCACTCCCCCATCGGCGTCTAACAGGACCCCGGTCCAGACGCGCATCGTCATCCCGTTATCCAACGGCCAGCCTGCATATCCCGCAGGCGGTACGACCTCCTGGCCAGCCCTGAACGTGTAGCCGAGCTCTTCGGAAATCTCACGCTCAAGCGCCTCCAGCGGTCCCTCCCCCTCCTGGGCCTTCCCGCCCGGGAACTCCCACAGTCCCCGCAATGATTCCGGATATGCCCGTTGCGCTGCCAGCACACGCCGAGCATCCACGAGGTCATCCACAATCGCGAGCCCCACCACCTGGCCAGCGCTACCTACGGCACCATTCTGCGCGCTCACTGCACTCCCTCTTTTCGGCTTGTCATGTTCACCACGATCATTCTCCGCACCCTGTCATCGAGCTTTCAGCTGCGTTGGGCACAAGCCTTCAGCTGCGTTGAGCACGTGCCGATGCGTAGAGGCACAAGGCCGCGGCCGTCGAAACATTCAAGGATTCCGCCTGCCCATACAGAGGGATCGAGACCGTAGCGAAGGACGCCGCCCGTTCCGCTTCCGAGATCCCCTGGCCTTCATTACCGAACAGCCACGCGGTCGCCGTCGTCAGGGACGGCCGCTTCATCGAGCCCCTAACGGTCACGCCGTGCTGGCGGGCGGCCGCATCGTCTTCAAGCACCGTCAAATCGTGATCCCCGCCGCCGTCAGCCGCTAGCAAAACGATCCCGCAACGGGTCAGGTGCTCGGTCAGTTCATCAAGCTCAATACCCGTGACAACCGGAACATGGAACAACGAGCCTACCGTGGACCGGACCACTTTAGGCGAGAAAACATCCACGCTGCCCTTCAGCGCAACCACCGCGTCCGCACCCGCGGCGTCAGCCGCACGGATGATGGTGCCAGCATTACCGGGGTCCTGGACCCGCCCCAGCACCGCGACCAGGCTCGTCTTCGGCGTCAGCGCTTGTTTCAAGCTCACGTGCGGGATGCGGCAACGGGCAACCACGCCCTGCGGGGACTGCGTGTCCGCGATCGCGGCCAGGACGCGCTCAGTCACAACGTTGACCCGTGCGTCGGCGACCTGGGCGAGCTCAGGTTCACGTTCCATCCGCTGCTCAGTAACGAATACCTCGCGCACAAGGCCGCGCTGGGTTCGATGTTGGGCAATCGCTTCCCGTACAGCCTGCGGCCCCTCAACCAGGAACTCCCCCGACTTCTTCCGGCCCGCGGCCTTCCCTAGGTGCGCGGCCGCCCGGACTCGGTCTGCGCGCGGATTATCCATGATCTCCATACATTCATCCTCCCATCTTGTGGCAACGCGACCGCATCGCACGCATTAAAGCACTGGGGGTTCCGACCCGTACGAGTCGGAACCCCCTGCATCACGCCGCCGTGTCACATTCGCAGTGTCACATTCGCGGTGTCACAACGATGGCTATAGCGGCGTCACAGCTTCAGTTATGCGCGCGGTGCGTTCACGTCGGCTGGCAGAGCCTTCTTAGCGGTCTCCACCAGAACCGAGAATGCGTGAGCGTCAGACACAGCCAGCTCGGCGAGCATACGGCGGTCAACCTCGATGCCAGCGAGCTTGAGGCCCTGCATGAAACGGTTGTAGGTCATGCCGTTAGCGCGAGCCGCAGCGTTGATGCGCTGGATCCAGAGGCGACGGAAGTCACCCTTACGCTTACGACGGTCGTTGTAGTTGTATACGAACGAGTGGAGCAGCTGCTCCTTAGCCTTACGGTAGAGCCGCGAACGCTGACCGCGGTAACCAGATGCGCGTTCCAGAACGACGCGACGCTTCTTCTGGGCGTTAACTGCCCGCTTCACACGTGCCACGTGTGTCTCCTAACATGTGGGGTCCAGCCACACCTTCACGATGCGGCTAGAAAAGTTTCGAAGGTCTCAAATAGGTGTGCGCTCTAGCGCACGTACACGACAGCGTGGGTTTAGAGGCCCAGCATGCGGCGGATGGTGCGTTGATCAGCCTTAGCCACAACCACATCGCCCTTCAGGCGACGAGTCAAACGCGAGGACTTGTGCTCGAGGTAGTGGCGGCGGTTTGCACGCTGACGGCGGATCTTGCCAGAACCGGTGAGCTTGAAACGCTTCTTAGCCCCAGAGTGGGTCTTGAACTTCGGCATGAGAGCCTTCTCCTTGTACGTCTTCCCGCATGACCCCTGGGTCATCGGGTGCAGCTACCCGCACACACTGTGCCGCGGGCGCCCGCTGGGCTCCTCCCCCACTCGCCGTTGATTCTCCAACGGAAGGGATCCCCAGATGATGCTCATCCTCAAGTGGAACGGAGGAGGAAAACTATCTATATGTGTGGACTTACCTGGCGTGGACGCCGGTATCAGCCCTCTTTGGCTTGGTCTTTGGAGGCCTGCGCCATGCGGCGCATAGCTTCAGGAGCCGATGCCGCAACCGTCTGGCCGGAAGCGTCCTGTGGAGCGGACGTATCCAAACGCTGCTGACGGCGCTGGCGGCGAGGAGCTTTCTCCTGCTGAGCCTTACGGCTTTCAGCCTTGCTCTTGAGCGGGCCAACGACCATAACCATGTTTCGACCATCCTGGCGCGGCTGCGACTCAATCACACCCACATCGGCCACATCCTCAGCGAACTGCTGAAGCAACTTCACACCGAACTCAGGACGCTGCTGTTCACGGCCGCGGAACTGAATCATCGCCTTAACCTTGTCACCCGAAGACAAGAAACGATGCGCGTTACGCACCTTCGTCTCATAGTCGTGAGTGTCAATCTTCAGACGGAAACGAACCTCCTTGAGGGACGCGTTCGTCTGCTTCTTGCGAGCTTCACGAGCCTTGACCGCAGCTTCGTACTTGTACTTGCCGAAGTCCATCAGCTTGCACACAGGTGGACGAGCGTTCGGCGCAACCTCAACCAAGTCGAGATCTGCTTCAACCGCCAGGCGCAGGGCGTCCTCAATACGGACGATCCCCACCTGTTCACCGTTAGGCCCGACCAACCGCACCTCTGGGACGCGGATTCGATCGTTGATGCGTGGGTCGCTGATGTTAGTGCTCCTTCATGCGATGGTGTGGTCGACGTTCTCGGGAGGCCTACGAAAAAAGCCCCCGGGTTCAACACGGGGGCTCAGATACCAGCAAGCCGCACCCACCACGCAATCGAAACTGCGTAGCATCCAGCGTGCTACTTGCTAGACCTGACCCGGCCGCCCTGAGGCGATCGCGGGTGGGAAACCTCCGCTTTGAATTCCTGCTCTCAAGCCAAACACGCACACCCAGCAGATTCTTACTTGGCGCGCGCATCCGCACTGTCAATGATTCAGGCCATCAATGATTCTCGCTATCGCTGCAGCAGTTGGCTTCAGCGATGAACGCCACATTTACGGCATAAACCATCAACAAGCAGGACGGTCTGTGACAAGCTTAGCATTATGAGCGATCAGAATTCGAATCAGCACGTACACAGCTTCTCGGACTCCGAGTATGCAGACGCCCAACAGCAGCTGCGTGACATCGCAGAAGTTCCCGCAGTCGAGGTCATCACAACCACCGCGGTCCACCTCATGTCTGCTGCCGCCGTCAAGGTCGGGCTCGCCGACGGCCCTGACGCCGAAGATCTCAAAGACCTCGACGAAGCCCGCAAACTCATCACGGCACTCGCAGGCCTTGTGACAGCGGGTGCCCCAGAGATCGGCTCGCAGCACGCCGCCCCGATCCGTGACGGCCTACGCTCCCTCCAGCTCGCATTCCGCGAAGCGTCCATGATCCCAGACAAGCCAGGCCAAGGCCCCGGCGAGAAATGGACCGGCCCCGTCAGCTAACACACAAACGCGGCAACGCGAACACCTCTGCCAACGACGTGGGGTGAGCTTCCCAGCGGAAGCTCACCCCACGTCGGTGTTTAAGAAGGTCTGAGTCCGCGAGGCGTTGCCGGTTCAGCGTTGCTGGCTAGATGTTGCTGGTTCAGGATGAAGCCATCCGGCGACGGCGACGACGAATCTGGCGCAGCACCATCGCAACAACACCGGTAGCAACCGCGACGCCAGCCAACGCACAGATCGCAACAGTGGGGCCGCCCACATCCAACATGACGCCCACCAACGGCGTACCAGCCGCCGTGCCGGCAGTCATCGCCGAACCATATAAGCCCATCGCCTGGCCGCGGTTACGCTCCGGGACAGCCTCCGTCAACCGCTCCGAGGCTGCCGTCATCAACGGTGCAATAAAGAAACCAGACGCGAAAAGCGCGATCGAAATCAACGCCAACGTCAACGAGAACGCGACCGGAACCAGCGTGAGACCCAAAACAATGATGATCGCGAACGGATCGAACTTTCGAGACAACGCGCCATACACGAACCCGCCCACGAGCGAGCCGAAACACCACACGCCATACATGACCCACAGCGTGTCACCGCCACCACCCAGGGTCTCGTTGAAGCCCACCAACGCGACCTCAGTACCGGCAAGCGCCATACCAGCGCCCAACGCCATGACCATCATCGCAGCCGCCGAAATACTCAGCCACGGCATGAAACGACGCTTCCGAGGCTGAGGCTGCGGCAACGGAACCACCGGGATCGCACCCGTGATCGCAGGAACCGACGAAGCATCCTTAGGGTGCGAAGGAGCCGCCAAATCATCGACCGCCTCCCGCGGGGCAGACGGCAACTGCGAAGAACGCGTCGGCGGGTTCGTGACCACCAAAATCACGCCAGCGAACACCACCAGCGCGCCCACCAAAAGCAGCGAAGCCGTCGTTGAAATCGCCGTAGCAAGAACACTGATACCGCCCGGTGCAATCACAAACACCAGCTCAGTGGTCATCGAATCCAGAGCGAACGCCGTAGTGCGATCAGGCCCGCGAACCACAACCCCCATCGACTGCCGCACCACCGTGAAAACCGGCAACGAAAACAGGCCCGCCACAAACATGAGCACCAGCAACACCTGGAAACCCACAAAAGGCGCGGCACCGAACGCGCCCGCCTCAACCACGATCGACGGCAAAACCGCGCGACGAACACCCTTGATATCCACGATCCGGCCACGCCACGGCGAACCGATCGCTACACCAATCGTGAGCATCGCCGTGACCAGACCAGCCGAGGCGAAATCCATCTGCAGGCCGTTACGGACATGCAACGTCAACAGGATCGCGGCCGCCGAATGCGGCAAACGACCAAAAACACCAACCAACAAAAGAGTTGGCACATGCGGGCGCCTCAGAACCCGTGCATAACGCTGGAAAACACCACTCGGCTCCCCAACACCCGCCTGGGTCATGCGTTATCCCCCTTGCGCGACCCTAATGGTCAACGAATCAGCTTTCTCCTGCACCTCTTGAGTACCCTCAACAGCAGTGCGAACCTCAGAAACTATACGCGAGACATCCTGATCTGTAACCGTGTTATTCACCACTACAGTCACCGCCAACTCAGGGCCGTGACCGCCGCCACGCATCACAGTCCCATCACCGGCCCGCGACGCGATCCCATCCGCCGGACCCAAAATCAGCGCACCCACACCATCGACATGAGAAACCGCCTCCTGCAACGGTGCCGCAAGCGAATCATCACGATAGCTCGGCAACCACACCCGCTGCTGAGCCAAAGCCCACACCGCCGGGCGCCGCACCACGAACGTGACATTCGCGCCAGGATCCAAAACCAACAACTGCGCACCCTCATCCACCGCAGACAACGCGGCACGCGGAGCATACACCGCAACCGGACGAGCCTCCGGATGCCAATCAGTCAAGCGATCCACCGAAGAAAACACAGGCAAAGCCGTCCGGCCATCAGGAGCAGCGATCATGACCAACGCCATATCCGCTTCCTTCTCCACCAAATGACCATGCTCCCCGATCTCCGTGTGGCCAGTCTGAGCCACAATCGGGACAAAGACGCGCGCATCAGCCAAAGCCTCAACCACATCGTCCTCCGGGCCATAACCGGCTTTCAAAGCATCAAGGGCTTCCTGCAACGCCTCATTCGGCAAGCCGTCATCGCCGTCAAACTGGTGCAGAGGATTGCCCTCACCCGATAGGTCCCGGCCCTCCCAGGACTGGCCCGCGGTGTCCGATGCGCCACCAGCACCCGCAAGCAAAGCCTGCTGGATGTGCGCCGGCAAAGCCTTCGAACCCGGCGCTGGGTTAGCGGCGGCCGGGTTGGGCTCGGTGGGGTTTTCAGCCGTGGCGGGCTTGTTGTGGGCAGGGTTGTTCTGGGCTAGGTTATCTTCGGCGGAGTTATTGGCCATGTTTGCCTCTCAGCTCGGTTTATTTCTCGCCTCTACGTACTTCTCGTTTCTGTTGACTTCTCGCCGCGTGCGACGGCGAGCGCGTCTTCGAGGGTGAACGCGCCGTTATAGAGTGCGCGGCCAATGATCGCGCCTTCTACGCCTTTACCGACCATCGCGCGTAGGGCGCGTAGGTCATCGAGGGTGGACATGCCACCGGATGCGATCAGCGGCTTATCAGTGTGCTTCGCGATGTCGGCGAGCAGTTCGGTATTGGGGCCGGTCATGGTTCCATCACGGGTCACATCAGTGACGACGTAGCGGGCGCACCCGGCATCATCGAGGCGAGCGAGCACATCCCACAGGTCCCCGCCGTCTTTGGTCCAGCCGTGGCCAGAGAGCGTGGTGCCACGCACGTCGAGGCCTACCGCGATCGCCTCGCCTACCCGTTCGATGGCTTTGGCGGTCCATTCCGGATTCTCTAGTGCCGCGGTGCCGATGTTGACCCGTGCTGCACCCCATTCGAGTGCGCGATCCAGTGACTCATCGTCTCGAATACCGCCGGAAAGCTCAACCTTGAGATCCAGCTCGGTCGCGATGCGTCTGAGCACTGGACGGTTATCCCCGCGCGAGAAAGCGGCATCCAAGTCAACCACGTGGATCCATTCCGCGCCGGCTTCTTGCCAGCGCAAAGCCGCATCGAACGGGTCGCCGTGATCTGTTTCGGTGCCGGCTTCCCCTTGGGTCAGGCGCACCGCCTGCCCGTTGACGATGTCCACCGCAGGGAACAAAAGGAGTTTCTGATTCTCGGCTGGCGTGTGCCCAGTTGGCGTGTGCGCAGTTGCTTTGTGATCAGTCATGGGTTTTTCGGGTCTCTCTCAACAGCTCAAGAAGTGAAAACTAGGAAGAAACGAAGCGATGCTCTCGGAAGAAAGGTTCAAACCGTGGTGGCAGGTGGAGGGAACTCAGCGACCACATGGATCGCTTGCCCCTCCCTCACGGCGTCCTCGTTGCCTTTATCGTCCGTGTCCGGGCCTTTCTGCGCAACAGCCCACGCCGCAATCAAAAACATGAGAGCCAGCGCGCCACACACGATGACCCATACCCGCTTAACACCCTGTTGAGCGAGCGAATACGTGCCGCCAACCAGCAACCCGCCCAGGATCATCAACACAATCGGTGAGGGCATCAGAGCGTCTCCATCCAATTCTTAATCAACTGGGCGCCGGGCTCGCCAGATTTTTCCGGGTGGAACTGAACCGAACTCAGCGGTCCGTTCTCAACTGCCGCGATGAACGGGCCACCGTGATCCGACCACGTGACCATCGGCGGTTTCATGAGCGGCTGAACGACGTCGAAATCCCAGCTCTGTACAGCGTAGGAGTGGACAAAGTAGAAACGTTCGCCTTCGATGCCGCGGAACAGCTGCGTGTCTTCCGGCGGAGTCACGCTGTTCCAGCCCATGTGCGGAACCACATCGGCCGTGAGCCGCTCAACCACGCCAGGCCATTCGTCCAGGCCCGCCGTCCTGGTGCCGCCCTCCGTGCTTTCAGTGAACAGCACTTGGTGGCCCACACAGATCCCCAGAACGGGCTTCCCACCCGCGATCCGGTAGCCGAGATGACGCAGCAGCGAGCCCTTCTTGAGTGCCGCCATGACGCTGGCGAACGCACCGACACCGGGCAGCACCACGCCATCAGCGGTACGTAACTGATCGCTGTCCGCGGTCAACGAGACATCAGCGCCCACGTGTTTGAAGGCGCGCAGAACCGAGTGAACGTTACCCGCGCCGTGATCGACAACCGCGATACGCGGCCGGCGGCCCTGGGTCATAGCGCTCCCTTAGTGGACGGGATCGTGTTCCCCATCCGCTCGTCTGGTTCGATGGCTTCACGCAGTGCTCGCGCTAGAGCCTTGAACTGGCATTCCACGATGTGGTGAGGGTCGCGGCCACGCAGAACGTCGATGTGCAGGCAGATGCCTGCGTGGTAGGCGAAGGATTCGAAGACGTGGCGGGTCATCGAACCGGTGAAGTGCCCGCCGATGAGGTGGTACTGCTGGCCCTCAGGTTCGCCTTCATGGATCACGTAAGGGCGGCCGGAGAGATCCACGATGCAGCGCGCAAGCGCCTCATCCAGTGGGATGGTTGCCTGGCCAAAGCGGGTGATGCCGCGCTTGTCACCGAGCGCTGTTTTGAATACCTCGCCGAGCGTGATCGCGGTGTCTTCGACAGTGTGATGGACGTCGATATCTGTGTCCCCGTGCGCTGCGATGGTGATGTCCATGAGCGAGTGGCGCGCCAGCGAGGTCAACATGTGATCGTAGAACGGAACTGTTGTGGAGATGTCCGCTTGACCGGTTCCATCGAGTTTGATGGTGACTTTAACGGTGGATTCGGAGGTGATCCGTTCCATGGTGGCTTCACGGGTACCGATCAGCTGGGCGCTCATGGTGCTCGCTTTCTTCATGTGATGCGCAGATGCGCGTCTACGCATCTGCGTGGGGATTGTTCTGCCCTCATTCTATGAGGGTGCTGTTGCGGCGTCCTGGTGAGCCGGCCGCTTGCCGCGTGTTAGGCGCGTTCCATGTATTGGCGCATCAGGGTCAGGAACGTGGTGGTTTCCTCTTCGGTTCCTGCGGTGACGCGTAGCTTGCCTGGTAGCCCGTTGTTGCGGATGATGACTCCGCCTTCCAGGAGGTATTCGAAGACTGCGTTGGGGTCTTCGAAGTCGCCGAAGGTGACGAAGTTTGAGTCAGAAACTGTTGGTGTGAGCCCCATGCCTCTGAGCTCGGTCACGATCCGGTCGCGTTGCTCTTTGATCGCCTCGACGTTGGCTAGCAACGCGTCGGTGTGTTTGAGGGCTGCGAGTGCGGTGGCTTGGGTTACGGCGGAGAGGTGGTACGGAAGGCGTACGAGACGTAGGGCGTCTGATATTTCTGGTGCGGCCGCCAGGTAGCCGAGCCGTGCCCCGGCGAGCCCGAACGCTTTGGACATGGTTCGGGAGACGATCAACCGTTGCCGACCCTCAAGCAGGGTGAGGGCGGTCGAGTCTGGGTCGTGCGCGAATTCGGCGTAGGCCTCGTCAACGACGACGATGGTCTGGAACTCTTCGCCGGCCTCATAGACGGCGCGCACGACGTCGAGTTCGAGCCCGGTCCCGGTCGGGTTATTGGGCGAGCACAGGAACACGATGTTCGGTTTGTGTGTGCGGACTTGTTCTGCCGCGGATTCCGCGCTGAGGCTGTAGTCCTCGGCGCGGTGGCCGGCGATGTATGTGGTGTCTGTTCCAGACGCCAACAGCGGGTACATCGAATAGGTGGGTGGGAAGCTCAGCAGGGTTCGGCCTGGACCGCCGAAGGCTTGCAGGATCTGTTGCAGTACTTCGTTGGAGCCGTTAGCAGCCCACACGTTTTCTGGGGTGAGCCCGCGGCCGAGGTATTCGGCGAGTGCGGTGCGTAGCGCCGTGAATTCCCGATCTGGGTAGCGGTTGAGGCTGTGTGCGGCCTCGCGTACGGATGCGGCGATCTCATCGATCACGTCTTGTGGCAGCGGGTGAGTGTTTTCGTTAACGTTCAGCTGTACCGGAACGTCGATCTGTGGGGCGCCGTACGGGGAGAGCCCACGGAGGTTATCCCTAAGTGGAAGTTGGTTGAGCCGTTGCATAGCATCCTGAGACATGGTTCAAGTCTAGGGATCGGCTAAGTGGCGTCTCGAATTAGGGTCGCCCTATTGCGCATCCACTCACGCTGAGGTCGGGTTAGTAGCTGACCGGGACAACGAGCTTCTGCCCCGGAACGAGCGCTCCATCAAAAGAGTTGTGCTTTTGGATCAGAGCCACCGTGTCGCGGACATCGCGTTCAGGTGCATAGTGCTCAGCTAGCTCCCACAAGGTATCTCCATGCGCAACGGTGACCTCAACCAAGCGATCCCCCTGCGCGGTCACCGGCTCACCCGTGGTTGCCTGAGCAGGCTGAAGCAAGGCCGAGAGCATCAAAAACACGCCAACGACCAAAGCCATAGTCGGCAGGCCGAAGAACACAAACCGCCCCCGTGAAGTCAGACGGATACGTTGACGTGATGCGTGCTCGTGATGAGCAGTGTTAACAATGCGCTCATCAGAATTGACGGGCCGTTCAGCAGTATTCGACATGACAACGGTTTCCACCATGACCATTCCTTCCGACATCGAACAGAACATATATTCGAACATCTCTTCGATATATTTCTAGCACACATCTCCGAATCTGCTCAATAGTCTTCGTACATATCTTTGAATATGCGGCGAAGCCATATAGGCTGTAACTACCGATGTGGACTGTCATTACAGTCAAGAACAACCCCCTGACACATTGATGGCCATGGGTAGCGAACCAGGGATGGGAAACGAAGGATGGGAAACGAATGAGCACCGATACACCGTCGATGGACACCCAGCCCGCACGCCCTTCGAAACCGCTGACTTCGCGTCAACGCTCTGTGCTGAAGTGCATCGAGTCTTTCTTAGAGAATCAGGGGTATCCGCCCACGATGCGTGAGATCGGTGACGCGGTCGGGTTGAAATCGCTGTCTTCGGTGACACACCAACTGCAGCAGCTCAACAAGCTCGGTTGGATTCGCCGCGACCCCAAACTCCCCCGCGCGCTCGAGGTTCTCTATCCGTCCACCCTGGACGTGACCCAGAAGGACTCCACCACAGCTAGTGCGGCCGCACTCGGAGCAGCGACAGGCGCCGGCCTAGCGGAGGTCACACCAATGCCCGGTGCAGCCAAACTCCCAAACACCACAGACTCCGCCAGCACCGCACAATCCTCCAACGCCACCGACTCCGCCAACATCACGCAGTTCAAGGCTCGCGGCGGGGAAGACTCGGCTGAGATCCCACTCGTCGGCCGTATCGCGGCAGGTGGACCGATCCTTGCTGAACAACACGTTGAAGACGTCGTGACCCTGCCACGTCAGCTTGTAGGGCACGGCGAACTGTTCATGCTCAAAGTCTCTGGGGACTCGATGATCGACGCCGCGATCTGCGATGGCGACTGGGTTGTGGTCCGCCGCCAAAACACCGCACAGAACGGCGAGATTGTCGCAGCGCTGCTGGATGACGAAGCCACCGTGAAGACCTTCCGTCAACGCGACGGCCACACGTGGCTACTGCCTCAGAACTCGCAATACGAACCCATCCTGGGTGACCACGCACAAATCATGGGCCGCGTCGTATCCGTGCTGCGCTCCCTCTAAGCGCAGGCCCGTTCAGGCAACCCCTCTTAAGCGCAGGGCCCGTATCGCCGCGCCGTTTCCATGAGCGCCGCGCTACTTATTGGCTTCGCGCAGGCGTCCCAAAGCGCCGAGAACCGTATTCCGGTCAGTTGTGGTCCACAACGGTGGCAACGCGCTACGCAGATATGCACCGTAGCGACGGGTGGCCATCCGCGAATCCAGGATCGCGGCCACTCCCCTGTCCTCTGTGGAACGGATCAGACGGCCCACACCCTGCGCCAAACGGATCGCCGCGTGATGCGCCGAAACAGACATGAACCCATTCCCGCCGTGCTCATTCACGTCACGGGTCCTCGCAGTCATCAAAGGATCGTCAGGGCGCGGGAACGGGATCCGATCAATCACCACCAAACGACAATGCCGCCCCGGTACATCCACACCCTGCCACAGCGTCATCGTCCCGAACAGACAAGTCTGCTCATCAGCTGAGAACTCCCGCACCAGCTCCGTCATTGACGCCTCGCCCTGCACCAAAATCGGCACATCCAGACGTTCACGGCACGCAGCGGCGGCGTCCTCAGCGGCTCGGCGTGAAGAAAACAGCGCCAACGCCGCACCGCCAGAAGCCTTGATCAAGTCCACAAGCTCATCGATAGCTGCTTCAGAGACCCCGCGGCCTGGAGGCGGAAGATGCTGAGCCACATACAGCACGCCCTGCTTCTCATACTCAAACGGCGAACCAACATCAACCGAATCCCACTCAGGAGCCTCCGGCCCCATCAACCCCAAACCGCCAGCAACCGGCTCAAAAGCCTCACCCACAGCAAGTGTGGCCGAGGTCAAAACCACGGTCCGGTCCGCGAACAAGCCATCCCGCATCTGCATCGCAACAGACAACGGGGCAACCATCAAAGACGCCGGTTCAGAATCATCCGGAACCACATAGCCGCGCCCTGGCTCGAAGCTGCCGGGCCGGGCCGCCCACACAACCTCGTCGCCCTGACCAGCGTTCAACAAACGTTCAGCCAGCTCAACAACCTGAGCCACCGCGGAACGCGCGGACTGCCAGGCGCCATCCGGAGCCGCATCGCCAGCCTCGCGTTTGGAATCCGCCATCACGACCTTCGCTGATTCGAAAACCTGCATCACAGCGGCACGTTGAGCCTCGGTCAAACCGCGCGGCTGAAGACCTGTCGGGATGTTCGTGACAGACTTCTCAAAAGCCTTAGCGGCATCAGATAACGCCTTCGACGCAACCTTGAGGTGCTTCTTAGCTCCCTGCGCCGCGTGCGTGATCGCGGTGTGGGTGAGCGGGCGCGTGTACGTGTTCGTGACCCGGTCCTGCAACTCGTGGGCCTCATCCACAATCACAACATCGAAATCCGGTAAAACCGGTAGCTGCTCAAACGCAGAAAAAGCGAGCATCGCGTGGTTAGTGACCACCACATCGGACTCAGCGGCCAACGCGCGGGCACGCTCCGTGAAACATTCCTCCGCCATAGGACAATGCTGGGTACCCAGACATTCAAGCGAGGACACCGAAGCCTGCCGCCACGCCCTATCCGAAACCGAAGGGATCAGCTCATCCCGGTCCCCCGTCTCGCTCTCTTCAGCCCACTTCCGGATGCGCATAATCTCCTGACCCAAAGGCGAAGTCGGGCCGTCCTCGGCCGCATTCGGGTCTGCCAGGGACGCATCGAAAAGCGAGCCCGCGTCCTCATCCTCCGGATACCCGCCAGAGAGCTTATATTTGCACACATAGTTGTTCCGCCCCTTGAGCAGGGTGACGTCCACCGGCCGCGGAAGTTCATCTTCCAGAGCCTTCAGAAGCCGCGGAACATCGCGCCCCACAACCTGGGACTGCAACGCCAACGTTGCGGTGGCAACCACTACAGGTTTATCCGCCTCGATCGCGTGCCGGATCGCAGGAATCAAGTACGCCATCGACTTACCCGTGCCGGTCCCGGCCTGCACCAGCAGGTGCGTACCCGTGGACAGAGCGTACGCAACCGAATGCGCCATCTCATGCTGACCATCGCGGCGCTGCCCACCCATCTTGTCCACCGCCGTGGTCAGCAGACGCTCAACCTCTTCAACGGCGGGCTCACCCGACTCAGTTGAAGCCTCCGATGCGGCACCCGTTTCAGATGCAGCGGTGCTTTCTGGCTCGGACCCAGCCGAAACGTCCTGGCTCATTCGTTCGCCTCTTCGTTCGCCTCTTCGGTCGCCTCGGCCTGGGCCTCATCGGCCGTGTGGGCTTGCGCATCGTTAGTCTGCGCGTACGGTGCAAGCGCATCAGCGAGATCGGGGCGGACTAGCGCGTGGATCTGTGTCCCGTCTTCGACGTGTTCAAGCTCGAGCAGTTCGGCGTCCTGACCGTGCAGGCGCGCCACCAAGTCGCCTTCGGTGTATGGGATCAAGGCGCGCACTTCGGTGTGCGGGCGCGGGATAGTGCGCGAGATCCTTTCTTTGAGCTCGTCGATGCCCTGGCCCGTGCGGGCAGAGACCACAACGTGGTCAGGATGGTTGCGGCGCAACTGAGCCAGCGTATGCGCATCGGCGAGGTCCGCCTTGTTCAGCACGATGAGCTCAGGGCAGTCCGCCTCAATGTCCGCGAGCACCTCGTGCACCGCTTGGATCTGCGACATCGGGTCCGGGTGGGAGGCATCGACCACGTGAAGCAGCACGTCGGCATCCGCGGCTTCTTCCAAGGTTGAACGGAACGCCTCCACAAGGTGGGTTGGCAGGTTGCGCACGAAACCGACCGTGTCTGTGAGGGTATAGCCGATGCCGTCAGGGGTCTGCGCTGAACGCACAGTCGGGTCCAGGGTAGCGAACAGAGCGTTCTCCACCAGGACCCCGGCGTCAGTCAGCCGGTTGAGTAGCGAGGACTTGCCGGCGTTGGTGTAGCCGACGATGGCCACAGACGGCACCGAGTGACGCTTGCGGTTGGCGCGCTTGGCTTCGCGTGCCGGCTTCATCGCTTTGATCTCGCGGCGCAGCTTGGCCATGCGGTTGCGGATGCGGCGGCGATCCAGCTCGATCTTCGTTTCACCCGGGCCACGCGAACCGATACCGGCACCACCGGCGACCTGGCCGCCGGCCTGCCGCGACATCGATTCACCCCAGCCGCGAAGCCGCGGCAAGAGGTATTCGAGCTGAGCCAGCTCGACTTGGGCCTTACCTTCGCGGGATTTAGCGTGCTGGGCGAAAATATCCAGGATCAGAGCGGTACGGTCGATGACCTTGACCTTGATGACGTCTTCGAGGCCACGGCGTTGAGAGGGCGCGAGCTCGCTATCCACGATCACGGTGTCCGCGCCGACCTCCGTCACAATGTCACGCAACTCGGTTGCCTTACCTGAACCGAAATAGGTTCCCGGGTCTGGCTTCACGCGGCGCTGGATCACGCCGTCCAATACTTCCGAGCCGGCGGTTTCGGCGAGCGCCGCGAGCTCACGGAGCGAGTTTTCGGCTTGTTCCGCGGTGCCGTCTGACCACAGACCGGCCAACACGACGCGTTCGAGACGAAGCTGACGGTATTCGACCTCGGAAATGTCTTCAAGTTCTGTCGAGAGGCCCTGGACGCGGCGAGTAGCGCGGCGTTCCTCAAGGTCCTGCTGCAGTCCATCGAAACGCGAATGTTCAGCCTGGCCTGTATCGAGTGCTTGAGCCTGACCGAACTGCAAGAAAGAGCCACGTTGCCGAGGTCCACCCGGCTCCCCTGCTTCATCCTCCGCGTGTTCATCCGCCGCGTGGTTCCCCGCGCCTTCCTCAGTGTGGAACGCTTCAGTCCCTGCCGGTGCAGCGTTGCTTTTCTCGGCATCGCGACGCCCCGCAAGAATCTCACGTTCACGGTCAGCGGCGAGGATCCGCTGGATGGTCGCTTGGATCTCGCGTTCGTGCTCCGATGTGCTCTTATGTGGAGTCCCCTCGCGTGAAGGTTGATCCTGTGAAGACCGTTGCTGTGAAGGCGGGTGGGGATCGGTGTTGCGGTGCTCGGTCATGGTCTCCTGACATTGCGTGGTCCCGCGGCCTGCGGGCTCCCCACCATTCTAAGCTGTAGCGGGCTCAGCTAGACCGTAGCGCCGGTGTCGTCGCAACCCTGCCGTAGCGCCGGTGTCGTCGCGACCGTGCCGCAGCGACCCACCTGCGGCCCTGTGCCTCGGTTAGGCTTGTGTTCCATGGCCGAGCATTACTTCACAGCGGAACCGGTGACTCCCGAGGCACGCAAGCGCATTACGGTTTCTCTGGCTGACCGGGAACTTGACGTTCATACCGCTTCGGGCATTTTCAGCCCCGCCGGTGTGGATAAGGGAACCCAGATTTTATTGGATGAAGCTCCTAGCCCGCGGGCCCACGGAACGATGCTCGACATCGGGTGCGGTTGGGGACCCATCTTGCTCACGCTCGCGCTGACTTCTCCACAGGCTGAGGTGTGGGGTGTCGATGTCAACGAACGCGCGATGGATCTGGCCCGTCTCAACGCGGCCGATGCCGGCGCTCGCAACGTCACGGTGTGCACACCGGAGGCGGTGCCGGCCGATGTAAGTTTCGACCTCATCTGGTCCAACCCACCGATCCGTGTGGGTAAGCAGGTCCTCCACGAGATCCTCATGACGTGGCTTCCGCGCCTCAACCCGGGCGGCGAGGCGTATCTTGTGGTCCAGAAAAACCTCGGCTCAGATTCCCTACAGAAATGGCTCGCCGAAAACCTGCCGGGAGAGTGGAGCGTTGAACGCTACGCGAGAAAGAAAGAGTTCCGGATTCTGCGCGTGGCCCGCCCGGCTTGAACCGCGAGCTCGGCTTTATGAGGCTAACGCAGCTGAATGGGGCTAGCGCAGCTGGATCTTCGCGATGACGCGCGCAGGCCCCGTTGCCTGCGCTGTTCCGGAAGCGTTCGATGCGGACCCCGGCTCAAGCCGGACCCCCACGAGCGCTGATGGCTGGTTCACCGCCCAGCCTTCCGCGATGTCCCTACCGGAGCCTGCCCAGTACTGGAACGCAACCGATCCCGCGACCGCGGCAGCCACACTCGAACCGTATTCGCGCGAAAGCCGCCTCCCTGCCATACTGATGCTGGCAGTGTCGCCGCTGTTGCCTGCTAACGCATCGTGCGCATGATAGAAACGCATCGACACCGCAGCGATACCGCGTTCGACCAGCGGATCATGCGGAACAACGAAGCTCGTCGACGAACGCTCAAGCACCTCGGAATCCAGCTGCGGGCCGCGCTCATCCAAACGTAGCCGGTCAAGCTCGGACACATCCGCGAGCGCAACCACAGAAACCGGCGCGCCAACGGTCATCGTGAGGCACGGACGGGCCACCGGTACACCCTCAGCCTGGACCGTGCCGTCACTGGCTTTTGCTTGGGCCTGCTGCGGGAACGCGAACGACCACCGCACCCCAGCGACCTTATAGTTACCCCGCGAACGCGAGACCACGTATGCCTCACCCGAACCGAATTCGAGCCGCGTGCCCGCGCCCAACTGACCAGCCTCATCGAGGTAGGCGGCCACCGCTAGTGCCGCATCGGGCTCTAGCTCAGGAACCGGGGCCCCTGATGCCCCCGTCAGAACGCAGTGCCATGCGCCAGTATTAGCTCCTACGCTGTCCCCTTGTTGAGACACCGTGATCACGCCTGCCGCACCGAGCCCAGCGGAGCCGTCGCACAGCCACTGGGCTTCGGCTTCGCTCACGGTCGCTGCCGTGCTGATCAGAAACGGGACAGCGCCCGCGGTGACGCGGGCAAAACTCGCACCGGCAAGGCTCACCGGGACGTCATTCGAGAGCGGATCGACCATGACCCCAGCCTACCGAGAGTCGTCCCGCGTCCGCGGGAACCTAGAGAGCCTCCGGGATGGCTTCGGCAACGAATGCCCGGGCGATCTCGCGCGCGCCGGCGCCGGCATCGTAATGCTTGACACGCGGATCAGCACGGAACCATGTTCTCTGCCGCTTGGCGAACTGCCGCGTGGCGATGTGGGTGCTCTCGATCGCTTCGTCCTGGCTCATCTGACCATCGAGCACGGCGAGCGCTTGTTTATACCCAATAGCCGCCGATGCGGTCCGGCCTTCCCGCAGGCCGTGCGTGATGAGCTCGCGGACCTCATCCAGCAAGCCTGCTTGATACATCCGGTGGACCCGCTGCAAGAGGGCCTCGTTGAGGACAGCCGGGTCAAGGTCAAGCCCCACCTGGACGGCGGGCTGGTGATAGATGCGTTGCGGCATGAACGAGGTGAATGCGCGGCCGCTGATGCGGTGGACTTCAAGCGCGCGGATCATGCGGCGCACGTCAGTGATTTTCTCAGCGCTCGCCGGATCGACTGCACGCAGAGCCTCGCGGACCTCCTCGGCACTACGCGCATCAGCCCACGCCTCGATCTCGGCGCGGACCTCCGGATCGGTGGGCGGGAACTCGATCTCATCTAAAACCGCGCGCACATATAGCCCAGAACCACCTACCAGCACAGCGGTCCTCCCGCGCGCCTGGATCTCAGCGATCGCATCGCGGGCTTGCTGTTGGAACACCGCAACCGAGGCTTCCTCGGTCACATCCATGATGTCGAGCAGATGGTGTTCGATCCCCTGCCGCTGCGCCACAGGAAGCTTGGCTGTACCGATGTCCATGCCGCGATAGAACTGCAGCGCATCCGTGTTGACCACTTCTCCATTGAGCATGTGGCACAGATCAAGGGCGAGCTCGGATTTACCGGTGCCGGTCGGGCCGACCACCGCGATCACAGGGTTCGGGTTCACTGTAGTGCGGTTGTCTACGCTTGCGGGCGCAGGCTCGGCATGCCGAGCGAAACACCCTTGCCGCTCGCGCTACCGCCTGGCGAGCACGAATCTGCTTGTGCGCGCTCCCACGCGTCCCCGGAGCGGGTACGGCGAACACTGTACTGCTCCAGGGTTGGGTCAGCGAGCAAGTGGAAGGATCCAGCGTGAGTGATCGGCACGGTCACGGCATCGCCTGGGCGAGGGGTTTGACCGCCTTCCGGAACAGAGAAGTGCACGAGCCGCTGGTCTTGGGCGCGTCCCGCAAGCCGGCCCGTCTCTTCGGCTTTGCGGCCCTTTTCGTCAGCGACGATCAGCTCAACCGTGGTGCCGAGCAGCTTCTGATTTTCTTCGGCAGAAATACGGTCCTGGAGTGCAACGAGGCGCTCGAAACGTTCCTGCACCACGTCTTTAGGGACCTGGTTTTCGTATTCGGCCGCCGGGGTTCCCGGCCGCGGCGAATACTGGAACGTGAACGCCTGATGGAAGCGGGACTGCTCGACAACCCGCATGGTCTCTTCGAAGTCCTCGTCGGTTTCACCCGGGAAGCCGACGATGATGTCGGTGGTGATCGCCGCGTGCGGCATACGCTCGCGCACCTTCTCCAGGATCCCGAGGAACTTCTTGGAACGGTACGAGCGCCGCATATCCTTCAGGACCTTGTCCGAACCGGACTGCAACGGCATGTGAAGCTGCGGCATGACGTTCGGGGTTTCAGCCATCGCCTCAATCACATCGTCAGTGAACATCGCAGGGTGTGGCGAGGTGAAACGGACCCTTTCGAGGCCTTCGATCTCACCGCATGCCCGCAACAGTTTGGAGAACGCCTGGCGGTCACCGAATTCAACGCCGTAAGAGTTCACGTTCTGACCCAGCAGGGTCACCTCGATCGCGCCGTCATCAACCAACGCCTGGACTTCGGCGAGGATCTCCCCCGGGCGGCGGTCCTTCTCTTTACCGCGCAAGGACGGCACGATGCAGAACGTGCACGTGTTGTTACATCCCACCGAGATCGAAACCCAGCCCGCGGAATGAGACTCCCGCTTAGCCGGCAGAGTGGATGGGAAAACCTCGAGCGCTTCAAGGATCTCAACCTGGGCTTCTTTATTATGGCGTGCCCGCTCGAGCAGCACCGGCAAGGAGCCGACGTTGTGGGTTCCGAACACCACATCGACCCACGGGGCACGCTTGACGATGGTGTCACGGTCCTTCTGTGCAAGACACCCGCCCACAGCAATCTGCAGATCGGGGTTCTCATCTTTCGCGGCCTTGAGCATACCGAGGTGGCCATAGAGCTTATTGTCCGCGTTTTCACGTACCGCGCACGTGTTAAACACAACGACGTCGGCATCACCCTCATCTGTGCCGGGCTCAACCGGAACCATGCCTGCGGTTTCAAGCAGGCCCGCGATCCGTTCGGAATCGTGGACGTTCATCTGGCACCCGAACGTGTTGACCTGGTAGGTCCGCGCCGTGTGTTGCGCACCGTCAGTGTGGTGTTCGGTTGCTGAGTTTGAAGCAGTCATTGGGGTTGAAGTCACCCGTCTAGTCTAACGAGCGGGGCACGTAACATGGTGAGTCGGTAACCGTGGGCTGTTTCGGTACCTGTGGCTGTTGAAAAGGAGGAACGTCTGTGCAGGCTGTGAGTGCGGAAGCGTTGGCTGGTTGTTTTGTGAATGCGACGCGCCGTGAGGCTGCCGGTGCCGTACCTCCGTTCCCGTTGGCTGAGTATCACTGGGAGGCCATGGAGTTTCTAGGGTGGCGGGATCAGCGGGACCGCACGCGCGCCTACCTCGTTGTTGAGGTGGATGGGGTCTTGCGCGGTGCTGTGTTGAGGCCGACCCACACCCCTGGGGTTCATGGCGTGTGCGCGCTGTGTCGTGATGTGACCGAGCTGGCTGGTGTGCGAATGTTCTCGGCCCGGCGCGCCGGGGATGCTGGCCGTTCCGGTAACTCGGTTGCGACCCTGATCCACGAGGACTTCCATTGCAACGAGTACGCGCGGCGGCTACCGACCCCGATGGAGGGCGCGCTCGACCCTGAACTGTTCAGGTCCCAGCGAGTTGAGGCCCTACAGCAACGGTGCCTTGGGTTCATGCGCCGAATCACCGGCTGACACCCTGGTGCAGATTGGCGCGCTGCGGCTGGTTCGGTGGTTGCTGTGAATGGGCCCTTCTAGCCGCGTTCGCCGCTGTCGTGGCGTTGCATCGCCGCACGGGTCGCAGCCATGCACATGCCTGGCGCGTAGCCTTTCCGCTGGAGGTGGCTCACGATGCGGCGCATGACTTTCTCGCGTTCCTTACGGTCTGGCCCGTAGCGGTCCGGCGGGAGGTCGCTGTGTCCCAGGCGTTTGAGCGCAAGCTGTTCTGCTTGGGCTCGAAGGTCGTCACCGTCGAGCTGTTCAAGGGCCGCGGCGATGTGTTCTTCGCCGATCCCCTTGCGCCGCAGCTCTTGGGATAGGCGTGCTGATGCGTAACCTTTCGACCTGTTGCGGGATTCAACCCACGCGTGTGCGAACGCTTCATCATCGATCAGGCCGACTTCCTCGAAACGGTCCATGACGTGTGCGATGGCGTCATCTGGAAGCTCTTTGCGCCGGAGGTTCTCTTCGATTTCGTACCGTGAACGAGCCCGCGTTGAAAGCAAGCGCAACGCCGTCTCCCGGCACAGGCGTTCAGCCTGCTCGCTGGTCAATTCTTCGGCTGGTTCGGAGGCTTCCTCGTTGCTAGGGGGCTCGCCACCGGGTGCGTTGAGAGTCTCCCCTGCTTCGATGAGCTCGAGCACGTCATTCGGCAGGTCACCGAGCATCCACTCTGGAACCTCGGCGTCCGTGTTGAGCCATTCCGGCACCGGAGCCTCGGCCGTTCCCGCGTTGGTGTTCGCAGCTGCCCCGTTGGCGTATTTGGCGCTTGGCTCGTCTTCGTCGCTCTGTGTTCGGCCGAATGCGGGTGCCGAGCCGCCGGTCAGTGGCTGGTGTTCGCGTTCGCGGCGCTGTTCACGCAACGCTTTGAGTTGCCGTTGCAGCTGCTGGATCGACGCCGGCTTAGCTTTGCGCTTCTTTGAGCGGGCGGATTTCCCCAACGTCGAGCGGTTGTCCGAGCGAGTGGGCTTGGCGTCCACGTCGCTGTCTGCAGGTTGGCTGAGTGAGCTTGCCGGCACCAGGCCCAAAAGGTTTTGGAGGCGCTGGCGCTCGGCAAGCTTTTCGTCACTCAGTCCGGCAGGATTCTCTCCTGAGTTCCCGGACGTATCCGGGGTGTGGCTCATGCCTTAGGAACAGCCTTCAGGTTGGCTTCGTTCTCAGCTTCCGGATCCTCGTCAATGCCCAGCTTGATGCGGATCTGACGTTCCAGCTCATCGGCTAGATCCGGGTTGTCCTTCAAGAAGCGGCGTGCGTTCTCTTTACCCTGGCCCAGCTGATCGCCGTCATAGGTGTACCAGGCACCGGACTTCTTGACCAGGCTGTTCTCGACACCCATGTCCAGCAGTCCACCCTCACGGGAAATACCTTCACCATAGAGGATGTCAAACTCCGCCTGCTTGAACGGCGGAGCCATCTTGTTCTTCACGATCTTGGCACGTGTGCGGTTACCCACCGGGTTAGCGCCGTCCTTGAGGGTTTCGATGCGGCGAACATCAACACGGACCGAAGCATAGAACTTCAGCGCTTTACCACCCGTGGTGGTTTCTGGGGAACCGAAGAAGACACCGATCTTTTCACGCAGCTGGTTAATGAAGATTGCGGTCGTCTTGGTCTGGGCGAGGCGGCCGGTGATCTTACGCAGCGCCTGGGACATCAAGCGTGCCTGCAAACCAACGTGGGAGTCACCCATCTCACCTTCGATTTCCGCACGCGGAACAAGTGCCGCAACCGAGTCGATCACCACGATGTCGATCGTGCCCGAGGAGACGAGCATGTCCATGATCTCCAGGGCCTGCTCACCCGTGTCCGGTTGTGCAACCAGGAGAGCGTCCGTGTCCACACCGATCTTGGCGGCGTACACCGGGTCAAGTGCGTGCTCCGCGTCAATGAACGCGGCGATCCCGCCGTTGCGCTGCGCGTTAGCAACCGCGTGAAGCGCGACAGTGGTTTTACCGGAGGATTCCGGGCCGTAGATCTCCACGACGCGGCCGCGCGGCAAACCACCAATGCCAAGTGCGGCGTCGAGGGCGATCGAGCTGGTCGAGATCGTCTCAATCGGTGCCTTGGTCTCATCACCCAGGCGCATCACCGCGCCCTTACCGAACTGCCGGTCAATTTGGGCGAGAGCCTGATTCAGTGCTTTCTCGCGGTCCTGTGCTGCCATCTGAAGTCCTCTCGGATCTGTGTGTCACTGCCCGGGGCGGCCCGGGTAGCAACTGTGTGCTTGGGAAGCTCAATACTTGTGGTTAGGA
This sequence comes from Pseudoglutamicibacter albus, assembly GCF_031458175.1. Classification (NCBI taxonomy): domain Bacteria; kingdom Bacillati; phylum Actinomycetota; class Actinomycetes; order Micrococcales; family Micrococcaceae; genus Pseudoglutamicibacter; species Pseudoglutamicibacter albus. The sequence goes on along the minus strand of NZ_JAVDXX010000001.1, from coordinate 562,871 downwards.
AGCTAGTTATTCGTTGTGTAACTGTTTTTAGCCTAGGACGGGGGTCTGACAGTTTGTTCCTGACAGGCCCGCAATGTGCACAACTTCCGCCCATGTTCCGGCTGTGGATACCGTGAATAAGGATAACGGATTTCGAACACACATTCGAATACATCGAAGCGTGTCACTGACTCATGGCTTTCGCGTGAGAGGATCCTGGTATGCGTTTGAGCGATTTCCACCGGATGGTTACAGAAGAGTTCGGCGAGGCCGCCGGTGAGCACCTCATGCTCACGATGGCCCTGACCGAATGCGACGGTCTCACCGCCGCTGACGCCCTCGAGGCCGGCTTCGAACCGAAGACCGTATGGCTTGCTCTGTGCCGCGCCAAGGATGTTCCCGAGTCCCGCTGGCTGGGGCGCGACCTCCCCTTACGCGACACGCCCTGGGACGGCTAAAAGTCGGAACGGCTAACAAGCCAGAAAAGCTAACACTGGAGTGGTCAGTTCCGAACAACCAACAAACAGGTGAGGGCGGATCCGCAATGGATCCGCCCTCACCCGTGAATGTAAGTAGTGCTTAGGCCGAGGCACCTTTAGGCAGAAGTAACGGTGCCGAAGTCTTCTGGCAGGGCGTCTGGAACGGACACGCCGCCGTGTTCGTAGAACTCTGCAGGGATAGTGTCTGGCACGGAGCTGCCGTCGATCAGGCCCTCCATGAGCGCGATGCGCTGCGTGACTTCACGCAATACAACGGCGAGCGGAACTTCAAGTGCGGCCGCGATCGATGCTAGAAGCTCACTCGAGGCTTCCTTCTGGCCACGCTCTACCTCGGAGAGGTATCCGAGCGATACACGAGCCAAGTGGGATACTTCGCGAAGTGTGCGGCCCTGCTGCTGGCGGATCTGGCGAAGAACCTCGCCAATCTCTTGTCGCAGGACAACGGGGCGGCGAACTGCCTCAGTCTTTTTGGAAGGGTTGTCTTCCACGCCCGCCCAGCGGGTAATTCCGTTTACGTGGGTGGGCTGTCGGTTCATTGAAATCTCGCTTCTCCTTGCGGTTTGCATATCTTCAGCCATCTGAACTGTTCTTGAACCGCTTGCGTGGTGTGCTTGCGTGAACTACTCGTGTGAACTGCTCGAAAGAAGATCGGACATTAAGCGTAACCAGGTTCAGACCCTGTTTGTTCCCAAACGGCCTAATCATCAGGAAGTTGTCAGGAAGCAGCGAGGATACGTTCACCTTGCGCCAGCACGACATCCACGGTCGCGTTCCGCACCGCTGCGCGGTCCCCCTCCAGCTGCAACAGCTCATGCCCCTGAGCTTGAATCTCGGACCCAGCCTCGTTGAGAACCGCCCAACCGATATACACCGTCCCGGTCGCATGTCCTCCGTGGGGTTCAGGCCCTGCCACACCCGTGGTGGATACCCCGATGCGCGCCCCGCAGGCTCGCGCCGCACCCACCGCCATCTGCTCAGCGACCTCTGGGTGCACCGGGCCATGACGCTCCAAAAGGCCCGCATCCACACCCAAAACGTCACGTTTGACGCTCACCTGATAAGCGACCACCCCGCCCTGCAACACGGCGGAGGCACCCGGGACATCGGCGATGCGGCTGGCAACCAAACCAGCCGTCAGCGACTCCCCCGTAGCGATGCTCAGCCCGGCGCGCTCAAGCCCGCGCACCAGCGTTGTTGCGTCCCGCATCGTAGTCACCTTCCTCGCTGATCCACGCGCACGCTGTGACCACTACCGTTCACGGTTCTTATACAGCGCGGCGGCCTGGCGCACGTAGTCGATCGCGGACCACAGAGTCAATGCGGCGGCAATCAGCATGATCAGGAAACCGGCCCACCACACACCGTGCACAAAATGGGCGGTCGGCAACAGCAGGATGAACGTGCCCAGCATTTGCGCGACCGTCTTGATCTTCCCGCCCGGGCTCGCCGCGATCACACCGTATTTGATGACCCAGAACCGCATCACGGTCACACCGATCTCGCGCACCAGGATGATCGCGGTGATCCACCATGTCAGATCCCCCAGCACGCTCAAGCTGATGAGCGAAACCGCCATGAGCAGCTTGTCCGCAATCGGATCGGCGATCTTGCCGAAATCCGTCACAAGGTTCAGCCGGCGCGCAAGAGCACCGTCAAGCCAGTCGGTAAGGGTCGCGACCACGAACACCGCGACCGCCCACCAACGCCACGCGCCATAGTGCGCGGCATCCAGGACGATGAACACCACGAATACAGGGATCAGCAGAATCCGCATCCCGGTCAGGATGTTCGCGATGTTCCAGCTCGAAGCCTGCCCCGCGTGTGGGCCTGCCCCGGTTACCGGCCTGTCAGCGACCATGCGTCTTCGGACTCCTCGTCGTCATCGTCGTGCCACGTGTCCCCAGCGTATCCGCCGCCAGCACCGCCTGCACCTGCGCCCGCCCCTGCGCTCGATGCGGTGTTCTCCCCCGCTTCCGCCGCTTGAGTTGGTGCATGGTTATAGGCGGCTTCATCGGCTAGCGCCTGTTGCTGGGCATCCGGGGTCTCCGGCGCCGGTGTTCCGTTGATCGCGGCCACTACCTGCGGAAGGTCCTCAGGTTTGACCAGCACATCGCGGGCCTTGGAGCCTTCGGATGGGCCGACCACGCCGCGGGACTCCATGAGGTCCATGAGCCTACCGGCCTTCGCGAACCCGATGCGCAACTTACGCTGCAGCATCGAGGTCGAACCGAACTGCGAGGTCACCACGAGCTCGACAGCGCGCAGCAAGTCTTCGAGGTCATCACCGATGTCCGCGTCGATCTCACGCTTCTGGGTCTCCGGGACCACATCCTCGCGGTAGTGCGCGCTCAGCTGGCCCTTGACATGCTCAACGACCCTGTGGATCTCGGACTCTGTAACCCACGCGCCCTGGACACGAATCGGCTTGGACTTACCCATCGGCAAGAACAGAGCGTCACCCTGGCCCAGCAGCTTCTCTGCACCCGGCTGATCCAGCACCACACGGGAGTCGGTGACCGAGGAGGTAGCGAACGCCATACGCGAAGGCACGTTCGCCTTAATGAGGCCCGTGACAACATCCACCGACGGACGCTGGGTCGCCAACACGAGGTGGATACCCGCGGCACGAGCGAGCTGGGTGATACGCACAATCGAATCTTCAACATCGCGCGGGGCCACCATCATGAGGTCAGCGAGCTCATCGACAATCACCAACAGGTACGGATACGGCTTAATGACCCGCTTAGAACCGGCAGGCGGAGTCACCTTGCCTGCACGCACCGCCTTATTGAAGTCATCGACGTGTTTGAAACCGAAGTTCGCTAGATCGTCGTAACGGGTGTCCATCTCCTTCACAACCCACTGCAACGCCTCAGCAGCCTTCTTAGGGTTCGTGATAATCGGGGTGATCAGGTGCGGAACACCCTCATACGCGGTGAGCTCAACACGTTTAGGGTCAACCAGCACAAGCCGGACATCATCCGGGGTTGCCCGCATGAGCAAGGACACGATGAGCGAGTTGATGAACGAGGACTTACCAGCACCGGTGGCACCTGCCACGAGCATGTGAGGCATCTTCGCCATGTTCGCTACAACGAACCCGCCCTCAACATCCTTACCCACGCCCATGACCATCGGGTGATCAGTGCGGCGGGCCGCGTTGGAACGCAAAACATCGCCGAGGGATACGACTTCCTTATCCGTGTTCGGGATCTCAATACCGATCGCGGACTTACCCGGGATCGGCGAGAGGATGCGCACATCCGAGGAAGCCACGGCATAGGAGATGTTCTTCGACAGGTTCGTGACGCGCTCAACCTTGGTGCCCGGGGCGAGTTCGATCTCGTAGCGGGTCACAGTCGGGCCACGCGAGAAGCCCGTGACTTCAGCGTCGACCTTAAATTCGCGCAAGGTTTCCTGCAGCGCATGCACAACCTTGTCGTTGGCCTCAGACCGTTCCTTGGCCGGCGGGCCAGCCGGCAGGTATTCGCTCGGTGGCAGCGTGTACGCGACGTCCCCGGAGAGCTCGAGCTGTTCGGTGCGCTGCGGCAACGGCTCAGGCATGGGCCTCTCAGGCTGCGCAGTCGGTGCAACACTCGCACCTGCCGCTGGGGCACCGGTCATGTCGATGGCTTGCGTGCGCACGTCTGCATCGCCGCGGTTGATCACCGTGGTTGCGTCAGGATCAGCGTTCGCCGCATCGTGGTTCGCGGTGTTGTTCTCCTCGGAAGGGGTTCCTGCCCCACCGTGCTCCTCAACGTTATAGACACCGGCATCACGCATGAGCTTGGCGCGGCGCTTTTCATCCCGGGTAGGGCGACGCACGCCGGGAGGCGGGGTGATCGCCTCGGTCGCATCCGCCGAGCCGCCATTTGCCGCATCGGCTCCAGCGCCATCGGTTTCAGCGCCGTCGTGGATCACGGGGCTTTCGTAGGCCTCGCTCGAGTTTCCAGGCTCAACTGCCTCCGCATCGGCCTCGGCGTCTTTCTTACGCCCAAACAAAGACCTGCGGGACTTCTTACTCTTTCCAGCCTGCTTATTCTTCTCTTTTTCGCGGCGTTCAGCATCGTAGAGATAGGACTGATCGTGGCCGTCGCGGTCCCCACTCACATCATGTTCAGGGTCTTCATGACCGATCATGAGCAGCCGGTAGAGGCCCACAATCCGTTCAGGGACCTTCTTCACCGGGGTTCCCGTGATGATCAGCAGCGATAAGATGCCCACGAGGCACAAAACGACGACCGCGCCGCCCTCGGTGAGTAGCGCCGCGAGCGGTTCACCAACGAACCAGCCGACCCATCCCCCGCCAGCCCACAACATCTCGAACGGGCCATCAAGCTCCGGGCGGCCCGTCGTAACGTGAGCGATACCAGCGCCAGTGATCAGCGCGAGCAGGAAGCCGATGCTGATGCGGCCATTGACCGAGTGGTCGGTTGGGCGGCGGAACAACTGGATCGCGGAGATGAACAAAACCACCGGCAGGGCGACAGCCATGACGCCGAACAGCCCACCAACAGCGGCGTGGGTGTAGGTACCGAAAACAGGTACGGAACGCAGCCCCCACCATTCAACGAGCGCAACAATCAGCGCGAGTACCAGCCACGTGAGGGCTTTGCCGTCGCGCCGCGTCCCTGGCTCCAGTTGCACGGGTTCACCGAGCTGACGGACACCAGCGCCGATGATCCCGCCGAGGCTGGACCAGGCACGTTGGATGGCACGGAGCGGCGCGGGGATCTCACTGGATTCCGCGTTCAATTCCGTGGTTTCTTTGCTACCGGAGCGCTTGCTTCTGCTCTTTGAAGACGAGGAAGAACGCTGCGATCCGGGGGAAGTACGGGTCGCCATAGGTTCCAGGATACGCCGCAGGCGCTACAAGAGAGGCAACCGACACCGTTACCGGCCTAAGCAGCGCCTATACTTCGACGACCACGGGCACGATCATCGGACGGCGGCGTAGCTTACGCCCAACCCAGGAACCGATCACACGCCGCACGACCTGCTGCAGCTGATGCTGGGTGTGATCCGGCTTATCCCGCATCGCTTCTTCCAGCGCGGATGCAATCTTCGGTTTGATGACCTCGAACGTTTTCGCGGTCTCAGCAACACCGCGGACCACGATGTCTGGGCCCTGGATGATCTTCTGGGTCTTACGGTCCACAACGCTGATGACGGAGACGAAGCCTTCCTTGGACAAGACCATGCGGTCCTTGAGGTCGTCTTCGGTGACCATGCCCACGTGCGTCCCGTCCACATATACGTAGCTGACATCAAGCTGACCCGTGATGCTTGGAACGCCATCGGTAATGTCAACGACCGTTCCGTTGTTCGCCAGCAACAGGTTCTCTACCGGGACACCCGTGGCGTGAGCGAGTTTCGCGTTAGCGAGCTGATGCTTCGGCTCGCCGTGGACTGGCATCACGTGGCGCGGCTGAACCACGTTGTAGACCGTCAGGAGTTCACCGGCGTAGGCGTGGCCGGATACGTGCACATTCGCGTTGCCTTTGTGGATCACGTTGATCCCGCGATACTGCAAGGCGTTCATGAGGCGGAAGACCGAAGTCTCGTTACCTGGGATCAAAGAGGACGCGAGGATCACGGTGTCCCCGGAGTCCAGTGAGATCTTGTGATCCCCGCTGGCCATGCGGGACAGCGCCGCCATCGGTTCGCCCTGGGAACCGGTGCACATCAGCACGATCTGGTGGTCCGGGATCTTATCCACGTTCTTGAAATCGACTAGCATCCCTTCGGGGATATCGAGGTATCCCAGCTTGGATGCGATCGTCATGTTCCGCACCATCGAACGCCCCACCAGGCACAGCTTGCGGCCGGCCTTCGCGGCGGCGTTGACAACCTGCTGGACGCGGTGCACGTGCGATGCGAAAGAGGCGACGATCACGCGCTGATCGGCTTTGGCGATCGCGTTATCCAGCACCGGCTGAATGTTGCGTTCAGTTGGGGTATACCCCGGGACTTCCGCGTTGGTTGAGTCAGGGACCATGAGGTCCACACCCTCTTCACCCCAACGTCCGAAGGCCCGCAGGTCAGTCACACGCCCATCGAGCGGCAACGGGTCCATCTTGAAGTCACCGGTCTGGAACACGTTACCGGCCTTGGTACGCACCAGCACCGCCATCGAATCCGGGATCGAGTGGTTCACGGCCGCGAACTCGACCTCGAAAGGCCCGAACTGCTCGACATCGCCCTCACGGATCTGCAACGTGAACGGTTTGATGCGGTGTTCCTGCAGCTTCGCTTCAACGAGTGCGAGTGTGAGCTGCGAAGCCACCAACGGGATGTCTTGCTTGAGGCGCAACAGGTACGGGACAGCACCGATGTGGTCTTCGTGACCGTGAGTGATGACCACGGCGACCACGTCGTCGAGACGGTCCTCAATATGGGACATGTCAGGCAGGATCAGATCCACACCCGGCTGTTCTTCTTCCGGGAAGAGCACCCCACAGTCAACAATGAGTAGCTTGCCGTCCATTTCATAGACGGTCATGTTACGACCCACTTCGCCAACCCCACCGAGTGGGTAGACGCGAAGTGTTCCGTTAGGTAGTTGAGGCGGTGCTGAGACCTTCCGGTCGACGTCGAACGCGATGGTCGGTGTGTCAGTCATCCTGTTGATAAGCCTTTCTATAGATGTAGACCGCCCTCCGCGAGGTCTGCGAGTACGGGGGCGAGCTCAGCATCCGTAGGCTCCACGAGTGGGAGGCGGACGTGAGCGCTCGGCAGGACACCCTGCCGCTGAAGAACTGTTTTCGATGCCACGGCTCCTTGGAGATGGCTCATGATGCCACGCTGGAGCGGGTCGATGTCCGCGTGGGCTTTGCGTGCGGTCGCAAGATCACCGTTGGCGACCGCGTCGATCATGGTGCGGTATTGCGCAGCCGCGATGTGCGCGGTCACGGACACAAGCCCGATCGCACCGATCGCCAGCAACGGCAACGTCAGCCCGTCTTCACCCGAGTAGATGTCAAGGTCGGTGCGGGCGATGACCTTGGTGGTCTCCATGAGGTCGCCCTTGGCGTCTTTGAGGGCCACGATGTTGGGGTGCTTGGCCAGCGCTACGATCGTTTCGGTCTCGATGGGTTTCACGGAGCGGCCTGGGATGTCATAGAGCATCACGGGTAGGTCTACCGCATCGGCGATGGCTTCGAAGTGGGCTTGGATGCCTGCCTGGGATGGCTTGTTGTAGTACGGGGTCACCAGCAGCAGCCCGTCAACGCCGACCTCTTTCGCCATGCGGGAGAGGTTGATCGAGTGGCGGGTGTCGTTGGTTCCGGTGCCCGCCACGACAGCGGCGCGGTCCCCGACTTCCTCGACGACTGCCTTGAACATTTCGACGTTCTCTTCGTCAGTCAATGTCGAAGTTTCGCCCGTGGTTCCGGTCACGACCAGCCCGTCACAGCCGTCGTCAACAAGCTTTCGGGCCAGGGCGCGCGCGGCGTCAAGGTCGAGCTCACCGGTGGCCTTGAAGGGCGTCACCATTGCGGTCAGCAGTGTTCCGAAGCGTGGACGATCAGTGTGAAGTGCCATGGTTCCCAGGTTACCTGTCTGTGCTGTTTCGGGCTTGTTTACGAAGCGATATGGCGGTGCGCATGGATTCGCGGGCACGCCGGCGGTCCCCCGCCGCGTCGTATGCGAGCGCGAGCCGATGCCAGGACTGCCACCTCTCAGGATGTTCTTTGGCTTCTGCCGCGTATTTCTTGAAGTCTTCGTCTGCAGCTTCTTTAACGATGCGTCCCGACGGCATGCGCGGCAAGTCATCGCGTGGCAGTAGGCCTTGTTCTTCTAGTTCTTTGGCCATGGCCTCAGTCGTGGCGCCGAACGTGACCTCGCGTACAAGGATCCACACGCCGATGAGCGGGACCACGAGGATCGCGGCACCCAGCGCGATCCCGATCGGCTCGCCGGTCTGCCACAACCTCACCACGGACCCGAAGAACGCGATGAGATAGATGATGTAGACGGCCAGGATGATGCCGGTGAAGATTTTCGCTTTCATAGTGTTGCGCTGTACCTGCCTCTATGCGCCGAGGTCGAGGTAGCCTTCCAGCCCGTGGGTCAGCCCGGGCCGTTGCGCGACGGTGCGCAAGCCGAGCAGGACCCCGGACATGAAGGAGACACGGTCGAAAGAGTCGTGGCGGATCGTGAGCATCTCGCCTTCACCGCCCAGTAGCACCTCTTGATGAGCCACGAGGCCGCGTAGGCGCACCGCGTGGACATGAACGTCGTCAACCATGGCGCCACGCGCTCCGTGCGGATCGGTTTCTGTTGCATCGGGGCTTGGCGTCCGTCCGGCTTCAGCACGCGCTTGGGCGATCATGCGGGCCGTGCGGTCCGCGGTGCCGGAGGGCGCGTCGACCTTATCTGGGTGATGCATCTCGATCACTTCGACCGATTCGAAATACGGTGCCGCTTGAGCGGCGAACTGTGCGGCAAGCACGGCACCGAGCGCGAAGTTAGGGGCGATCAAAACCCCAACCTCCGGCTGATCTTCAAGCTGGGTGCGCACTGCGGCGAGGCGGTCGGCATCCCAGCCGGTAGCGCCAACAACCGCGTGAATCCCGTGTTCGATAGCGAACGCGACGTTATCGGCAGTCGCTGATGGAACGGACAGATCCACCATGTGGGTCGCGTTTGCCTCGAGCATCGCATCCAGCGAGTCCCCTCGCCCGATCTGTGCGACCGCCTCCATATCCGGTGCGTTCCCGATGGCCTCAACGGCTTGGGATCCCATGCGCCCGCGGGCGCCGATCACGGCTACGCGGAGAGGCGAGGTGGTCTGCGTGTCAGTCACGATGTGCTGCTCCAAAGTGAGGTTTTAGTGTTCTGATGCGATGCGGTATTTGAACTGTGCCGTTTCTAAACCGTGCCGTTCCTAAACCGTGGCCCTGCGGTCGAATGGGTCGAGTGAGAAGTCATCGCGCAGGATGCGTTCTGCCCAGGCCTTCGCTGAGTGCAGCGAGTGGTCTTTGAAGTTACCGCACGAGACTTCGGTGGTGCCTGGGACGTCTTCCCATTCGACGGTGTCGCGGATCGCTTCAAGTGAGGACTTGAGCGCGCGGGCCACTTCCTCGATGCTGGGGGTGTCCCACGTGATGAGGTGGAAGCCGGTGCGGCATCCGAATGGAGAGCAGTCGATGATCCCATCCAACCGGGTGCGTAGCAGGCCCGCCAGGAGGTGTTCGATGGTGTGTAGGCCAGCGGTGTCGATCGCCTCGTGGTTGGGTTGCAGCAAACGCAGGTCGAAGTTGGAGATGGTTCCGTTGCCTTCAGGACCGTGCTCTACCGCGATGAGACGTACATAGGGAGCCTTGACCGCGGTGTGGTCAAGCTCGAAGCTCTCGACGTTCGCCATGTTCTTTTCAGCCACAATTCCTCCTGACACGGTTGCCCGTGAAACCTAATTCTGCAGTTGTAAAGCGCAGTTGCCGTTAAGGTTACCGGGTGGCGGCGCCGCTGGCCCTCGTTACGTAATCAGGCTCAGTTACGTAATCAGGCTCAGTGACGTAACCGGGCGCAGTGGCGTCACCGGGCTCAGTTAGATCACCGGCCTGGCCGATGAAAGCCTCGGGCGCGAGGATCACGGCGGTTCGCGGTTGCGCGGCTAGACGGGCGGCGAGCGCCTTGACCTCATCGATGGTTACGGCCCGCAGTTTCTCGAGTGTTTCTTCGAGGGTTACGTAGTGGCCGGTCATGAGTTCAGCTCCTGCTAGGCGTGACATGCGTGGCCCGTGGTCCTCGCCGGTCAACACGGATTGGCCGGCGAGTGAGCCGACTGCCCAGTCGAGTTCGTCCTCGGTGATGCCGGCAGCGGCGATGAGGTCGAACTGCTCCCCTAAGACCGTGAGCGTGGTTTCGGCGTCTTCGGGCGCGCATCCGGCATACAGTGAGAAGAACCCGGTGTCTGAATAGCCGGCGGTCATCGCGAACGTTGAGTACGCGAGTCCGCGGCGTTCACGCACTTCCTGGAAGAGGCGTGAGGACATTCCCCCACCTAGCACCGTGGAGAGGATCGAGAGCGCAAAGCGGTTCTCTGAATCCGAGGGCAGGCCCGGAACGCCCAGGAACACTTGGGCTTGTTCGATGTCTTTATAGATGCGGAAAACACCGGACTGGGAGCCGGGCATTGCCCGTAGCTCCTCAACAGGCTCAGGGATACCGTCGTGGGTTGCCAGGGCCTGCGCGTCCACTTCTACCCCGTACACGCCGGTGCGGCGCGGCATCGGCGTGCGTTCGGTCTCTAGATCCCAGCCGCCGTCTTTGAGGGCCTGGGTAACCAACCGAACCACCTCATCGTGCTCTACCGCGCCCGCCGCCGTGATCACGAGCGTTTCCGGGGAGTAATACTTGTTGTAGTGGTCACGGAACTCTGCAACCTTGAGTTCGCGGATCTCGGCACGCGTACCGCCTACGGGGCGGGCCAATGGATGCTCGCCAAAGATGAGCCGAGAGAACTGCTCGTGGGCCATCGAGAGCGGGTCATCGGCATCCATCGCAAGCTCATCCAAGATGACCCCGCGCTCCCGTTCGGCTTCTTCGTGGTCCAGGAGGGGCTGGGTCACCATGTCAGAGATGACCTCGATCGCCATCGGCAGGTCCTCACCCAAAACGCGGGCGTGATAGCACGTGGTCTCCTTGGTGGTTGCGGCATTCGCTTCCCCACCCACGCGGTCAAAAGCCAAGGAAATATCGAAGGCCGAACGGGTCGGGGTGCCCTTGAACAACAGGTGTTCCAAGAAGTGTGTGGAACCGTATTGGCCTTCAGCCTCATCACGGGAACCCACGCCCACCCAGAAACCCACCGAAGCCGAAAGTGCCGCCGGCATGTGCTCCGTCAGAATCCGAACCCCTGAAGGCAAAACCGTGCGGCGAACCACCGAGCCGTCCTCATCCTGCCGCAGCGTCTGCTCAAGACGTTCAGGGGACGGGACCAACGGCAAATCTATCGGCACAACGAAATCCTTTCGCGCTAGGTTATATAGCTCAGCAAGCTATGCAACTCAGTAGGTTATACGACTCAGTGGGTTATACAGCACCGCGGCTGAGGTAGCTCAGTGGCCTTTGAAGGCTTCCGCGAGCCACCACGCCCCGGAGTCCGATGCGATCTTCGCGTCAATCACGAGCGGCGCTTGAGGATCGCTAGCGAGCCATTCGCGTACCGCCGCGAGGTCCTGGACCCTACGCACCGTAACCCCTTCGGCTCCGAAACCGCGGGCGATCGCCGCGATGTCGGTATCCGGGAACGTGACCGTGGACATGTCAGGTTCTGAACCGTCCGCGTTGAAGTGGTGGATCTCGGCTCCGTATGCAGCATCGTTATAGACGATGCACACAAGCGGAAGCCGCAACCGGACCGCTGTCTCAAGCTCCGCGATCGCCATATGGAATCCACCATCCCCGGTTCCCAGAACCGGCATCCGGTCCGGCCGGGCCAGCGCCGCGCCGATCGCGGTGCCCAGCCCCAGCCCGATCGCTTGGAAAGCCTGCGTGAAGCAGAACCCGTCGGCGTCCGGAACATCCAGAAACTGGCTCGGATACCCCATGAAGTTACCCGAATCGATGCTCACGATGCGTTCGGCCGGCAGGATCTTGTTGATTTCGATGGTCAACGTACGTGGGTCGATGCGCGCCAGTTCCCCGCTGCCGTGTACTTCTCCGCTGTCGCCTGCCTGCTCGCTGCCGGTTGATAGGTCACCGTCAGTGGACAGGTCGCTGTAGGGTTCGCTCGCCCACGAGCTGCGGGAAGCGATGAGTTCGCGGTTGGCTTGCGTCCGGTAGCCGGTGCGAGGTGCCGGGTGCTGTTCACGGATGTGCTCAAGCACATCGGCGGTGGTTTCGGCGGTGTCGCCGAGCACCCCGAGCGTAATGGGCCTGTTCCGCCCAAGCGCGGCGTCTTCACAATCGACCTGCACCACCGCCGCATCCGGGCTGATCAGGGTTCCGTGCCGCATGGTCCACATGTTCAGCGCGCACCCGAACCCCACAATGAGATCCGCGTTGCTGATGAGCTCGGCCGTCACAGGCGATGAGAATCCCCCGGAGATCCCGAGGTTGTAATCCTTGCCGTTGAAAAGCCCCTTCACAACCGCTGAGGTCGCCAACAGCGCACCCGTATGCTCCGCCAGTTGCGAGATCACACCACCTGCGTGCTTCGCGCCGCGCCCAGCAACGAACACAGGGCGCTGTGCCTGAATGATCAGCTCCGCGAGCGCGGCAACGCTCACCCGCGAAGGCCGCACAGGTTCCGCCCGATGTAGACGCTCAGCGGCTGGAACAGCGCGGGCCGGACCGGCTTGATCAGCGTACGCGGGCTGAACCTGAACATCCAACGGGAGGTTCAAAACCACCGTCCTGCGGTCATTGACCGCCGTGCGATAGGCGCGCACCACATCGTCCACCACCGTCTCAGCAGAATGAAGCCGCTCCGAGACCGCATACACCGACTCCGCTAGCCCATCCTGATCCATCGCGAAGTTCGAGCTCACAGCGCTCGCCGCGGACTCACCGGTCAGAACGATCATCGGGGTGCGGGACTTCGCGGCCTCACCGATCCCGGTGGTCGCGTTCGTCAGCCCACAGCCCTGATGCACGCTCAGCACCGAAACCTTGCCCGAAACACGGGCATACGCGTCCGCCATGTTCGCCGCCCCGCCCTCGTGACGGGCCGCGGTGAACGGGACCCCGTGGGCTTTCAACGCGTTCGTGACCACGAAATTACCGCTACCCACCACACCGAAAGCGTGCCCCACACCCAACTGGGCCAGCAGGGCTGCGACCTGTTCAGCGACGTTCATAACCACTTCTTCAATCTTCCAATGCCTTAGCGACGGCACCCAACCTCAGTGACGGCAGGGCCGAGTTCGCACCGGAGGCGTTACTTCGCCGTGCCTGTTTTACTTCTCAGCGCCTGTTTTACTTCTCAAGGAACGCGTAGACACGGCATGGGGAGCCGGTGCCGCCCACGATCGGTAGCGGGGCCACACAGATCATCGAGCCAGTTGTTGGTAGCTTCGCGAGGTTCTTCAACGACGTGATCCCGTATTTATCCGCACCCAGCAGATAGTAGTGCACCGGGAACGGCGGGTCCTGTTCCCCACCGCAGCCGGCATCGATCCCGACCGTCTCAACGCCCATACCCGAAATCGGTAGCTCATCCGCCATGTAGCGGGCGCATTCGACCGTGAAGCCTGGGGTGTGGGAACCGGCCCCGTCCGCGTTCAGGAACGCTTCCTCGCTGTGGTCGTGCTGATCCCAGCCGGTGCGGAACAAAAGCCACGCTCCTTCCGGGAACGCGCCGTGGCGCTCTTGCCACGCCTTCAAGTGCTCAACGTCGACCAAGAAATCAGGGTCAGCCTCAACCTCAGCGGTGAAATCCAAGACCACCGCCGGGCCAGTCAGCCGCGGCAGATCGATCTGGGATACGTCCTTACCCTCGCGGCCGCTGATCCAGTGGATCGGGGCATCCAAATGGGTTCCGATGTGCTCACCGGTACGGATGTTGTGGTGCTTCCAGAACGGGCCCGGCTCGTCATAGGCCGAGACTTGTTCGAGGCTGAAGTCATTCAGGTTCGGGAACGGGTCAGGCAACGTCAACGTCGGAGTCTCAGACGACAACGGCGCCGTAAGATCCACCATCTCTATCGAACCGGATGCCACCCCGGCCAAGAACGCCTCTACTGCAGACATCGCCCCTCCAGAATCCAATACAACTGCGCCGATGGTTAGTAATGCTTAGTTAAGAACGTTTGGTTAACAATGCTAACCATCGTGATCCACGCCTCACTCGCAACCCAAACCAATGACGATGCATGACGTGGGCGCACGATGCGGTCGCGCAGTGTGGTCGCATGATGTGGCCCTATGACATGGCCACCACACGCACAAGACCCCCTTACAGCAAAGGCCCCGGAACCGTTGACTGGTTCCGGGGCCCGCGTATCAGCGAATCAGTTCAAGCGATCACGCCACGCGTGCGCTGACGCCTTACTCGGCGTCCTTCTCAGCTGCTTCCTCGTCAACGACTGGGGCGAGCGAGAGCTTGCCGCGGTCGTCAACCTTGGTGATCTCAACCTGGAGCTTCTGGCCCACGCCCACAACGTCTTCGACGTCGTTGACGCGCTGGCCGCCGTTGAGCTTACGCAACTCGGAGATGTGCAGCAGGCCATCCTTGCCTGGCGTGAGCGAAATGAACGCGCCGAAGGAGGTCAGCTTCACCACGGTACCGAGGTAACGCTCGCCAACCTCAGGGATCTGCGGGTTAGCCATCGCGTTGATCGTTGCGCGTGCAGCTTCAGCCGCAGCGCCGTCAGTGGCGCCGATCAGGACCGTGCCGTCATCTTCGATCGAGATTTCAGCGCCGGTGTCTTCCTGAATCTGGTTGATCATCTTGCCCTTAGGACCAATGACCTCACCGATCTTGTCCACTGGGATCTTCACCGAGATGATGCGTGGAGCGTATGGGGACATCTCGTCTGGGGCGTCGATCGCAGAATCCATGACGTCCAGGATGTGAACGCGGGCCTCGTGAGCCTGCTTGAGTGCGGCAGCGAGCACGGAGGCTGGGATGCCGTCGAGCTTGGTGTCCAGCTGGATCGCGGTAATGAAATCGCGGGTACCGGCCACCTTGAAGTCCATGTCACCCATCGCGTCTTCAGCACCGAGGATGTCAGTCAGGGCCGCGTAACGGGTCTCGCCGTCCACCGTGTCGGTGACCAGGCCCATCGCGATACCTGCAACAGGGGCCTTGAGCGGAACACCAGCGTTGTACATCGACAAAGTGGATGCGCAGACTGACCCCATCGAGGTCGAACCGTTGGAGCCCAACGCCTCAGAAACCTGGCGGATCGCGTATGGGAATTCATCACGCGATGGCAGAACCGGAACCAGGGCGCGTTCCGCGAGGGCGCCGTGGCCGATCTCGCGGCGCTTCGGCGAGCCGACACGGCCCGTCTCGCCCGTGGAGAACGGCGGGAAGTTGTAGTGGTGCATGTAGCGCTTCGCCTTCTCTGGGGCGAGCGAATCGATCTGCTGCTCCATCTTGAGCATGTTCAGGGTCGTGACACCCATGATCTGGGTTTCGCCGCGTTCGAAGATCGCGGAACCGTGAACGCGCGGCAGAACCTCGACCTCGGCCAGCAGCTGGCGGATGTCAGTCAAACCACGGCCGTCGATGCGGACCTGGTCCTTCAAGATGCGCTGACGCACGATGTGCTTGGTGAGTGCACCGTATGCCTTGGAGACCTCGGATTCGCGTTCCTCGAACTCCTTGCCCTCACCGGCCAGAGCCTCAAGGACCTCTTCCTTCAGCGCATCGTCAGCGTCCTGGCGCTCCTGCTTATCAGCGATCTGGTAGACCTCTGCAAGCTTCTGCGCAGCGGTCTTCTCGACTGCCTCGTAGGCGTCGTCCTCGAAGTCGAGGAAGATCGGGAACTCACGGGCAGGCTTAGCCGCGCGCGATGCGAGGTCAGCCTGCGCCTCAACGAGTGCACGGATGAATGGCTTGGCGGCTTCGAGGCCTTCAGCGACAACGGTCTCGGTCGGTGCCGTGACGCCGCGATCGTGGATGAGTTCCCACGCGTGATCGGTAGCGCCAGCCTCGACCATCATGATCGCAACATCATCGCCAGCAACGCGGCCTGCAACAACCATGTTGAACACGGCCTCATCAAGCTGGGTCTTGGTTGGGAACGCAACCCACTGTGGGCCTTCGCTGTCTTCGATGAGCGCGATGCGCACGCCACCGATCGGGCCGGAGAACGGCAGACCCGAAAGCTGGGTGGACATCGAGGAAGCGTTGATAGCGACCACATCGTAGTAGTCATCCGGGTTGATCGAGGTCACCATGACCACGATCTGAACCTCGTTGCGCAAGCCCTTGACGAAAGACGGGCGCAGCGGGCGGTCCATCAGACGGCACGCGAGGATCGCCTCAGTCGATGGACGGCCTTCACGACGGAAGAACGAGCCCGGGATCTTACCCGCAGCGTACATGCGCTCTTCAACGTCGACGGTGAGCGGGAAGAAATCGAAGCCCTCACGCGGATGCTTACCGGCGGTGGTTGCCGAGAGCATCGAGGTGTCATCATCGAGGAACACCATCGCCGAACCAGCAGCCTGCTTGGCTACGTGGCCGGTCTCGAAACGGATGGTGCGCTTACCAAAACGGCCGTTGTCAATCACGGCCTCTGAATATTGAATGTCAGTAGCTTCCACTACAGTTTTCTCCTAAAAATGCACGTCAACAACGAAACGCTTATTCGCGGTTGGTGCTCGATCGAGGCCATCGGTACAGCTTCCGGCCGCCCTCTTGAGGACGAACATCTAGCCGCCCTGTTGAGGACGAATCTGAATGGGCTGCACCGCGGGCCACTACCGAGGACCACACGCGATTCTCTAGTTAGCGTGAACGTCGGTGACGCTGTATTGGATTAGATATTGATGTTTGAACTTCTGATGCGTTAACGCCCCGGAAAGCTTTTCCGGGGCGTTAAACGTGAGACATTAGCGGCGCAGACCGAGGCGCTCGATCAGCGAACGGTAACGCTCAATGTCTACAGACTTGAGGTAGCCAAGCATGCGGCGGCGGCGACCAACCAGGGCCATGAGGCCACGACGGGTGTGGTGGTCGTGCTTGTGATGCTTCAGGTGCTCAGTCAGGTCAGAGATACGACGGGACATGACAGCGATCTGAACCTCAGGGGAACCAGTGTCGCCCTCGTGGATCGCGTATTCCTTGATGATCTCTTGCTTTACGGCCTGGTCAAGAGCCATGTATTTACTCCTTGAGAGTGTGCCGCGTACAGTGAACCCGCACGGGATCGCCCTCAACTGATATCGCTGGGCCATCGTCGCCGGGGATGGTAGCCACCGCGGACTGCAGCTAACACCAGCTATAAGTCTATCAAGCCGATCCAAAGCCCGCGATGAGCCTCAGAACACAGCGGCGGCGGGCCGCTTCACGCGAGTCTCACGTGCGTGTGTTGCGTACCGCGAGTGTCCGGTATGGAAGCTCGATGCGCTCCCCCGGCTCAAACCCCAGATGCTCGTGCAAGTACCAGCGCAGGTTATCTTCAACCCGCTGCCGGGTCTTCTGATTCGCCCGCAACCAATAGGCTCGCGTGCGGGTCAGCTCGAACACCTGCTCAACACTGAGCCGCTGCACCCAGCGGTCTTCGCGGACCGCCTCGATACGCCACAGCGGCCCCGCCTGCGCGGCAGCTTGAGCATCCCGATGCACATCGCCGGCATGCATGATCCGCGCTAAACGGTGCACCCACGGAACCTGCACATCCAGCTGATTCCACACAAGCCCCAGCACCGGGTCACTCGCTGCCTGGGTGATGCGCGCGGCCTCGGCGCCAGCCTCGATCGGATCAACCCAATGCCACGCTTGCGCGGCAACCACCGCATCGACCGTTTCCTCCAGACCGGTGGACTCCCCCGTGCCGATCAACGTGTGTTCAACCCCAGGAACCTGTTTCCGCAGCACCTCAAGCATCGATACGGAAGGTTCAACCGCTATCACCCGATGCCCCGATGCAACCAGGTCGCGCGTGAACAAGCCCGTCCCCGCGCCGACCTCGACCACGCGACGGGTAGCGCTACCATCTAGCAGCCACGGCACGCACCACTGCGGATAGGTAGGCCGAACCGCATCGTAGTCGGCACCCGAACCAGCCCACGCAGAACCGATCAACGCACGCTTCGCGCCAGCCAGATTCGGCCCGCGCTGCGGAAGATTCGGGACTTGCCCCGTCAAACCTGAACCGTTCTCAGCCAGCGGCTACTTTGACCACGTCAGGTCGGGCTTTGGCATCAGCGCGCAGAATCTCACGAGCACGGTCAACGTCCATGTGCATCTGCTCGATGAGCGCCTCAGGGCCGCGGTAGGTGATGGTTGGCCGTAAGTGGTCCACAAACTCGAGCACCACTTCCTGCTCATACAAGTTAAAGTCCTCGACCTGCTCGCCCTCGGGACGGTCCATCACGAACGCCTCAGCGACACGCACCACGCCATCGAACGTCGGGTTCGTACCAATCGAGATCGCAGACGGCCACCACACCCCGGCCTGATCGATCAACCAGCCCGCATACACGCCGTCAGCCGGCATCAGACCGGTCGCGTCATCGGCCAGATTCGCGGTAGGGAAACCGAGCTCGCGGCCGCGCGCGAAACCGTGCGCCACCGTCCCGAACATGCGGTGATTACGGCCCAAAACCTCCGCCGCGGATTTCACATCCCCCACCTGCAGCGCTTCACGCACCCACGTCGAGGACCAGCGCCGTTGCAGCCCCACATCAGCCAGCGTGACAACCTCGAAACCGAACTTCTCACCCAGCGTGCGCAAACACTCGATGTCACCAGCGTTGTCCAGGCCGAACCGTACGTCCTCACCCACCACCACGGCACGGGCATGCAACACATCCACCACGTAGTTCTTCACGAACTCTTCAGGGGTCTGTTGCGCGAACTCCCACGTGTAGTTCAGGCGCAGAACCGCGTCAACCCCGGCCTCAGCACAGTGGATGTCCTTGATCTCATCAGCCATGATCGGGACCGGCGCAAACGCCGGCCGGTGCACCGTGGCAGGATGCGGGCTAAACGTCATCACAACACCGGCACACGGCGGCTCGCTCGCGGCAGCGAGCTCAACAACCCGTTCCAGCAAGGCCATGTGCCCGCGGTGAACGCCATCGAAATTACCGATCGTCACCACCGAACACGTCAGCGATTCCGGAACCTCAGAAGGATCCGTCCAAATATGCACAAAGACTCCTCGTGTGCTGAAGATCGATTCTCACGTCACCGCGGTGTGCGCTTGTCACCTCACGATGCGGTGGCCGGGCCGGATGAGCACCCGTCCGTGACACCCCGCGCTATTCTCTCACGAACACCACGGCCGCTGCGCTCTACGCTCACGCCGCGGCCCTATGTGGCCGGTGAACCCACAACCACCAGAAACCGATGACCGGCAGAACGAACGGAACATAACCGTAGCCTTGACCAAAATGGCTCCACACGCTCGCCTTCGGGAACAATTCAGGCGAGATATACGACAAGATCGAGACCGCAACCACGCCAACGAACTCAACAATCACCGCCGCAAACGCCGCACGCCAGGCTGTTACACCCGGTAGAGCGAGTGCGACCGTAGCCACAATGTAGATCACAGCCGCGAGCGCCGAGAGCGAGAAAGCGACCGGCGCGAGCGAGAAATCAGTAGCAATCTGATACACCGAACGCGCAAAAGCCGACAACGCAAACACGCCATACACCGCAACCAGGATCCGGCCAAGGCCCTTATTTTTCGTCTGCACTGGGCTATCTGGCTGCACTGCGTTATCTGACTGCGGTGCGTTATCTGGCTGCGGTGCGTTATCTGGCTGTCCCGTATCCTTCACGTGATTATCCATTCCACTCATCAATCCCTAGCCCACCGAATCCCTAGCCGGCAAAGAATCCTTGACCGTGCCACACCTGCTGCATCCGAACCAGCATGACCAGCACAGTGAAGCCTGCCGCGGCCATCACGGTGTTGGACCAGCGGGACTTATCCCCGATCGCCCACCATGCCGCCAAAGGAACCAGCAACAAAGCGGTCGCGAGGTATCCCCAGAACTCCCATCCAGCGCCTAGAAGCGGGGCAGAGCCGGTATGCCGCACCGCGGCCTGAATCCCGTACACCACCAGATACAGCTCAACCAGCGCGAGGCTCAGAATCGAAGAGTCCGCGGGGAAGGTGCGGATTACCGTCATCGCGATACCAACGATCATCGAGATCACGCACACCACAACGCCCGCGATCGCGAAGCCATCCATCAACACGGCTACAGAATCTCCTCGAACAACAACCTAGAAAGCCAACAACTGAGAAACCAGCAAGCTAGAAAACCACCGAAGGCGGGTCTGTGCCTAGCGCGGCGCGAAAACCAAGGCGGGTTTGGCCATCGAATGCGTGCCTTGAGCCTTGTTCTCGATCAAAGCGATCAAGTCACCGGCCGGGTCGATCGCCGCGGTCACCCCCGCCGACTCCGACGGCGTGATGCGCCGGCCGTGCCCGAGCTCAATCGCTTCCTGATCGCTCACGTGCCGGACCGGGAACAGCGCGCGGGCAGCATCCGCGAGCGACAACACAATGAACTGCTCCGCGAGCTGCTCCAGCGTGCGAGCCTGGCCCAAATTGAAGCCACCCACACGCGTACGCCGCAACGCGGTCAAATGGCCGCCCACACCTAAAGCCTCGCCCAAGTCGCGCGCTAAAGCACGCACGTATGTGCCAGAAGAGCAATCGACCACAACGTCAACGTCCATCGTCGTGCCGTCATTGGCGCGGCGAACATCCAAAACATCGAAACGGTTCACCGTGACGGCCCGGGCCTGCAACTGCACGTTCTCCCCGTCACGGACCCGCTGATAAGCGCGTTTACCGTCCACCTTGATCGCCGAAACAGCCGAGGGCACCTGCTGAATCTCCCCCGTCAACCCGGCCACCGCATCGTCAAGCTGGGGGCGAGTCACCGCCGCAACATAACGACGCTCAAGGATCTCCCCTTCGGCGTCCTCAGTCGTGGTGGTTTCCCCCAAACGAATCGTAACCACATAGGTCTTCGATTCGCCCACGATATAGGTCAGAAGCCGGGTAGCTCGACCCACACCGGCAACCAGCACACCGGTCGCCATCGGATCCAACGTTCCCGCATGCCCCACTTTCCGGGTACCGGCGAGCCTCCGCAAGCGACCCACCACATCGTGGCTGGTCATCCCAGCGGGCTTATCAACAACAACCAGGCCCGGGGTCGGTTCAGTCTGCGCTTGAGACATACAGCGCCTAAGCCTCGTCTTCCGGTGCCTTATACGGCTCAGCATCCCCAGCGTATTCTGCGCCCTCGGCAAGCTCAGCTACCGCAGCGTCCTTTTCACGGGCGGCACGCAACAGCTCCTCAACGTGGGAGGCGTTCATCGGGACCTCATCCGGAACGAACTCCAAGGTTGGGGTCAAGCGAGTTGTTAGCTGCGAGCCCAGCTCCTTACGCAAACGGCCACGGTTGGCTTCGAACAGCTCAGCAATCTGAGCCTTCTGCTCATCGTCACCCAAAACCGTGTAGTAGACGGTCGCATTCTGAAGATCATTCGTCACGCGCGCATCCGTGACCGTCACAGACTCCATCGCATCATCACGAACCACCTTCGTGAGAGCCTGCGCCATAACCACCTTGATGCGCTGGGCCAACTTAGCTGCACGCGGCGAACCAGTCATGATGTGCTCCTTCCCTGCGCACCACCAACAGTTGCGTGCGCTACCAACAATATTCTCTGCCTCCATCCTATCGGTGCGTAGCCCCTGCCTTGACACCAGCCGGCCCTGCCAACGCGAAAGCCCGCGGCGGGCAAGAGCACATGTACTCTCAACCCGCCGCGGGCTTTGCGTTCATAACGCTAGCTACTGGTCAGCAGACTAGGCTCGAGGTCAGCAGACTAGGCGCGTGGCTTCTCTTGAAGCTCCCACGTCTCGATGATGTCGCCTTCCTTGATGTCGTTGAAGCCACCCAGGCCGATACCACATTCGTAGCCCTCACGGACCTCGGTGGCATCATCCTTGAAGCGACGCAACGACTCGATCGTGAGCTTGTCATTGACGACCTTGCCGTCACGGACCAAACGAGCGTTCGCGTTACGGCGGATCAGGCCGCTACGGACAATCGAACCGGCGATGTTACCGAACTTCGAGGAACGGAACACTTCGCGGATCTCCGCCGAGCCAAGCTCAACTTCCTCGTATTCAGGCTTGAGCATGCCCTTGAGCGCGTTCTCGATGTCCTCGATCGCCTGGTAGATGACCGAGTAGAAGCGCATGTCAACGCCCTCTTCATCCGCGTACTCAGAGACACGCTCTGCAGGGCGGACGTTGAAGCCGATGATGATCGCGTTATCGACCGTTGCCAGGTTGACGTCGTTCTGCGTGATAGCACCCACGCCACGGTGGATCACACGCAACTGAACCTCATCGCCCACATCGATCTTGAGCAGCGAATCCTCAAGCGCTTCAACAGCACCGGATACGTCACCCTTGAGGATGAGGTTGAGGGTATCGATCTTGCCCTCAGCGACAGCGTCATCGAAGTTCTCAAGCGTAATGCGCTTACGGCGCTTAGCGAGCATCGCGTTACGGTCCGCTGCCTCGCGGCGCTCTGCGATCTGGCGGGCCGTACGCTCATCCGGAGTCACTATGAACGTGTCACCAGCGCGCGGAACGTTCGAAAGACCCAAGACCTGCACCGCACGCGAAGGCAACGCGACATCGAGCGCTTCACCGTTCTCATCGAACATCGCACGGACGCGACCGTGCGCCTTACCGGCAACGATCGTGTCGCCGACCGCGAGCGTACCCGACTGAACCAAAACGGTCGTGACCGCACCGCGGCCCTTATCCAGGTTCGCTTCGATCGCGATACCGCGAGCGTCCTTATCCGGGTTAGCACGCAACTCGAGCGCTGCGTCCGCGGTCAGAAGGATCGCATCCAACAGGTCATGGATACCGATGTCCTGCTTAGCGGAGATCGGCACGAACATCGTGTCGCCGCCGTAATCCTCAGGGACCAGGCCGTACTCGGCGAGCTGGCCCTTGACCTTCTCAGGGTTGGCTTCCGGCTTATCGATCTTGTTCACCGCAACCACGATCGGCACGTCTGCCGCCTGCGCGTGGTTGAGCGCCTCAACCGTCTGCGGCATGACGCCGTCGTCAGCTGCAACAACCAGCACAGCGATGTCAGTGACTTTGGCACCGCGGGCACGCATCGCCGTGAAGGCTTCGTGACCAGGGGTGTCAATGAAGGTCAAGAGGCGTTCCTCTTCACCGTTGTCACCTTCGTGCATCGTAGAGATCTGGTAGGCACCGATGTGCTGGGTGATGCCGCCGGCTTCACCCTCGATTACGTTGGAGCGGCGGATCGCATCCAGCGTGCGGGTCTTACCGTGGTCAACGTGACCCATGATGGTCACCACAGGTGGACGAGGCTCGAGCATGTCCTCGGTCTCGGCCTCGGCTTCTGCCTCGAGGTCGATGTGGAAGGACTCGAACAGTTCGCGCTCTTCGTCCTCCGGGGACACGACCTGGACCTTATAGCCCAGCTCTTCACCGAGGATCTCAAACGTCGATTCATCCAGCGACTGGTTAGCCGTAGCCATTTCACCGAGGTGGAACAGCACCGTCACAAGTGCGGCTGGATCTGCCTTGATGCGTTCAGCGAAGTCAGCCAAGGTCGCACCGCGACGCAACCGAACTACCGTGTTGCCATCGCCGCGTGGAACAACCACGCCGCCGATGACTGGTGCGCCCTGTTGCTCCATCTCCTGGCGCTTGGCGCGCTTGGACTTGCGGTTGCGACCACGGCGTGGACCGCCGCGACCGAATGCGCCTGCCGCGTTACCGCGACCGCCGCCGCGGCCACCACGGAAACCGCCTCCGCCACCGGAACGTCCGCCACCGCCTGGCCGACCGCCGCCACCTGGACGGCCACCACCTGGACGCGGCTGGTTGACGTTGAGGTCGAGCTTCTTAGGCATCATGTTCGGGTTAGGGCGTGGACCGCCTGAACCCGAGGCCGCACCGCGTGGTGGGCGTGGCGCGCCTGGACGTGGGCCGCCCGAACCTGCAGAACCCTGACGTTGTCCGCCGCGGCCGCCGCCTTCGCCGCGCATGCCCTGCTGGTTTGAGAACGGGTTGTTGCCTGGACGTGGGGCACCACCACGGCCTCCACCCGGACGTGGGCCTGGGCGTGCGCCACCGCGAGGTGGGCGTGGGCCAGCATCGTTGCCGCGACCCTGTGAGGATGGGGTGCTGAACGGGTTGTTACCCGGACGCGGACCAGGCTTTGGACCGGGCTTCGGCGCAGCAGTGCGCGGGGTCGCCTGAGGGGTTGCCGGTGCCTTCTTAGCCGGGCCTGGCTTAGCAGCTGGCGCCGGCTTAGCGTCAGGCTTCTCAGCGGCTTTAGGGGCCTGCTTCGGGCCAGGCTTAGGACCCGGTTTAGGTCCAGGCTTAGGGCCCGGTTTCGGCGCTGGCTTCTCCGCCGATGCCGCCTTCTTTGCGGTAGCTGGCTTAGCTTCCGGCTGAGGGGCATCATCAGCTGGCTTAGCGGCAGCCGCTGGAGCTGGATCGGAGGTTCGGGTTCCCGCACCCTGAACCTGCGCAGTCTTCACCTTCGGTTGATCCGCCTGAGCGGAATCGCCGCCTGCGGCGTTCGGGAATGCTTCCCGCAAACGCTTGACGACCGGCGGCTCGATCGTGGAGGAAGCTGAGCGGACGAACTCGCCCATCTCCTCAAGTTTTGCCATGGCTTCCTTTGACGGAATGCCGAGCTCTTTAGCGAGCTCATGTACGCGGACCTTCTTGGCCACAGTTCTCCTTCTCTGGTCCGCGTATCCTTTTGAACGCTCACGCGCATCAAGTAAAAGCGTTGCACGTGACGTGTAAGACCACGGACCCTAGATTTCGTGGTGTGCGCCCCGCTAAGCGGAACGCACGCTGATTTCCGAGCCTGAGGTTGTTCATCTCTGGCCCATCACCGTTGCGTGTTCATCGGGTTGCCACTCTTCTTAACCCGCTTTCTGATCGGTCATGGTTGAACCCTGGACACCGGTTATGCCCAGGTTGATGACGGCAAGCAACTCATCTTCATCAACGACACTGCGAGCCCTGAAGGCCCTGTTCGCTGCGTTCCGATTCACTGCCCGCCGTACACACTCGGGGTTACGGTGCACCCAAGCACCGCGCCCCGTTTTACGGCGTTGCGGATCCGGAACCACTCGCGCGCTTCCGGGGTTCCGCACTAGCCGCAAAAGAACGGCTTGGTCATCGGTGAGCCTGCACCCTATACAGGTCCGGATGGGGCTACGTGAAGAACCCTTGTTCACCACGAACTCCCATCCTCTGCCCCGTATTTGGGCGCAACAGACTGAACTTCTGACCTGTCTAGTCTACCGCGCTCTGACGCGCTGGCGAGACAACGTCGATTCTCCAGCCCGTGAGCTTGGCCGCAAGACGAGCGTTTTGCCCCTCCTTGCCGATCGCAAGCGAGAGCTGATCGTCCGGGACAACAGCGCGGACGTGGTGTAGGTCTTCGCTCAAAACTTCAACCGAGAGCACCTTGGCTGGCGAAAGCGCGTGAGCTACAAACTGTGCAGGGTCTGGATCCCACGTGATGATGTCGATCTTCTCGTCGTTGAGCTCGGTCATCACCGCGCGCACACGAGAACCCATCTCGCCGATGCAGGCTCCCTTAGCGTTGAGGCCCTCAACGCGGGCACGCACCGCGAGCTTGGTGCGGTGGCCCGCTTCACGTGCGATCGAAACGATCTCGACCGTCTTGTCCTGGATCTCCGGGACCTCAAGTTCAAACAGTTTATGCACCAGCTGCGGGTGGGTGCGTGAAACCGTGATCGAGGGGCCTTTAGGGCCGCGGTGCACATCGGTGACATACACGCGCAGACGACGTCCGTGGCTGTAATCCTCGCCCGGTACCTGCTCCGGTGGCGGCAGGACCGCTTCAAGGGTTCCAAGATCAACCTGGACCATGCGTGGATCACGGCCCTGCTGGATCACTCCGGAGAGGATCTCGCCTTGCTTATCGCGGAAGGTGCCTAGGACGGCTTCGTCTTCAGCATCGCGCAGGCGCTGGAAGATCACTTGCCGCGCCGTCGCTGCTGCTACCCGGCCGAAGTCCGCAGGCGTGTCATCGAACTCACCGATCCGCTGGTTGTTCTCATCAACCTCAGGCGCCCAAATGGTGGCGACACCGGTTTTACGGTCCAATTCCGCACGCGCGCCGCGGATAGCGCCGGGCTCCTTGTCATAAGCGAGGACAAGCGCATGCTCGATCGCGTTGATCAGCCGATCCAGCGGAATATCGCGGTCCTTTTCAAGCTGACGCAACGCCGTCATATCAATATGCATTCTTAGGCCTCCTCGCCCGTTAGACCTGACTGTGCTGGATCTTCCATTGACTCTTCTGCCACATCCTCGGCGTCCTTTACGGCAGCCAACCGTGCCGCCGCCGTCGCCTCGATGTCAACCTTCGCGCGACGAATGTCAGCATACTCGCGCCGCACCGGATCAAGCACCTTATCTTTCATGCCCTTCTTAGGCGCAGGCTTGATCGGCTCGATCACAATGCCCTCGTCGTCGGCCTCAAGCACGGTGCCTGTGAAGTCTTCATCCTCGCTCACCACACGAATCACACGGCCCACGTTGCGCTGGAAGTGGCGAGGCTGTGTGAGCGGACGCGAAGCCCCCGGCGAGGAAACCTCAAGCTCATAAGCACCCGAGGAGGCAAGCAAACCGTTATCCAAAACCTCGCCCACCTGCTGCGAAACTTCAGCGAGAACATCCAGATCCACCGCATCCGTACCGCTCGGCAGATCAACCAGAATCTGCAGGGTTGGTGTGTTCCCACCTTTGACCGTGACGTCTTCAACGATCAAACCAGCATCGCTGATCACAGGCTCGATAGCTCGCGTGATTGCTTCAGGAGCCCATGGCGAACCCTCGTGCCTCGACGCGTTATCGGCTGGCATGCTGTGGGATGACACGCTATTCCTCCCTTTACGCTGTGTCTGTACAGATCTACCCTACCCGCATGGCACCATAGCGTTATGCGTTCAGTACAGGATTCCACGGAGTCAGCGACACAGGAGACGTCGCCGGCAACTCAGGAAGCTCCGCAGGCCCAGGGTAACGACCAACAGACCCCAGGCGACGGCCAACAAACCTCGGGAGACGACCAACCAACCTCGGGCAATAACCAACAGTCCCCAGGCGACGGTCGGCGGGCACGGCGGGATACCCAACAGTCCCGCGGTTCCGGTTCACGGATGGGCCGCGCCGCCGTGTCTGTGCTGATGGTGAGCACATGCTGGTTAGGCGTCACAACCACCACGAGCAGCTATTCCGCTAACGCAAGGCCTGGAGACGCTGTATTCGATAAGGCTGTGTCCCGGACCGAACACAGCCCTGTGTACCGTGCCCGGGTTTTGCTCGCGCAGGTGGATCAGGCCCATAGCGGCGAGGATGTCACGACCGCGGCACGCACAGCCTATGAGCTGTTGAGTGGCTCTGACGCCTGGGGTGGGCCGGCTACTAACCGTGAGATGCGGTGGATCGAAGAACATGTAGCCGCTCAGAAAGCCAGCGGGCAGGATAACGCTAAAGACGCCGCCGTCCTCTCCGGTGAGCTTATGCAGTTGGCCTTGCGTCCTAGCGATAATGAGCAGCTGAGCCGTGAGGATGCATCCCGGCTGATCGCAGCCTCCGTCACGCTGTACTCGGCTTCCCAGAAAGCCGGCGCCCCACCCCTAGATAACGATGCGGCCGCAGTGATCAAGGAAGCGCTAGCTTCCGCAAGCCTCACCGACCCCGTGGCGGCTTTAGGGGACGTGGTTGCCCTAGCGGACCCCAGCGAACCTGAACAGGCCGCCGCCTTGTGGGATCGGACGGGCCGAACATCAGCCAAGATCACTGAAGCGGCACGCATCATCGCGCACCGAAACCCAGCAGACAGCAATCAGGAATGGTTCGAAGCCTCGCGTGATCTCACGCTCGGTCTCGGGAAAGCGTCCGGGCACCCCTATGCTGCTGCGACCATCGGGCCGCGGGAAGACTACCTCGCTCCCGGAACGGAAAAGCTCGCTTCAGCGCAAGCGTCACTCGCTGAACCGCTGCAACACCTCGCGGCGCACTATCACGGTGAGGCGCGCATCGTGCTCATGGCTTTGTCTTTCCAGGTCGCCGGATACACGCGTTAGCTAGCTCGCCTCACTAACTCAGCGGGCTAACTCAGCGGGCTAGCTCAGTTGCCGAAGGGTGTCCGCTCCAACGCTGATGATGAGCGCGGTCACGACCACGAGGAACACGATCCGCACAAAACGCGAGCCGGCTGAAACCGCCATCCGCGAACCGATATAGCCCCCGAACATGTTCGCGATGCCTAAGCCAATACCGAGCGGCCACACGACGTGGCCTGCGGGGATGAAGAAGCACAACGCACCGAAGTTGGTGGCCCAGTTAGCGATCTTCGCGCGCGCTGATCCATCCAGGAACGAATACCCCAAAACCCCAACCAAGGCGATCACCAGAAACGATCCCGTGCCCGGCCCCAGCACGCCATCATAAAACCCGATCGCGATACCGATCCCCCACGCCCGAACATGGTGCTTCATGCTCGCATGCTTGAGCGCGGTTGAGGCCCCCATGTTCTTCTTAGCGAGTGTGAAAACGAAAACCACAACAAGCGCTACGAGGATGATGGGTTTGAAAACCTCGGTAGGCAGTATCGAGGCCACAGCGGCCCCACCCACCGAGGCGAGCCCCGCGGTGAGAGCAAGACCCAGACTCGTGGCGAGGTCCGGCCGCACACGCCGACCATACGTGATAGCCGATGTCGTGGTACCAAAGATCGAGCCGACCTTATTCGTGGCCAAAGCCTGAACCGGGGTAAGCCCCGGAATCAGCAACACGACCGGAAGCTGGATCAACCCGCCTCCGCCGACCACCGAATCGACCCATCCTGCAAGGAAACCGGCGCCCAAAACCAACAGGATCAGCCCGATGTTGAGCGCGCCGGTGTCCGTCAGGATGTAGTCCATAGGCGAGCTTAGTGAGCTGCGAGCTGGGCAACGTGCTCAACCACGGCATCGAGCGCGATGTTCTCGGCCTCGCCCGTGGCGCGGTCCTTGACCTCAACCACGCCATCGGCCACGCCGCGGCCCACAACAACAGTGGTAGGGATACCGATCAGCTCAGCGTCACGGAACTTCACGCCCGCAGAAACCTTGGCGCGGTCATCGAGCATGACCTCCAAGCCGGCGTCATCGAGCTTGCCCGCGATGTCCTCGGCGGTTTCCGTGAGCTCTTCCCCCTTGCCAGCGATGATCACCACAACATCGGCGGGTGCCACAGCCCGAGGCCACACGAGGCCCTTGTCATCATGATGGGCCTCAGCGATAGCCGCAACCGCGCGGGTCACGCCCACGCCGTAGGAACCCATCGTGACAACCTGCGCTTTACCGTTGGGATCCAAAACCTTCAGGTCCAACGCTTCAGCGTAGCGGCGGCCCAGCTGGAAGATGTGGCCCATCTCGATGCCGCGGGTCGTCTTCAACGGACCGGAACCATCGGGTGCGGGGTCGCCGTCTTCCACCGCAACAGCCTCAAGCACACCATCCCAGCCGAAGTCACGGCCTGCAACCAAACCGAAGACGTGATGGTCACGGAGGTTCGCGCCCGTGATCCAGGTTGACCCCTCAACAACACGAGGGTCAACGAAGAACGGGACGCCCGAACGTGCTTCACGACCCAAAACGGCCTCATCCTTCGACAAGCCAGGGCCGATGTAGCCCTTGACCAGTTCAGGGTGACGGCCGAGGTCGTCATCGGTGGCAACCTCAACCTGGGATTCGCCGACGATACCCATGAGCTCACCGATGGTCGCCTCGATTCGTTTGAGGTCAGCCTGGCGGTTGCCGGGCACACCCACGACGGCGAGTTCGCGCTCACCGTTCGGTGTCACAACAACCAACGCAACGCACTTGAGTGTGTCCGCGGCAGTCCACGGGGTGTCCTTCGGGTGGTTCTCGTTCGCTGCGTCAACGAGCGTTTCGATGGTCTCGCTGTTCGGGGTCAGCTCAACGTGGGCGGCCGGCGCGTCGGTGTAGTCGATCGGGTCCAGCGGCGGCGTCGTCACGGCCTCAACGTTGGCGGCGTAACCGCCTGGGGAGACCACGAACGTGTCCTCGCCCGCTTCGGTTGGGTGCAGGAACTCTTCCGACTTCGAGCCACCCATCGCTCCCGCCATCGCGAAGACCGGGCGGACCTCCAGGTTCAAACGCTCAAAAATCTTGAGGTACGCGGCGCGGTGGGCCTCGTATGCCTCGTCGAGGCCTTCCTCATCCAGGGTGAAGGAATAGGAGTCCTTCATGATGAATTCACGGCCGCGCAACAGGCCAGCGCGCGGGCGGGCCTCGTCGCGGTACTTCGTCTGGATCTGGTACAGGTACACCGGCAGATCCTTATACGAGGAGTACATGTCTTTGACCAAGAGGGTGAACATTTCCTCGTGCGTTGGCGCGAGTAGATAGTCGGCCTTACGGCGGTCCTGCAGACGGAAAATGTTGTCTCCGTATTCTTCCCAGCGGCCCGTCGCCTCATAGGGCTCTTTCGGAAGCAACGCCGGGAAATGCACTTCCTGAGCGCCGATCGCGTTCATTTCTTCACGCACAATGTTCTCGACCTTGTTCAGGACCTTGAGCCCCAGCGGCAGCCAGGAATAGATGCCCGGTGCTGCACGGCGGATGTAGCCAGCCCGGACTAACAACTTGTGGCTTGCGAGCTCAGCTTCGGCAGGGTCGTCGCGCAGCGTGCGGAGAAAGAACGTTGAAAGGCGTGTTACCACAGGGCCTCCCCTTTCAGGGTGGATCGGGGTGTGCAGAGTGAATCAGCAAATCGGTTGCGTTCACCGTTAGTATCCGGTGACGGCTCGTGTCCAGTGTAGTCTGCCCACGCATAGCGGCCGGCTATGTGGCGCGCTGCCGCGTGCCCGTCCCGGGATTCGATGCTCATAGCAGGACGGTCGCGAACATCCCGGTGGTTTGGAAACCCACCTTCTCATAGACGGCTCGAGCCGCGTGATTGTAGTCGTTGACGTACAGGCTCGTCACGGGCGCCCACGTGTGCGCATGGGCCACGACATCTGCCACGCGGCTCGCTGAAAGCCCGATGCCGCGGTGGCCCGGATGCATCCATACGCCCTGGATCTGTGTGGCTTGGCCGGTCACAACCCCGAGCTCGGCTTTGAACCGCACCGTTGTGCCCGCCGCACCCGGCTCGAGCAGAGCCTGCCCGCACGCCAGCAACTGTTTGACCCGCGCCCTATAGGAGGCCTCGCCTACATCGAGGGGTGAATAGCCAAGCTCCTCGGTGAACATCGCAACGGAAGCCGGCCAGAACGCATCGAAATCACTCACATACCCTTGCCGGACTCGGCCAGATCCTTCGATCACAGCCGGGCCTTCCAACGTCATGAACGGCTGGGTGAGCCGCACACTACGCGGGTAGAAGGCCGGGCTGGTCTTCACCACATCCCAGATCCCTTCAACTCCTGCTTTCGGACCGAAAATCGAGGCGAAGCGCTTACGGCTGGTCAGGACCCGCCGCCCGAACGCTTCACCGTGTTCCCGGGCTTGCTCGCCTTCATCCGCGGTCACAGGCACCACGTTCGCGCCCAGCCAGCACGCCGCAACCATCACGCCTGCATCATCGAAGCGGCCCAGGATGCGCGCGCCAGGCAACACATCGATCTTGCCGCCAACAACATCGAGTTGCTGCTGAACGAAAGCATGCTGGACAGGGTTGCGCGCGATCAACGCGAGCAACGCTGGCGCGTCCTCATTCGTGAGGGTGCGGATGCTGGGGTCCGGCGAGCGCAGATCCGCCATCCGGGCGCCGGCCCGGTTCACGATCTGCCGGATCACCATTGACGTTGAGACCGTTACCTAGTGGACGGACACGGAAGGCGATGCGCCTTCGGTCTCGCTTGCGCCCATCTCCTCGGCGATGCGGTGGGCTTCTTCGAGCAGGGTTTCCACGATCTGGTCTTCACGGACCGTGCGGATGACCTCGCCCTTGACGAAGATTTGGCCCTTGCCGTTGCCGGATGCGACACCGAGGTCGGCTTCTCGTGCCTCGCCTGGCCCGTTGACGACGCAACCCATGACGGCCACACGCAGCGGAACCTTGAAGTCTTTGAGGCCTTCGGTCACGTTGTTGGCGAGCTCATACACATCGACCTGGGCGCGTCCACAGGACGGGCAGGAAACGATTTCGAGCTGGCGTGGACGCAGGTTCAGCGATTGGAGGATCTGCTCGCCGACCTTGATCTCTTCGACAGGTGGGGCCGAAAGTGAGACACGGATCGTATCGCCAATACCTTGGGAGAGCAGCGCGCCGAAAGCGGTTGCGGACTTGATGGTGCCTTGGAAGGCAGGACCTGCCTCGGTGACACCCAGGTGCAGCGGCCAATCGCCCTTCTGAGCGAGCAGCTCATACGCGCGAATCATCACGACCGGGTCAGAGTGTTTGACGGAGATACCGAAATCGTAGAAATCGTTTTCTTCGAACAGCGCGGCTTCCTGCAACGCGGATTCAACGAGAGCCTCCGGGGTTGCGCGGCCGTATTTCTCCAGCAGGCGCTTATCGAGGGAGCCGCCGTTGATGCCGATGCGGATCGGGGTCCCATGCTGCTTCGCGGCAGCGGAAATCTCTGCAACCTGGTCATCGAACTTGCGGATGTTGCCCGGGTTGACACGCACCGCACCGCAACCGGCCTCAATGGCTGCGTAGACGTACTTGGGTTGGAAGTGGATATCCGCGATCACCGGGATCGTGGACTGTTGCGCGATGACCTTCAGCGCATCGGCGTCCTTGTCTGTTGGGCACGCGACACGGACAATGTCACAGCCAGCGGCGGTGAGCTCGGCGATCTGCTGCAACGTAGCGCCGATGTCGTGAGTCTTCGTGGTCGTCATCGACTGCACGGTGATCGGGTGATCCGAGCCCATACCGACGTTGCCGACCATCATCTGGCGGGTCTTGCGCCGCGGAGCCAACGTCATAGGTGGTGGTGTAGGCATTCCCAAATTAACCGATGACACGAGGTGTCCTCCAAGAACTCATACGTGATAAACGAATCCACTGCTGTGCTCTATCTTCCCATGCCGCTGCCGGCACCTTCACATGCCTGAGGCAGCATCTGAGGCAAGCTACAGCAGGGACACCGGTTTCACGAGGTCGGCATAGATCAAGATCACACCCATGACGAGCAATAAACCTGCAACAACATAGGTGACCGGGAGCATCTTCGAAAGATCCACCGGTCCCGGGTCAGGGCGCTTGAAAATCTTGTTGAACGTTTTGCGGATCTTCTCCCACAAAGCCCCTGCGATATGACCGCCATCAAGCGGCAAGAGCGGGATCAGGTTGAACACGAACAGCGCGACGTTCAGCGAACCCATCAGGCTCAGGTAGCTTGCGAGCTTATCTTTGACGCTGATCTGCTCGAAAGAGGTGATCTCGCCGGCGATGCGGCCCACCCCTACCACGGACATCGGCCCGTTCGGATCGCGTTCAGCTGGGCTGAACGCGGCCTGGGCAACGCCAGCAACTTTCTGCGGAAGCTGAGTCACAACACCAGAAACAGCTTTGACATTCTCCCACACAAAACCCGGGACCTCACCTACCGGCCGCGGCCGGATCTCAGCTGTCGAACCGATGCCAGCGAAACCCACCGACTCCACCTTGGCAGTACCGTCACGGTTCTTCTCAACCATCCCCAAAGGCGAAACAACAGGCCGAGCCGTCTCAACCGGAACCAACGTTGTGGTCGATGCGACACCATCGCGCTCATAACCGATGCTGAGCTCTTGATCAGGGCTTGCCTTGATCCGGTCCGTGAGTGCAGACCAATCAGTGTCGTCAAGCGAAACACCGTCAACCGAGGTAATGACATCCCCAGGCTTCAAGCCCGCCGCATACGCCGGCCCAGCTGGGGCACCCTCAGGACAGCCCTGCTCCTCCCCCGCCGGGCGCGTGTTCTCGTCATCCACTGCTTGAAGACACTGATACACCTCAGACACCGTGGTCGTAGGAGTCGCGACCCCGAAACCAGTAAGAACAATCCCAAAGAACACGAACGCTAAAAGCAGATTCATAAACGGGCCACCCAGCATGATGATGATCCGCTTATACACCGGCAAGTTCAAAAACAATCGCTTCTCATCGCCAGGCTGCAGAGTCTCAGCTTCAGCCTTCTTCGCCTCATCGGACAACTGCTGAAAAATACCGGTGCGTGTAGGCCGCTGCTTGCCGTCCTGATGCGGCGGATACATACCGATCATCGTGATGTACCCACCCAGCGGCAGCAATTTGATCCCGTACTCTGTCTCCCCTTTACGGAAAGAGAACAGCGTAGGCCCAAAACCCACCATGTAGCGAGGCACGCGCAAACCGAAAGCCTTAGCCGGCAGTAAATGCCCCACCTCATGCAACGCAATCGAGATGCCGATACCCACCAGCATCACCAGCGCGCCAATCACATACGCCAGAACCTGATCCATCTCAATCCCAACCGGTAAAACTCAAGCCCACAGCTTGCGGGCTTTATCGCGCGCCCACTCTTCGGCGGCCAAAACCCCTTCAACACTACGGCCATACTCTGCCGTGTTCGCATCCGAGTCATAAGCCTCAACCACCTCGGCCACGACCTCGACGATCCTCCGGAAACCGATCGCGCCGTCGTGGAAAGCATCCACCGCTTCCTCATTGGCTGCGTTATACACGGCCATGTGCGTCGGTGAAGCCTCTTGCGCTTTCTTCGCAAGCTCGATAGCAGGGAACGCCTCATGATCCATCGGGAAAAACTCCCACGTATGAGCCTGCGTCCAATCCACCGGTGTGCACGCCCCCGGCAGGCGATCCGGCCAATTCAAACCCAACGCGATCGGCAACCCCATATCCGGTGGAGACGCCTGCGCAATCGTGGAACCATCCACGAACTCGACCATCGAATGCACCACCGACTGCGGATGCACTACCGGAACAATCCGCTCCAGCGGGACGTCGAACAGCAGATGCGCCTCAATCACTTCAAGCGCCTTATTCACCAAGGTCGCCGAATTGGTTGTGACCACACGCCCCATATCCCAGGTAGGGTGAGCCAAGGCCTGCTGCGGGGTGACTTCCTCAAGCTGGTGCGCGTTCCAGCCGCGGAACGGACCGCCCGATGCGGTGATGATCAAACGCTCAACCTCACCACGCGCTCCCGAACGCAAGGCCTGCGCGATCGCTGAATGCTCCGAATCCACAGGAACGATCTGCCCCGGCGATGCCGCATTCATCACCAGCCGGCCGCCAGCAACCAGTGACTCCTTATTAGCCAACGCCACCACAGAACCGGCCTCAATAGCCGCCAGCGTAGGCCGCAAACCGCGCGAACCCGTGACCCCGTTGAGCACCACATCCACATCAGGCAACGCCGCACACGCGCGCGCCGCGCTGTCACCAACCACAACCTCGGGTACATAAGCGTCCAGGCCCGCGACATCGACGTCAACCTCACCGACACCGGCAAGCTCAAGCCGCCCCTCACGTGAAGCAACCTCCTTAGCACCTGCCAGATGCAGCAAGAAGCCGCCGCGCACATCGTCGGCACTCATCCCCTCAGCGCCAGCCAAACCCACCACACTGGTGCGGAACGCCACCGCCTGCAACGCTAATTCGCGAGCCTGCTGCCCCGCAGAAATAGCCCGCACCGCAAACCGGTCCCCCGCACGGGCGATCTGCGCCAAAGCCTGAGTACCGATCGACCCCGTCGAACCCACAATCACAACAGACCTAGCCACAACAAGCTCCCTCACAAACCGAACAACCCAGCATCAACAATAAAAACCAGCAACCCCACCACACTGCTGCGGAAGCGCCCCAGCATCTACAGGCAAACGCGCCCCTGCTAGTGTGCCACGACTAGCCAACGCAGCTGGCACCCGAAACCGGTGATAGCCCAACATTGAGGCAAAACCCAGGTGGGCACCATCTGGCCTAAGATAGATAAGCAATACATATTCATTCATTAGCACCCGGAGGAAACATGCGCCTGCGCCCCGTTGAACCCGCGGACCTCGAGCACTTCTTCGCTCACCAACAGGACCCGGACGCCAACCATATGGCGGCCTTCAGCGCCCGCAACCCCAGCGACCGCAGCGTCTTCGACTATCACTGGGGCCTCATGTTGCGCGACCCTAAAATCCAGGTGCGCACCATTGAGCACGATGGTGAAGTAGCCGGATCGATCGTCATGGCTTTCCACGAGGACTACGCGGAGCTTTCCTTCTGGACTGATAAATCCTTCTGGAACCAGGGAGTCACCACCGCCGCCGTGGAAGCGATGCTGGAGGAATTCCCGCAGCGGCCTGTTCGCGCATCCGTGGTGGCTGACAACGTGGGAACCCACAAGATCCTTGAAGGCCGCGGTTTCAAACAAGTCGACCAGACCAGGGACTTCTCCAACGCGCGCGGAGAAATCGTCGCCGAAGACCACTTCGAACTCAGCTGACACGCTGATCTCTGTAGCTAAAACACGTAGCTGATATGCGTAGCTGTGCTCCGTGACCGCACACCCTTGAGCAATAACAGGTGAGCAATAGCAGTTGACCAATAACAGGTGAGCAATAATATTTGAGTAATACAGTTATCTAACGTTTGGGCCCGGCACCTTGTGGTGCCGGGCCCAAGCGTTGACCACGCGCTAGTGGGTCATCGTTCTAGTGGGTCGTCTTGGCCGCGTTAGTCGATCGCGGCCATGAGTTCGATGGTGCGGTCCAAGAACGCATCCACCTGGTTCTCTTCATAGCCTTCATCGCCCTCAGCGCGCCTAAACACCACACGGCGTACATCGTCAACGCTCAGGGGGACATCGTGTTCGAAGTACTGGATGAGACGGTCACACAACGCGTCGACGTCTGCGATGTTATAGGACGGTACGTTCCGTTTGGATGGACGGCGGAAACGCTCCCCCGGCGCTCGATGCAGACGAGCCCGCAACACCATCGCGACCTGAGAGATGTTCTCAAGCCAACGGTCGTGGCCTTCAGACTCGATCAGGGCGTTGCGTTCACGGGCCGCGAAGACGTCCTCGAGCCTGTCCAAGGCCGCATCGACTTCGCGAGGATCATAGCCGCCCCTGACCGGGTCGAACGTTGCCCGCCGCACTACAGAGCTCGTGACAACGTCCCTGTTCAGGTTCTCCGCCTCATACGTCTTACGGGCACGCGCCAAGAAATCCTCGACCTGACCGGTGTCGTATCCAAAGGCGTCGTCAGCCACCCGTGCAAACAAAGTGCCAGCCAGACCGGCGTTATCCGTTCGAGCCACCGTGGCGCTCCTTCGATAGAGGTATGTGCAAGTGAGAGTTTATCTGAGGGTTAGGCCAGCGCTTCAGCCAACATAACCACTGCGTAGCCGAAAGGCATCGCAAACAAGAGGGAATCCAGGCGGTCCATCATGCCGCCGTGCCCCGGCAACAAGTTAGACATGTCCTTGACCCCGAGCGCACGCTTGACCATCGACTCAGCGAAATCGCCCAACGTGGCGCACACGACCGTCGCAATAGCCAAGACAACGCCAAGCCACCACGGTATCTGCAGAACCCACAGGCACAACGCGATACCCACGATGGTCGCGCCCAGCAGCGAACCTGCGAAGCCCTCCCAGGACTTCTTAGGGCTGATGCGTGCCGCCATCGGATGCTTACCCAGGGTCACCCCGACGATGTAGCCGAACGTGTCGTTAGAGACCACCAGCAGAACAACCGTGAGCAACGCGGCAGCACCACGCTCGGTTTGAAAAATCAAGAACGCGAAAGAGGCCAGCAGCGGGACCCACCCCACCACTAGAACGCTCAGCCCGATCGACTGTGAGCCGTGCGAACGCCCCTCAAGCAGGTTCCAGATCACCACGAGCACAAGGCAGGCGGTCAACCCCAAGGAGAGCGCGACAGGCCCGTAGATGCCCGCAAGCAACGGCAAAGCGACGCTCGTGATGAGAAGTGGTGCCAACGGAATAGGGATACCCGTGCGCGCCTTGAGCGCACGCGAGACTTCCCACGAACCGATACCTGCAACCAAGCAACCGAGCGCGATCAGCAGATAGGGAAAAACAAAAAGCCCGAGACCAAGCACGGCGAGAAGACCCGCGCCCACGCCGATCGCCGCCGGAAGGTTACGGCCCGCTTTAGACGGTTTCGGCTCAGGCAAATCATTCGGATCAGGAACACTCAGCGGTTCCAGCGCCCCGTACGGTGCAGGTAGCGCACCTTCTTCAGGCACGGCATCCTGCCCAGCCAACGCATCCCTGTCATACGTTGCAGTTGCATCCTGTTCAAACAGGGCAGTTGCATCGTGTCCGAACCGCGCCGGTGCTTCCTCTTGATGCGCTGCCGTTGCATCCTGCTCATACAGCGCGGTTGCATCCTGTTCAGCCTCCACAGCAGCAACAGGCTCGGGCGTTTCATCGTAGGCAGGCTCCCACGCCGCATTTTGATCGGCCCTCCACCCCCGCAGCTCAGCCGGCTCCGGCGCCTCAACGATAGGCTGCGGCGCCGTGTGAGTCTCCTGCGCTGTGTGAACCTCCTGCGCTGTGTTGGCTTCAGCCACGGGTTCGGTGGTGTCGGCTTGTGCGTTGCCGGTTTCGAGAACTGGTGCCTCAAGATCCTTCGCTTCGGGGGTCTCAGCTTCCGCTGCCGCGGCTGCCGCGGCTGCTGCTCGCTCGGCTTGACGGCGTGCCCGCCTGCTCCCGGGTGCTGCAGGACGCCTTGAAGCGCGCGATGGCGCATCGACATGCGTCGATGCGGCACGGCGCGCTCGCGTCTCATCAACAGACACCGATGAGCCCAGCCCCTCGACAGGGCTGGACTCATTCCGGAAACCAGACGTGTACGTCATTAGATCTCGAGGAGCTCGGCTTCCTTGTTCTTGGTCATCTCGTCGACCTGCTCGCCGAACTCACGAACCATCTGGTTCAGTTCGTTCTCGCCTCGTTTGACGTCGTCTTCGCCAACGCCGCCGTCCTCTTCAAGTTCCTTGAGCATGTCATTGCCCTTACGGCGATGGTTACGCAGGGCTACCTTGTGCTCTTCAGCCTTGGTGCGCACAAGCTTGACGTACTCGTTGCGGCGTTCCTCGGTCAGCTCCGGCATCGTGATGCGGATCTGGCGGCCGTCGTTGGATGGGTTAGCGCCGATCTCCGAATCGGAAAGCGCCTTCTCGATCGCGCGGATCGAGGAGGCATCGTAAGGGTTGATGAGGATAGTGCGCGCATCCGGCACCTGGAAGGAGGCCAGCTGCTGAAGCGGGGTGAAGGAGCCGTAGTACTCAACCATCACTTTGGCGTATAGGCCCGGGTTTGCCCGGCCGGTACGGACAGTTGCGAAGTCTTCTTGAGCTGCTTCGATCGTACGTTCCATAGCGGAGCGGGTTTCGCCCAGCACTTCCTGGATCATCGGAACTCCTTCGAGGGTTCTATTTACACCGTCAACGTGCACCACAGGTTATACGTACCAAAGGTGCATCTTGTCATACATCTTAGGCTACTCACTCGCTTTGCTAAGCCCCAGGGCTACCCTGTTTGGCTTCTAGCGTTACCACCTACCTCATGGGCTAGGCCGCCACTTTAGGCGACTGTGACGTGAGTTCCCTGGGCGGTGCCGCGGATCGCTGCCGCGACGTTGCCTTCGCCTTCCATGCCGAAAACGAACATTTCCAGGCCGTTGTCCTTACACATCGTCATCGCGGTCTGATCCATGACCCGGATGTTGCCGGCAAGGGCTTCGCTGTAAGTGAGTTTCTCGAACTTCTTGGCGTCAGGGTTGGTTTTCGGGTCCGCGGTGTAGACACCGTCGACACCGGATTTGGCCATCAAAACCTGGTCAGCGTGGACTTCAAGCGCCCGCTGGGCCGCGACCGTATCGGTTGAGAAGTATGGGAGGCCAGCACCTGCACCAAAGATCACGACGCGGTCTTTCTGCAGGTGGCGGATCGCGCGGCGTGGAATGTACTCTTCAGCGACCTGGGACATCGAAATGGCGGACTGGACGCGGGTCTCAACACCGGTCTGTTCCAGGAAGTCCTGAAGCGCCAGGCAGTTCATGACGGTTCCGAGCATCCCCATGTAGTCAGCGCGGGAACGGTCCATACCGGATTCCGCGAGCTCAGCTCCGCGGAAGAAGTTGCCGCCGCCAACAACGATCGCTGTTTCTACCTCGCCTACGGTCGAGGCGATCTGTTCGGCGATGCGCCGCACGGTCGCCGGGTCCACGCCCAGCTTGCCGCCACCAAACACCTCTCCCGAGAGCTTCAATAGGACTCGCCGGCGCTGCTTGCTAGGGGTGTTCGACATCAAGGCTCCTTTAGGCGTTCAAGGTGGGTAGGCAATCGACCTTTATTTTCGCATACGCCGCCCGCCGCTATTCGAGGCGTGTCGGTTGCGTCACTCACGAGCCGTGACCCGTTGCGCTCCACGATGCGGCAGCCGGCTTTAAACGGTTGCGCCCGCACTCGTGACGAGTGCGGGCACACCTGGTGTCTATCGGAGCGTGAGGCCCCTACCAGCGTTGTTAGGCGCCAACGCGGAAACGTGCGAAGGCGACAGCCTTGGCACCAGCTGCATCCAGGACCTGCTGGATGGACTGCTTGGTGTCCTTAGCGAATGGCTGATCAACCAGGACCTTCTCCTTGAAGAAGCCGGTCATGCGGCCGTCGATGATCTTCGGCAGTGCCTGCTCTGGCTTACCCTCGGCGCGTGCGGTCTCTTCAGCGATGCGGCGCTCTTCAGCGACCAGGTCCTCGGGGACGTCCTCGCGGGTGAGGTAGACAGGAGCCATAGCTGCTGCGTGGACAGCCACGTCGTGAGCTGCGGTTTCAGCGGCTTCACCAGTGCCGTCGACTGCGAAGAGAACGCCAACCTGTGCAGGCAGGTCCTGCGAGGTCTTGTGCAGGTATGCCTTCACGAGTGGGCCTTCAACCTTTTCGATGCGGCGCAGCTGGATCTTCTCGCCCAGAACACCGCTGAGCTCCTCGATCTCCTCAGCGACAGTGTTCTCGCCGATCTTTGCGGCGAGCAAAGCGTCAACGTCAGCGACGTTGTTAGCTACTGCGGCATCGAGGGCCTTGTTTGCCAGCTCAACGAACTTCTCGTTCTTAGCGACGAAGTCAGTCTCAGCGTTGAGTTCGAGCATGTAGCCTGCACCGTCAACAACCTTTGCGGCCACGAGGCCTTCAGCGGTTGCGCGGCCTTCACGCTTGGATGCCTTGTTGAGGCCCTTCACGCGGATGATCTCGAGGGCCTTGGCGGTATCGCCGTCAGCCTCATCGAGAGCCTTCTTGACATCCATCATGCCGGCGCCGGTGCGCTCACGCAGTTCCTTGATGTCTGCGGTGGTGTAGTTCGCCATTCGAGTTATCCCCGTTCGTAGGAAGTTGTGATGGACGGAAAATTACTTGGACTCGGTAGCCGCCTGGCCACCGTCTTCTTCAGCCTTCTCAGCTGGAGCTTCCTCAGCCTGTGCGGTTGGGTTCTCACCCTCGAGGAGTTCGCGCTCCCACTCCGCCATTGGCTCTTCGGCTTCGCCCTTGTTACCGCCCTGGCGAGCCATGAGGCCCTCTGCGACGGCGTCTGCGACAACGCGGGTCAGCAGGGATACGGAGCGGATGGCGTCATCGTTACCTGGGATTGGGTACTGGACCTCATCTGGGTCGCAGTTGGTGTCGAGGATCGCGACAACTGGGATGCCCAGCTTGGTTGCCTCGTCGACTGCGAGGTGTTCCTTCTTGGTGTCGACAACCCACAGCATGGATGGGGTGCGGTTCATGTTGCGGATACCGCCGAGGTTTGCGCGCAGCTTGGTCAGCTCGCGCTCAAGCAGCAGCAGTTCCTTCTTGGTGTACTTCGAACCTGCTACGTCGTCGAAGTCGATCTCTTCGAGTTCCTTCATGCGGTTAACACGCTTGGAAACGGTAGCGAAGTTGGTGAGCATGCCGCCCAACCAGCGGTGGTTGACGTATGGCATGTTCACGCGCTGAGCCTGCTCAGCGATGGCTTCCTGGGCCTGCTTCTTAGTGCCGACGAACAGGATCGTGCCGCCGTGGGCTACGGTCTGCTTGATGAAGTCGTATGCACGGTCGATGTAGGACAGCGACTGCTGCAGGTCAATGATGTAGATGCCGTTGCGCTCGGTCATGATGAAGCGGCGCATCTTTGGGTTCCAGCGGCGGGTCTGGTGGCCGAAGTGGACACCGGAATCGAGCAACTGGCGCATGGTCACGACGGACATTGCGTTCTCCTTGTACGGGCACGGTGGCCCTGTTGTATTTGACGGTTATTGGCCAGGCATTGCGCCGGCCCCTAGTGAAAACGCACCGTTTGGTCGCTTCATCCGTTTCCAACATCGCACCAAGCCTGGACAGGTTTGGCTGTTGTTGGACCGTGGGATGGGCGTGCATGCCTGTGATGCGCATCGATGATGATGTATATCGGCGACATGCAGCGTCTTCACGCGAAGTCAGTTTCGGGCACACGAGATCGCACGCACAAAACTGCTATTCCAAGTCTACATCATGTTTTGGGGCTCTTCAGAGTTGAGTGTGGGGTGCGGCATCCAGCCCGCCAGTGATCATCAGCATGCGGAGTCGGATATCGGTCGACGCATGGCATACTGAGCGAATGCTTTCGGTTGCTACGCTTTTCGCCTTTGGAGTTGCGGTGACTCCGCTTGTGATCACTCCGGGCGCAAGCTTTACGTTGGTGAGTTCACGAGGGCTGGTGGGGGACAGGCGTGGTGCTTGGGCTGTGATCGTGGGGACGGCTGCCGGAATCATCAGCCATGGTGTGCTTGCGGGGCTGGGACTCGCCGGGGTGGTGGTGCGCTCCGCGGAGTTGTATCAGGTTCTGCGGCTGGTTGGCGCGATGTATCTGATCGGCCTTGGTGCGTGGCTGGTGTGGCGCTCGCGGCTCAGCCGCGCCCCGGCGGAGAGAGAGCATGCCCGAAGCGACTCCAAATCCGTTGCGCAGGAGATAGGGCAGGCGTACTTGGCGAACGTGCTCAACGTGAAGGCGGCCACCGTGTACCTCACGCTGGCGCCACAGTTCGTGCCGATGGACCTGATCGGAGTGACTTCGATGCTGATGCTCGCTCTGGTCCATGTCTGCGTGATGGCCGTCTGGCTTGGGCTCTGGTCAACGGGGCTCGCGAAGCTGTCCAGCGCCTTCAGCGTAGCGTCCTGGAAGCGGTGGATTGACGTCGGAGGCGGGACGATTCTCATTGTTCTTGGCATCCGTACAGCTGCCGCGCGCGGGGAGGTGTAGTAGGCCAAGGCGTTGTCGACGATGGTGTGAAGGCATCAAGCCGAGGTTTCTCGCCGCAGGTGGTGTGGGGCAAACGGTAGTCGAAGTGGTGCCTCCAGACCCTGATCGATTCTCTGCGGTCGGTCTCGAAAGCGTACGGGCGGCGTCGTGAAGGCATTCATCGGCACGTAGCCGCCGGTGCGTTCGATCCTCCCGCTATGGAGGGTCATGTGGATCTTGGTGGGAGCACCCCTCGTTCACGCCCGGGAAGCGCGCGGTGGCCGCTGTCGCGGAACTGCTCCGCCTCGCTGTTGATGCTGTTCAGCCGGCGCGGGGTCCTACTATCAGTCTTCCGATGAGTGTTGCAGTCTCTCGGACGCAAGCCGCGCATAGACGAGGGTGTCGGTCCACTCGCCCTTACTGAACCAGTCCTGGATGTGATGCGCTTCGAGCCGGAGTCCGACGCGGCGAGCGAGTGCTGCGGAAGCGCTGTTGCGGGCATCCATCTGCGCAGTGATGCGGTGGAGCCTGTAGTGGTCGAACCCGAGGGCAAGCACTGCCCGGACGGCTTCGCTGGCGAAGCCGTGCCCGCCGTATGACGGGTCGAGAACCCACCCGATCTCGGCCTGGCGGTGCTCGGGGTCGGTGAGTCACAGTGCCACGTCGCCGATCGGGACGCCGTGATGCTCGATGACAGGCCCTCCGCAACCTCCTCTCGGATCATCCGCCGTACGGACTCGGGGGTGTAGGTGGGCTCTGGCAGGTGGCCGAAGCGCCGCACGGCCTCATCCCTGGTACCTGCTGCATACGCTTCCGCGTCCAGCTCGGAGAGCTGGCGCAGACGAGTGTTCTCACAGGTGATCGGGAGGAGGGAGACATCCAGCATGCACCTAAGCTAACAGGGATCGGATAACTGGCTCTTCAGAGTTGAGTGTGGGGTGAGGCATCCAGCCCGCCAGTGGTCAACAGCATGCGGAGTCGGTAGTGCTCGAAGTTTCTGAAGCCGCGAGCGATGCGACGACCGAGCTCGATGAGCCCGTTGATGGCCTCGGTGCCGCCGTTGCTGGCACCGTCGGTGTCGAAGTACGCCAGGAACGCTGTCCTCCACCGGCGCAGCGTCTTTCCCAGCCTCGCGATCTCCGGGATCGGGCAGGACGGCAACGAGTTGATGAGCTTCTCGGCCAGACGCCGACCCTGGGCAGGGGTG
This sequence comes from Pseudoglutamicibacter albus, assembly GCF_031458175.1. NCBI lineage: Bacteria > Bacillati > Actinomycetota > Actinomycetes > Micrococcales > Micrococcaceae > Pseudoglutamicibacter > Pseudoglutamicibacter albus. Next base: position 518,238 of record NZ_JAVDXX010000001.1, on the reverse strand, counting down.
GGCTGGTGGAACACGTCACGGACGTCTTGGGCGCACATGTAGGCGACCTCGACCGCGACGTGATCGGGGTGGGCTGCGAACGCTGTTTCCAGGCGGGTCTGCTGGCGGGCGGTGAGGCGTTCCTGCCCGGCCCGGAGGATGTGACGGATGCCGTAGAGCGGGTCGCCCGTACGGCCTCGGTGGCCGAGGGTCTCCTGCTGGACCCGACGGCGCGCGTCATCGACGGCGCTGGTGGCGAGCTTGACGATGTGGAACGCATCCAGCACGCAGGTGGCGTCCTCGAGCTGGTCATCGATCGCGTTCTTGTAGCCCTGGAACGGGTCGAGTGTGGCGATCTCGACCTGCTTGCGGAACCCTTCGCCGCATTCGTCGAGCCAGTCCCGGTAGGCGTTGCCGGATCGGCCGGGGACGAGGTCGAGCAGCCTGGCGGTGGGGTGGGGTCCGTGAGTCAGGTCCACCATCCCGGTGGGCTCCTTCGGACCGCGCCGTCTTGGGTTGCGGTGGTGCCAGACATGCTCGTCCACGCCCAGGATCTGCACGCCCTCGAAGCGGGATGGGTCGTTCGCGGCCGCGATCAGGACTGGTCGGATCTGGGACCAGAGGGTGTTCCAGGTCGTGCCGAGCTGGCGGGCCAGGCCCTGGATCGTCGCCCCCTCACGGCCGAGTTGTCCGATTGCCCAGCGGATCGCGCGCGTGCTCAGCAGCCCTCGCGCAGCGCAGACGTTGGGGTTCTGCTCGACGAAGGTGGCGACGTCGCAGAGGGGCTCGCGGCAGATCCAGCGGCGTTTGCGCCACCGGATCCTCACCGGCCTGCCTGCCCAGGGCGCGTCGATCATCGAGGTCACGATCCGGCCATGCCCTGTGGCGATGACTCCACAGCCGGGGCATCCGGCGACGGGATCGCAGGACTCCACCTCGAGTACCAGGCTCGTGGGGTCTTTCAGTACTGCGGTCAGATGGAGGTTGGGGAAGTCGAGGAGGAGATCGCATCGGCAGCAGCGGTTGAGCGTGTCGGAGCAGGCGCACGTAGAGTTGGGCATCGTCGAGGTCCTTGGTGTGAGCAGAGGTTAGAGTCCGCTCATCATCGGGGACCTCGACGTCTACCCCCTAGCACCCGTGCCCGATCGGCGTGCCCACACTCAACTCTGAAGAGCCTGTTTTGGCTTGCGTTTTCCACCGATCCACAGTCTCTTTTGCGTCGGCTGTCTATCCACAATTTCGCTCGCCGATGCCCTTCCTCATCGATCCTGCAGTGGACTGTGAACCATGAAAACTCATAGCCCCTCCCCTGCTCGCAACCGCTTTTCGACTATCGTGCCCCTCCCCGGCACCGGCTTGCCTCGCACCGTGTTGTTATGCATGCTTGCCCTGATCTGCACGGTGGCTCTCACGGCGGCGAAACCGGTTCCGCCGGTCGGCCGTGAACCCACGGGCTCTGAATCCTGGGAAGACGTAGGGATGTTGCGTGGGTTCGAAGCCCCTGAGCATGTATGGAGTGCTGGAAGCCGCGGGGTCCAGTTGAAAGCTGCCGCCGGCGATGCGGTGGTTGCACCCGCCGACGGCGTGGTCAGCTTCGCTGGAAAAGTGGCAGGGCGGCCAGTGGTTGCGATCCAGTTACCTTCAGGCTGGCGTACAACCGTCGAACCTGTTGATGCATCGGTTCGCAAGGGCGACCGCGTTACTGCCGGCAAGCGCATCGGTACTGTCGCGGCGGGTGGCCCGTGTGATCAGCGATGTGTTCATTGGGGTTTAAAAACAGGCAGCGGGGCCAACGTCTTATACAGAGACCCCCGAACACTGCTCTCTGAACAGCCTTCGGTTTTGTGGCCGGATGCTGACACCCCGCCAGGATCCGGGCCCTAAAACTATGAGGGTCTAGACGTTAGCCCCGCTACTGTTGAGCGAATTCACGTTGGCGCGAGCTCGCTCACTTAGCTTGCGATACGTGGGTGCTCTTTCTCCCAGGTCTTCTCGAAGATCAGCTCGTCGTCGTTATATGCGAGCACATGGGAGTACGTGTAGATGTTCTCGGCATCACAGCTCATGCGTGTTGTCGCAAAAACCTTGGTGTCCCAGTCCATGTCTGGCCGGCGCATCCCCACGGTCCACACCGATTCGGTGCGTGCAGAGAGCGGATCGTCCTTATTGATCCAGTAGGTCTCAACCGTGTCTTCGTCATAGTGCAAGCCATCCGGGTACACGCGCGTGCCGCCATAGGCGGGGTCCACCTGCAACACGGTTTCGTTGGCCACCACGTCTTGAGAGATCAGCCGTTCAGGGCGCGCCGCACCCGCTGCCCCTGTTTCGCCTGCCTGCGGATACTTCACATCCAACGGAACTAGCCGGACTGGATCATCGAAGCGCACCGAAGCATCCGCAGCGGCACGCTCTGCCGCGCCTTCGCCGTCGGTGGGTTCACGGACCGGCAGCACCAGCGCGCTCGCGGCAGGATCAATACTGAACCCTTCCCCGCCTGGCTGCGGCCAGACCCACGGCCAGTAGGCACTCGAGACAGCTACACGGAGCACGTGGCCGGCAGGGAAACGGTAGCCCACTCCCGTGATCGGGACCTCAACCTCAACCCACTCGCCTACCGGCATCGCTACGGCCTTATCGCGGCCTTCGCGGGCGCTGAAGTTCAGGTTGCCGCGGGTCACCAAGGTCGAGGAGCCGTCTTGAGCGACATCGTTGATGCGCACATACACTTGGCCGCGTTCGGTCGGTGATGAGACCCGTAGCTTGACCGAAGCGTTGCCGAGCACGTCGATGTCTTCTGTCACCGGGAAGTCGAATACAACTGACTTACCGTCATCGCTACGCTGGTCCACCGGCAAGTCAGCTGCGTTGCCGTACGGGAAGTAACGGCCGGCGTCTGCACCCACATCCTGTGGTGAGGCCACACGCACCTCAAGAGCGCCATCGCTGTTGGTGCTCTGTGCGGCGAACGGTGAAACATGCGCACCGTCCAGGCTCAGCTCGGTTGGTTTGATGTGCGGGCTAGGCCACTGCTTTTCTGCAACCCAGCGGCCCGGCATCTTGTCATAGGCGGAACGCGGCGGCACCGAATCGGTGATCCAGCCCCGGAATAGCGGAGTATCCATCGCGCCGTTGTCTTTGCCCTTGAGCCAATGATCCCACCAGCGCAGGGTCTCACCCAAGAAGTCGATGTGCGGGCCGGGGCGCAAGTCGCGGTCAGGATACTGATGCGCCCACGGGCCTACGATGCCGCGGACATTCTTACCGAGTGCGGACAGATGCTCGGTCAGCCGCAGGACGGTGTCACGGTATGGGTCATACCAGCCGCCCACCGCCATGACCGCGGCGTCAAGCGAGCTGTAGTCTTCGCACACAGATCCGTGTTTCCAGTAGTCGTCACGGACCTGGTGCCCAACCCACGTGTCGATGAACGGCTCGATGTTCTCAAGCCGGTACTTCCACTGATCGAGCCAGTTCTCGCCCCACACCCGCTTATCAACCGGGCGGGATTCGAACGCGAGCATCGTTCCGGCCCACGCGTGCATGTCGATCCCAAGCATCGAGCCGCCGAAATAGTGCACGTCGTTGTCGTAGCGGTCATCAGTTGAGCACACTGTGACGATCGCTTTCAACGCTTCTGGCTGATAGCTCGCTAGCTGTAACGAGTTGAACCCGCCCCAGCTGATGCCGAACATACCGACCTTGCCCGTGCACCAGTCTTGCTTGGCGATCCACTCGATCACCTCAAGCCCGTCATTGTGCTCTTGCTGATCGTATTCATCCCCCGGTACGCCTTCACTGCTGCCGTGGCCGCGGATGTCCACGCGAATGGATGCGTAGCCGTGGCCTGCATAGAACGGGTGCCGTTCGTGATCGCGCGGGGCAGTCCAGTCTCCGTGGCGGTACGGCAGATATTCCAGGATCGCTGGAACCGGATCATCAGTTACAGGCATCCATGCTTTCATCCACAATCGTGTGCCATCGCTGAGAGGAATCCAGTCCTCAACGATCTCGACTTTAAACGGAAGGTCTTCAGGTTTCAGCATGTCCACTCCCTACCTCTAAGTTGTTGCTTCTACGCTGCGGATTTACGCGACTGCTTGGATGCGGCGGGTCATCCATGGGCTCACCAGAATGAGGAACACACCGTAAGCCACAATCAGCCCGCCTTGAATACCGAAGTAGGCGGCAGCGTTAGAGAAGTTATCGAAGTCGAACAGTTTCACAATCTGGGCCTGCAAGCCTTGAACCAGCGCCATCGCGGCGAACCAGACCGCCATCGTCTGGCTTGCGAATGCACGCGGGGCCAGCTTGGTGGTCGCGCTCATCCCGGAGGTCTGCAGGATCAGGTCGCCTAGGCCTAGGAAGATGTAGCAGCCGATGAGCCACGCGCTAGCCAGCAGACCCATCGCAGGGGTTACCGCGGCACCCATCGCAACGGTCAAGAACGCAAGCCCGCCGAGGATCGTACCGATACCGACCTTGGTTGCAACCGACGGTTGGCGCCGGCCCAGCTTGACCCACAGCCATGCCAGAACCGGCCCCATGATGATCTCGACGATCGCGGTCAGCGAGATGTACCACGTGGATGGGTACTCGAAGCCGAACGCGGTGTTATCGGTCTTGTTCAGCGCCAAGAAGTTCAGCGTGTTACCGGTCTGGAAGTAGGTGAGGTTGTAGGCGATCAGGGCGATCAGCAACAACACGTAGGGCCCGAGGTTGCGGCGTTCAACCGCGGTGACCTTCTTGGAGAAATACATCCACAGCAGAAACGCTGCCGGCACGATCATCGTGATGATGCTAACCGCGTTGACCACGTTATCTAATCCGTCAGTCGAGCGGGTCCCAAAGAAGATACCCACGGCGACAACCGCTACGGCAGCGGTCACGATGATCCAGAAGTTGGCATCCGGTTTGAACGCGGCACGCACGAGCACTTCGCGGCGCTTACCACCCAGGTTCCGACCCATCGCGATATAGAGGATGAGGCCGAGGACCATGCCCACCGCGGCCGATGCAAACCCGAGGTGCCAGTTGATGTTCTGACCCAGCCAGCCTGCAACGAGCGGGCCGAGGAACGCACCGATATTGATACCGGCGTAGTAGATCGCGAAACCGGAGTCACGGCGGGCATCGTCCTTACCGTAAAGCTCACCGACCTGGGTCGCGACGTTCGGCTTGAGCAGGCCCGTACCGAGGATGATCAACCCTAGGCCGATCCATGTGGTCACCTCGGCAGGCAGGCCCATGCAGATGTGGCCTGCCGCGATGATGATCGCGCCCCACAGGGTCGCCCGCCCTGTGCCCACGATACGGTCGGCAACCCACGCGCCAGCGATACCCAGCAGGTAGACCAAGGCACCATATGCCGCCACGATCGAGGATGCGGTGGACTCTTCGTAGCCGAGCCCTCCGTTGGCGATCGCATCAGCGAAATACAGAGCGAGGATCGCCTGGAAACCCAGATAAGAGAAACGCTCCCAAATCTCGAGGTTGAACAGCGCGAACAACCCCATGGGGTGGCCCATGAACCTGCGGTCCTGATGCACGTGCGCATCGTGTTCAGTAGCTTGGGCGAGCTTCTCTTGCGGAATCCGGTCTTCAGCGATCTGCACGCCGTCGATCAAGACCTCCCCCGGTGAGCCCTCTACCGGGATTGGGTCTTGAGTGAAGTCACCTTCTACCTGGCCCTGTTGTTCGTCTCTACTCATTTACATCTCACAATCGTTCCTCATTGGCACTGCCCCGCATTGTTGCCAGTCTCATGCATTGCTAACAATCGATGCTGATAGGCGCCACTACTTATCGCTTTCAACGCTAGCGCCCTTACGTGAACAGTCAACAGAACATGTCAAAGATCTCCTTGAGGCTTCTCTGCGGCTCAAGACGGGTGCTCCATGTTCTGGCAGGCAACCTGGTATATAGCCGGCGCTGATCGCCGGCGTAGAATAAGGGGTATGTCCGTTCAGAAAATTGTGTTGTTCTACGTGTTTACTCCGCTGGCAGATCCAGAGGCTGTGCGTTTGTGGCAGTACACGCTGGCTGAAAGTTGCAACCTTAAGGGGCGCGTGATCATCTCGAAGGATGGCATCAACGCGACCCTCGGGGGCGATATCAGCGATGTTAAGAAATATGTGAAGAACACGCGCTCCTATGAGCCGTTCCGTTCCGCAGACATCAAGTGGTCGGATGGCTTGGGAGATGACTTCCCCCGCCTGTCCGTCAAGGTTCGCCCTGAGCTGGTGACGTTCACGACCCCGAATGAGATCGAGGTGGACGCCAGCGGCGTGGTGGGTGGCGGCGAGCGCCTCAAGCCTGCGCAGTTGCATGAGCTCATGGATGCTCGCGGTGAGGATGTTGTTTTCTTCGATGGCCGCAACGCGATGGAGGCGGAGATCGGCCGTTTCCGCAACGCCGTGGTCCCGAACACTGATACGACCCGGGATTTTATCGAAGAGATCGAGTCCGGTAAATACGACGATCTTAAAGACAAGCCTGTCGTGACGTATTGCACCGGTGGGGTTCGTTGCGAAGTGCTGACGGTTCTCATGAAGAACCGTGGTTTCCAAGAGGTCTATCAGCTCGATGGCGGGATCGTCCGCTACGGCGAAGCCTACGGCAATGACGGCTACTGGGACGGATCGCTATATGTGTTCGATAAGCGCATGCACATGGAGTTCGGTTCCGGCGCCGAAAGCCTCGGCTCGTGCATCGAGTGTGGCGAACGCACCCCGGTGTTCGTCAACTGTGTGCACCCATCGTGCCGTTCGCAGTTCTTGCGTTGCGAGGCCTGCACTTCCGCGGGCAAGCACCCTGAATGCCCAGAATGCATGAAGCAGGCGGCCACCGCCCCCGCAGCAGCACTGGCGACCAACTAAGCGGCGCTGGCAACCACCTAGGCCGCGGCCGCATAGCTGTTCACAACGATGGCGGGCTCACCACTAACTTGTGGTGAGCCCGCCATCGTTGTCATGACCTGGCGTCAGTAGCGCGCCATACCGGCCTGCACTGGCCGAGGTTATGGCTTGTAGGGCGTGCGGGGCTTGAACCCGCGACCCAAGGATTATGAGTCCTTTGCTCTAACCAACTGAGCTAACGCCCCGTAGTGGCCGCTGGAAGCGGCCTAGCTACGAGAGATAAGCCTAACGGAAGCGTGCCTGTTGCGTGAAAAAGTATCCGGGGCGAGTCCAGCGCGCACGGTACGCTCATGCCCGGCATCAGCTATTCGCGCCACGACGCCGCGCCCCCCGTGCTGTACCTAAAGAATCCTCACGGCACACTGAGGCGCCTATGTTGAAACTGAGATGCAGCTGAGAGTTTCTCGCCTTGTTTGAGTTTCGGCTTCCTATTCGGGTTTTCACCTAAACTTTGTGGTGAACTAAGGGGACGTCACCACGGAGATTATGGTAATGCGCCAAAGAGAGGCCTCAATGTCGAAAGTTCCTGCGGCAGACGCAACACTTCGCGTCCTCTCCTACTTGGCGTCCCAACCTCGCCCCACAGCCGCAAGTCACATCAGCCGCGCCTTAGACATTCCACGTTCGAGCCTCTATGACCTCTTGCAGGCACTCGTTGCCCGGGGCTATGTGATCCACCATATGGAGGACCGCGCGTACGGCCTCGGCCCGTCGGCTCATGAGCTTTCCTCGGGCTATAACCGCCATGCGCCCTTGGCACGCCTGGGCCGCCGCATCGTCGAAGCGCTCGTCGATAGAGTCGGCGAATCTGGGCACCTTTCGATTCTGCGCGGGCAGGAAACCGTGTACCTCGTTGAGGCTCGGGCGCAAAACCGCACAAGCCTCGTGACCGATGTGGGTGTGCGCCTCGATGCTTTGCGGACCGCGAGCGGCCGCGCGATCCTTGCGAAGCTACCGAATCAGCAGATCAACGCGCTTTTCCGCTCAGGCCCTGAACGCACGCGAGCGGCTATTGCCATCCGCATGACGCGCGAGCTCGGTTACGGCTGGGAAGACGGCCTAGTCAGCCCGGACTTCTGTTCGGCCGCCGTCCCGGTCCTGGATGCTTCCAAGTGGCCGATCGCCGCGATCGCTTTGACGTGGAAACGGGGCAAGGCGTCTCTTGATCAGCGCGTCCTTGACGACCGCGTTGAGGAGCTCCATGAGGCCGCAGCTACCCTGCAGCGGCGACTCGGGATCCTCGCACCCAAGATCGCTCACCAGCCGAACGAGATCATCGAGCAAGAAGGCGTGACGGTCCTCTCGCCCGAACTAGCCGCGAATATAGACGACAGCTCGGTCAGGTCGCACATCATCACCGAGGCATAAACCGCCCCCTCTGACCTCGCATTGTCCGGTATCTCGGACGCGCCTCGCGTGATCACGCGGTTTTTAGTGCGTTGAGACTATTTTCATGATGAGCTATCTCCAGGCCATAAACCCGGCTTCAACATAAGGAGACCATCATGAGCTTTGCCCACTTGACCTCCCCCGGCCACGAACCACGCGAGGTTCGTGCACCCCGCGGAACCGAGCTCACTGCCCGCTCGTGGCAGACAGAAGCGCCTCTGCGCATGCTCATGAACAACCTCGACCCAGAAGTTGCAGAACGCCCTGATGACCTCGTGGTCTACGGCGGCACAGGCCGGGCAGCACGCTCGTGGGAGGCTTACGACGCCATCGTGGATTCGCTCAAGGAGCTCGCCGATGACGAGACGCTGCTGGTTCAGTCGGGCAAACCAGTTGGCATCATCCGCACCAACGTGTGGGCCCCGCGCGTGCTGATCGCTAATTCGAACCTCGTGGGCGACTGGGCCAACTGGCCAGAATTCCGCAAGCTCGAAGACGAAGGCCTCATGATGTATGGCCAGATGACCGCAGGTTCCTGGATCTATATTGCAACCCAGGGTATTTTGCAGGGCACCTTCGAGACGTTCGCCGCGGTTGCTAAGAAGCGTTTCAACGGAAGCCTGAAAGGCACCATCACGCTGACCGCCGGTTGCGGCGGCATGGGTGGTGCTCAGCCGCTCGCAGTGACGCTCAACGGTGGTGTTGCGCTCGTGGTCGATGTGGACCGCAACCGTCTTGAACGTCGCCGTTCCAAGCGCTACCTGGATGAGATCGCCGATGGCCTTGATGCCGCAGTAGCGCGCGCTCAGCAGGCCGTTGAGGCTGGCGAGGCCGTCTCGATTGGTATCGAAGGCAACGCGGCCGCGGTGTTCCCCGAGCTTTTGCGCCGATACAAGGCCGGTGAGCTGAGAATCGATGTTGTCACCGACCAGACTTCGGCTCACGATCCGTTGTCATATTTGCCTGCGGAGATCGCTCTTGAGGACTGGGACCGCGAAGCCGAGGCTGACCCGGTGGGCTTCACCAAGAAGGCACGCGAATCGATGGCCGCCCACGTTGAGGCGATGGTTGGTTTCCAGGATGCCGGTGCCGAGGTTTTCGATTATGGCAACAGCATCCGCGACGAGGCTCGCCATGCAGGTTTCGAGCGCGCATTCGACTTCCCTGGCTTTGTTCCGGCCTATATTCGCCCGCTGTTCTGCGAGGGTTTGGGTCCGTTCCGTTGGGTTGCACTCTCGGGCGACCCGGAGGATATCCGTGTGACCGATGAGGCGCTCAAGGAACTGTTCCCTGAGAACGAGCACCTGCATCGTTGGCTGGATGCCGCCGCTGAACACGTCGAGTTCGAAGGCTTGCCAGCCCGTATCTGCTGGCTGGGTTACGGCGAGCGCCACCAGGCCGGCCTGTTGTTCAACCGTCTGGTTGCCGAAGGTAAGGTCACCGCGCCGATCGTGATTGGCCGTGACCACCTCGATTCGGGTTCGGTCGCCTCTCCGTACCGTGAGACGGAGTCGATGCTGGATGGTTCGGATGCGATCGCTGACTGGCCTCTGTTGAACGCGCTGACCGCGGCCAGCTCGGGCGCAACCTGGGTTTCGCTGCATCACGGCGGTGGCGTGGGCATGGGGCGTTCGATCCACGCTGGCCAAGTGGGTGTCGCTGACGGTACCGAGCTTGCGGCGGCCAAGCTCACGGCGCTACTGACCAATGACCCTGCGATGGGTGTTTTCCGGCACGTTGATGCCGGCTATTCGCGCGCCGTTGAGGTTGCCGATGAGCGTGGTGTGCGTGTGCCGATGAACCCACGCGTGCGGGACTAGGCCGCATCCGCGGATACTCACATCAGCTCAAGCGTGTTTGAGAGGAGCGCTGATGACTTCGACCCTATATAGCTCGATTGGTGAGCTGTGGTCGTTTGACCCCGAGCATGGCGCGGTTGATTCCGCGAAGCTCGCTACATCGGCTGATGCCGGTGTTATCGCTGATGCCGCGCTGGTGGTTGAGGACGGCGTGATCGCCTGGACTGGTCCGGCCTCGGCAGCCCCTGACGCCGATACGCGCGTTGATCTTGCCGGTGCTGCCGTGGTTCCGGGGTGGGTTGATTCTCATTCCCACATGGTTTTTGACGGCGACCGCTCCGCTGAGTTCGAGGCCCGGATGGCTGGCCAGGCGTATGCTGCCGGCGGGATCGCGGTCACAACTGAGGCGACCCGTTCCGCGTCCGAGGCTAAACTCGATGCGCTGGTTGCCGATCGTGTAGCGCAGGCCGCAGCCTTAGGCACCACGACGCTGGAGACCAAGACCGGCTACGGCTTGGATGTGGATTCAGAAGCCCTCGCCGCACGTGTCGCTGCCCGCCACGTTGAGGAAGTCACGTTCTTAGGTGCTCACCTGGTCCCGCCTGAATACGAGCATGACCGTGCCGCCTATGTCGATCTGGTGTGTGGTCCGATGCTGGATGCGGTTGCCGATCATGTTGGCTGGATCGATGTATTTTGTGAACAGGGTGCGTTCACTGTCGAGGAGTCGATGCGGGTCTTGCAGGCCGGGCAGGCGCGCGGGCTGGGTTTGCGGGTGCACGGTAACCAGATTGGGCATACGGGCGGGGCCGCTATGGCGGTTGAGCTCGGGGCGGCAAGCGTTGATCACCTGAACTTCTTGAGTAGTGAAGATATTGAGATGCTCGCCGCCTCCGATACGGTCGCGACGATCCTTCCGGCGTGCGATCTGTCCACGCGTGCACCGCTAGCGCCAGCGAGGGAGCTGCTCGATGCCGGCGCTACGGTCGCGATCGCATCGAACCTGAACCCTGGAACCTCCTATACGTCTTCGGTTCCGTTCTGCATCACCACCGCGGTGTTGCAGCAGCAGATGACCCTTGCCGAAGCGATCCGCGCGGCAACCCTCGGCGGGGCGGCAGCGTTGCGGCGCACCGACGTCGGGCATCTTAGCCGCAGCGCACCTGCGAACTTTGCCGTGCTCGATGCGCCCGCCGCGATCCATATGGCCTACCGGCCAGGCATGGTCGGCGTCCGCGCAACCGTGAAGAACGGCCGCATCATCGCCGGCGCACTCGACTAACCACCCTGGGCCCCTGTGGCTCACGTATTGACTGTGTAATTTCATGAAGGAGCACGCAGTGTCCCTACACCAGAATCTAGAGAACTCTTCCCCGTCCACCGTGGTGCTGAACCCGAGCGGTGTGAGCGCCGAGGACGTCATTGCGGTGGCGCGTCATGGCGCCCGAATTGAGCTGGGCCCGGAGGTTTTCCAGACGGTGGATGCGGTCCGCCAACACGTTGAGGACCTCGCGGCCTCCACAACCCCGGTCTACGGGGTTTCCACGGGTTTCGGTGCGCTTGCTGATACCTCGATCCCGCAGGAGCGCCGCACCCTGTTGCAGTCGAGCCTGATCCGTTCCCACGCGGCCGGTACCGGCCCGGAGGTTGAGCGGGAGGTTGTGCGTGCGCTCATGTTCTTGCGTGCCCGCACGCTCGCCACCGGCCGCACCGGTGTGCGGTTCGTGGTGCTTGAAAACCTCGTGGGGCTTCTCAACGCTGGCATCACACCCATCGTCCATGAGTACGGTTCGCTGGGTTGCTCAGGTGATCTCGCTCCGCTGGCTCACTGCGCGATCGTGTTGCTCGGTGAGGGGCGGGCCCGCGATGCCGAAGGCATTGAGCGTCCCGTGCCTGAACTGTTAGAGGAAGCCGGCATCGAGCCGCTGGAACTGGCAGAGAAGGAGGGGCTTGCGCTCATCAACGGCACCGACGGCATGCTCGGCATGTTGCTCATGGCGCTGGCTGATCTGCGTGAACTGGTCGATGTCGCGGATCTGACCACTGCGATGTCGATCCAGGCTCTGCGTGGCCGTGACACCGTGTTCGCACCACAGCTACACGAACCGTTGCGTCCGCATCCGGGGCAAGCGCGCTCGGCCGCTAACGTGTACCGCTGGCTCAAAGACTCCCCGATCGTTGCCGATGTCATGAAGGAAGGCTCCCGCGTCCAGGACGCGTACTCGTTGCGTTGCCACCCACAGGTTGCTGGTGCTGTGAGGGACACGATCTCTCACGCCTCAACCGTTGCTGAACGCGAGCTGGCCTCGGCTATCGACAACCCTGTCGTGTTGGAAGACGGTACCGTCACTTCGAACGGTAACTTCCACGGGGCGCCTGTCGCCTATGTTTTGGATTTCCTCGCGATCGCGGCGGCTGATCTGGCGTCGATCTCTGAACGCCGTAGCGACCGGATGCTCGATAAGTCCCGCAACTTCGGTTTGCCGCCGTTCCTCGCAGATGACCCGGGCGTGGACTCCGGTTTCATGATCGCCCAATACACCCAAGCAGGCCTGGTTGCAGAGATGAAGCGGCTGGCCTCCCCCGCCTCGGTTGATTCGATCCCGTCCTCTGCGATGCAAGAAGACCACGTCTCGCTGGGTTGGCATGCCGCACGGAAGCTCCGCACCTCGATTGATGCGTTGCGTCGCGTCCTGGCGATCGAGCTCATGACGGCGGCCCGCGCAATCGAGTTGCGTGCCCCGCTCAAACCATCACCTGCCACGGCAGAGGTCATCGAAGCGTTCCGCGCGAGCGTGCCCGGCCCGGGCCCCGACCGTTTCCTGGCACCCGACATCGAGGCGGCAGTCGAGTTCCTCGCAACCCACCCGTGGAACAGCTAGGGATAGATCAACTCGGCGCCTCAGCTAGCACGAACATAGCTGAGGCGCCGAACCGTTGATGAAGCCGGGCAACCCTGAGCGCCGGTAACTTCCTAGCGCGGGGCCCTTAGAGGTAGTCGCGGACGTCAGCTCCGCGGTAGAGAGCCTCGAACGTGGAGATCGTTTTCTCTTCGCCGTGGGTCAGCGCGAGCTGGTGGCCAGCCTCCCCCATCTCGGCGCGTTCGGCCGGTGAAAGGTTCAGGATGCTTGCGAGCTTAGCCGCGAGGTCTTGATCATCGCCTGGGGTGAAGAGGTAGCCGTTGACGCCGTCCTTGACCAGGTGCGGCAAGGCGAGCGCGTCCGCGAGCACCACAGGACGGGACGCTGAGAGCGCCTCGAGCGTCACGAGCGACTGGAGCTCCGCTGTTCCCGGCTGGCAGAAGACATCCGCGCACAGGTACTCCTGACGCAGGGTTTCATCGTCAACGAATCCGAGGAAGTGGACGCGGTTTTCAATATCCAGCTCCTTAGCTAGCGCTTCGAGCTTGGGCCGCTGTTCACCTTCGCCTACGATCCGCACGTGGGGTTGCGGATGCTGCTTGAGGCGGGCCATCGCTCGCAGAAGAACATCGATGTTCTTCTCCACGGCAAGCCGGCCAGCGAACAACACTGTCTGATAGTCGCGTTGCGGTAGGGTCTCGTCCTTACGCAGCTCATAGTGGGCCGAGTCGATGCCGTTGGAGAGCGGCAAGACGTGTTTGAGGCCAGCGTTCTCGCGCATCGCGCGCGCCGCGAGCGGGGTCGGCGTGGTGACCACGTCGGCTTTGCCCATGATCTTGCCCATGTCACGCCACGAGTTACGGGAGACGATGTTGAGGAACCACTGCGGGAACGGGAGGAACGGTTCGAGGTTCTCCGGCATGAAGTGATTCGTTGCGATCAAACGGATGCCGCGTTTGGTGGCTTGCTTCTGGGCTGCGTGGCCGATCATGTAGTGGCACTGGATGTGCACCGCATCGGGCCTGATCTCATCCATGACCTGGCCCGCGACCTTATTGGCGGTCAACGGGGTCACAAGCCGGTAGGTTTCGTGTGTTGGCGCCTTATGCGAGGTGACACGGTGCACGGTGGCTTCCGGGCGATGCTCCACAAAGCTCGGGCCGCGGTCGCTACGTGCCGCAAGGACATGGACTTCATGGCCCCGCTTAGTCAGGTTGGATGCCAGCCGGTAGCAGAACACGGCCGCCCCATTGACGTCGGGCGGATACGTATCGCAAGCGATCAGGATTCTCAGGGGAGTTTCCCGGGTCTCCAACGCAGGCTCCATTTCTCTCGACGCCATCGGCTACAACCTCTAAATTCTATCGAACCTTCTATCGAACCTCGGTGCGCTCAGGGGCCACCGAATCAGGATGGTGCCGGGACAGCTGCAAGACCCCGATAATCGCGATCACGCCCGCGGCGATCATTCCCAGCGCAATGTACCACGGCAATCCAGGCATGAGCTCACCCAAAATGATGACCCCGATCAGCACGCCCACCATAGGGTCGATCACGGTCAAACCTGCGACCACGAGTTCTGGCGGGCCGGATGCGTATGCGTGCTGGTTGAAGTACTGCCCCATGATGCCCACGATCACGATCGCGATCATCGCACCCCACGGAACCTGCTTCCACCAGGTCATCTCCGGGTCCCAATGCAGGAACGTCACCGCGATCGTGCGAACCAGGACCGCGGTGAAACCGAACAGGATGCCCGCCCCGACGATGTAGAAAATGGCGCCGCCTTTATGGCGCCTATGAACCAGGGCCAGGATCGCGAGGATCAGGCTGCTGATGCCCAACAGGATGATGATCAGAACACGCTGATTACCGGTCACGAAGGTTTCGTGAGTCGCCTTGATCGCAAGCAGCACGAAACCGATCGCGCCGATAGTGCATACCGTGATCGCACGCCAGGTTGCACCGTTGATGCGGATCTTGCGGTCCCACGAGTTGATGATGGTTGTCAAAACCAGCGCCACCGCGCCCAACGGCTGAACCACCGTGAGTGGGGCGAGCGAGAGCGCAACGACGTTGAGGACCACGCCGGTGATCATCAAGAGAAGACCGATGAGCCACGTGCGGTTCTTCAGCATCTCCAGGATCTGCCGCCCGCTGACCTCACGGCCGTGCGCGTTGCGTACGGCCGCGGCTTGACGCTGCGTACCCAAGGCAAGAAACGCGGCCGATACGAGGGCCGCCGTGACAGCTAACCAGACCATGTTATGTGGTGTAGACATGCACTGGCAGGCCAGGGTTACCGGCCTGCCAGTGTTCACAGAGAGTGTTCAAAGCGTGGATTCGAGACTGCTCTAAGCCCTACTTGGAGGCTTTAGCAGCCTTCTTCGCTTTCTTCTTCTTACGCTTCTTCGAGATGCCCAGGATCACGAGCAGAGCCGTAGCGATACCTGCGGCCGCGCCCAGGATCGGCATGACCTTCTCGCCAGCGGCACGGTTGGCCTCATACGAGTCACCACCGGTGCTGACCAGGCCGGTACGCTGAGCGACCGAGCCCACACGAGCCTTGACATCGGACTGGCGTCCCAGGGTGTCACGCAACTGAGCCAAGTGCTCACGGCGGCGGGACAAGCGGCGCTTCAACTCGCCCTCGGAAGGCTTCTCCGAATAGGTCTGCGAGTGATCCTCACGGGAGTTCGGGTTGGTCTGCTTCTTCGACGCTTCCTTCTTGCGCTTCTTCTCTTCTTCCTTTTCCTTCTGTTTCTGCTCAAACTCAGCGATGCTGAAGGCGGTTCCCTGCGAAAGCACACCCATGTCATAACGCAGGCGCGTTGCCGCGTTCTTAGGGATCTCGATCGCTTCAGGAACGATGTTCTTTGCGCGGGTCACACCCACGAGAACAAAGATCAAAGCCAAAATCAGGAAGAACGCAGAGACCAGCAAGGCGGAAACCCACAGTGGCATCACGGTTGCCAAGCCCGCGATCGCGGCGACAACCAGTGCGATCACCAACAAGCCCAAAAGGCCCAAACCTGCGGCGAGCAGTGCAACAGCAACGCCCAAGGAAACGCCCTTGGCCTGGAGCTGACGCAGAGTCAACTGCACTTCGTCATTAATCTGTTTAGGGGCCAAACGCATCATCACAGATGCGGTCTGACGCAGGTTCTGCGGTTGAGGCAACTGCTCCTGCTGTGTCATGAAATCCGGTCTCCTAGCACACTCGGTACAAACCGGGTGCGAATCGCTTGTGGTTCCTGGTAGTGGTTCCTTGTACAAAACTACCACCGTTTACTCAGAAAGATGAGTTTCAGTTTCCTGCTCTCAAGCAGGTCTCAGTCATCTCTCTTTGGCGTGATATAAAGTGCGTGCTTCCTGGCAAGCCCGCCATAAATCCTCGGCAGAACGCTCCCACGAATAGTGGGCAGCACGCTCGCGGCTGAGGCCACTACGGGCCGCAAACTCATGCGTATTCTCAAGCGAACGAACAGCGGACGCAAAGCCCGCATCGTCATCCGCGTCAACAAAAAGCGCGGCGTCAGCACCAATCTCACGGAAGATCGGGGTGTCAGCACACACCACGGGCGTACCCAAACCCATCGCTTCAACCAGCGGAATGCCGAACCCTTCCGCCTTCGACAACGTGACCGAAGCCCGGGCACGCCGCAAAAGCTGGGCATACTCTTCCTCGCTCACCCCATCGTGGAAAACAACCGAGGCCCCCTCAGGGATCAACGCTTCAAGCTCACGACGCCTATCCGGCCTGATCTTGGACAATAAACGCAACGTGTAGCCAGGCAAGTGAGCCATCCCCCGGATCAACGTCTCAACGTTCTTGTACTCCATGAACGAACCCATATAGACCAGCTCATTGGCTGCACCTTCGGCCGGATCGCGGGGCTCACCCATCGAAGCCGAAGCGTTAGAGACAATCCGGATAGGTCTACGCGTGAGCTCATGCTTGAGCATCAGCGAGGCAGTCGTGTGAGAAACCGTAGCCACAACATCGGCGCGGTTCAGTAGAAACCTCTGCGGCCAATACGCCTTATGGAACAAACGCCACAACAGGCGCACCGGAGCCGGTAAGAAACCCGGCGGAGTAGGGTGCTGATAGTAAATCAAGTCATGCAGCGTGAGCACCAGCGGGAAGCGGCGCCCGAGCGAACCCATCGTCTGCATCGGGCTGAACACCACATCCGGGCGCAAACGATTCACTCGCAAGGACGTCAATGGTTCAAGCGGCGAGGTCGGCGAATTGATCACAACATAGGGCACCGCCGGTAGCATCGGCAGCTGAGCCTCATCCGAGATCAGCATCCGCACATCATGGTTGCGAGCCAACGCCTCAATCAACGACGCGGTGAAACGCGAAATCCCATCGTGATGATCAGTGCGCGTATAACGCGCATCAACTACCAACTGCACGGACTCACTCCCCCGCGTACAGCTGCAACATGAAGCAGCTTCAACCTGGAACGGCTATGGCCTGGAAAAGAAAAACCCTGGAACAACTTTGGTTCCAGGGTTTCAGTTCAGCTCCCCCGACTGGATTCGAACCAGTAACCACTCGATTAACAGTCGAGTGCTCTGCCGTTGAGCTACGAGGGATCAACAACAGAAGAAGACTTTACCAGGGGTTTACGGGGAAGGCAAAACCGCCTGATACGTTGCCGATTTAGAGCGCGCCCGACTGATATTTGCGGCGTTCCATCTCCAACTCCAGAAGCTGTCGATGCAGCTGCTCGACCCGCTCGGGGTTATCCGAAGCAACCCGTTGCAGTTCTGCAGCAAGATCAGCTTTCTGCCGGTTGACCTGCATCGCGAGCAAACGGTTCACGATCCCCTTGCAATAGCGCCGCAGCTCGTCTTCGTTTGAGGCAGGCAACGGCGCGACCGCCATCTGCGACACCAAGGCGGCCAAGGGTTCCGGGACCTGCTCACGGATCGTCTCAACCCACACCGCCGTTGAAACCTGCATGCTTGCAGCCACCACAATCGCGTCCTTGATCGCCGCGTGCGCCGGAGTCAAGAACCGTGTCTCAAAAAACTTAGACCACGCATCCGCATCGATCAGGTGCGGATTCTGGATCACAACCTCAAGCGCATCCCACTCGATCTTGGTTGCCGGATCCGATATGTTCACGCCCGCCGGTGCAGAAGGACTCCCAGGCTCGCCCGAGAAACCATGCGGCGACCCGTTCACATGAGGTTGCATTCCGCGCCCGCCGCTGCCCCGCTGCGCTGAAACCTGCTGATACGGACCCTGCCCACCGGGGCCGTGCTGGCCGCCCCGTCCGGCCTGGGCCACAGCACGCCGGACCTCAGCAACCTCCATGCCAAGCCAACCGGCAACCTCACGGATGTAAGCAGGCCGCATCGCAGAATCCCGCATCGAGGCGATAATCGGCGCCGCGGCACGCATCGCCGAAACCCGGCCCTCAACAGTTCCTAGATTGTGTTGTTTCAGCTCCGCCTTGAGCGCGAACTCGAACAACGGCGTCTTGTGCTCCAGGACCTCACGCAGCGCCTCATCCCCGCGCTTTTGCCGCACATCGCACGGATCCATGCCATCCGGGCCCACCGCGATGAACGTCTGAGCGACGAAACGCTGATCCTCACGGAACGCACGCAACGCCGCCTTCTGGCCCGCTTCATCGCCATCGAAGGTGAAGACGACCTCGCCACCGGAGCCGAAGTCCGAAAGCAAGCGCCGCGCAACCTTGATGTGGTCCGCGCCAAAGGCTGTGCCGCACGTGGCAACCGCGGTCGTGACCCCCGCCAGGTGGCACGCCATAACATCCGTATAGCCCTCAACCACCACGAGCTGCTTCTTCTTAGCGATCTCCCGGCGCGCCAAATCCACGCCATAGAGAACCTGCGACTTCTTATAGATCGCAGTCTCCGGGGTGTTGAGATACTTCGGCCCCGGATCATCCTCATAGAGTTTGCGGGCACCGAAACCGATCGTCGCGCCAGTCAGGTCACGGATCGGCCAGATCAACCGCCCCCGGAACCGGTCATAAATACCGCGCTGACCTTCAGAGAACAAGCCGGTCTCTTTGAGCTCATCCTCCGTGAAGCCACGGTTGCGCATCAACCGCAACAAGTTATCCCACCCCTGCGGAGCGTACCCCACACCGAACTGCTCAGCATGTTCAGCGCTGAACCCCCGGCTCGTGAGCTCCTCCCGCGCCGTCTGCGCCCCCGGGGTCTGCAACTGCTTGCGGAAAAACTCCTCCGCAACCTTGTGGGCATCCAAAAGACGCTGCCGGCGCCCCACCTGCTCCTTGCTAGGCCCCGAACCGCCATCCTCATAATGCAGCGTGACACCCACACGGCCAGCCAAATACTCGACCGTCTCAGCAAACGACGTCGAATTCATCTGCATCAAAAACGCGATAACATCCCCGGACTCGCCACAACCGAAACAGTGGAAGGAACCCATCTGGGGGCGCACATGAAACGACGGCGTGCGCTCATCATGGAACGGACACAAACCCTTATACGAACCGATACCAGCGGATTTCAGTGAGACATATTCCTGGACGATCTCTTTAATATCAGTGCGTTCACGGACCTCATCGATATCCGCACGCTTAATCAGCCCTGCCATGATGCCACCATTCTAGGGCTTCCCCTCGGATGGCTTCTCCTCGGGTGTTTGCCCCTGAGGTGATCGCCCTTCAGGCGCTTTCCCCTCAGGCATAGAGACCGGGACGAAGAAATCATGCGTGCCCACCGCGGGCGGGAACTGCCCGCCACGCACCAACGTGAGATACCACTCAAGCGCTGAGGAATCCGTCAGCGATGCGACCTGATCGATCACCGCGCGGACCCGTGCGGCATCATCGACCGCCATGATGTAATCCTCACGGAAGATCGGATCCAGGTATTCACCTTCAGTCTTCAACAGCAGCTCAACCAGCTCACTAAGAACCTCAGCTTGGCGGCTATAGATCGGCTGACGCTCATCGACCGTCATGACATACGCGGTAGCCATGCCTTTCATGACAGCGATCTCAACCTCGGTTTCACGCGGAACCACAAGGCTCGCAGCATAACGGGTCAACGGGTCCGTCCCGTACCGCTGTTGCGTGGCCTTGAGCGCTGCAGAACAGAAACGGCCAATGAACTGGCTCGTCATATCCTTCAACGCAGCCAGCGAACGGCGGCCGCCATCGACCACCGGAACCCACTCTTCAGAACGCTCCAAACGCTTCAGCGCCTCATCGATCTCATCCTCAGGCGTCTGCGGGAGATACCAACGCCGCGTGTAATCGATCACCCGCGCCCGCCGTGCCTTCTCCTGAACCCACCGCAACTGAAAACGATGCGCGTTCACCGCGTCCTCAACATCGTGCACCGAATACGCGACGTCATCGGCCAAATCCATAACTTGGGCCTCAAGCGGGGTCGCTGAATCCTCGCGGCCATCACGAACCCACCGGTACACCGGCTCATCATCGGCATACACGCCGAACTTACGGGTGGGACGGCCCTCACGCGTCAGCGGAGCCTCTTGCCGCGTCCACGGATACTTGATCGTCGCATCCAGGGTCGCCCGCGTCAGGTTCAAACCAGCCGAGGCGCCATTGGCGCGAAACGTCTTAGTCTCCAACCGGGTCAACAACCGCAAGGTCTGGGCGTTACCTTCAAACCCACCGCACGCATCAGCCAGTTGGTCCAGGACCTTCTCCCCGTTGTGACCAAACGGCGGATGCCCCAAATCATGCGACAAACACGCGGTATCCACGACGTTGGGGTCACAGCCTAACGCCGCACCGAGTTCGCGGCCCACCTGCGCGACCTCAAGCGAATGCGTCAAACGGGTACGCACAAAGTCATCAGAAAACGGCGCAACAACCTGGGTTTTGGCACCCAGCCGGCGTAGCGCCGAGGAATGCAGAACACGGGCACGGTCGCGTTCAAACGCCGAACGGTAGGCCTTCTTAGGCGGCTCGGGAACCCAACGCTCCATATCGTGGGTCTCATAACCGGCGATGGAGGCGAGCGCTTCACCTGCAACGCCCACATGCGAACGTGGATGCACCGAATTCTGTTCTTGCTTTGAACGCTGCTCAGCCACCGGAAATATCCAATTCAGCGTGGGAAATCATGGCCTTATGCTCATCGTTGAGGTAGCGGGAATCCAGCCAGTTCTGCGGCAGGTGCGGCCGCTTAGGGCTGCCAGCTCTCCCGCGTGTTCCTTCCGCGGCTCTCCCCGGATAAGGCGCGTCCCAATCCAGCTTGGCGAGTAGATCGTCCAACTCATCGAGTGCCGAAACCCTCGCAAGCCCAGAACGGACTTCCCCTCCGACCTCATAGCCTTTGAAATACCACGCGACATGCTTGCGCAGATCCTGCAAGCCACGGAACTCATCCTCGAAATGCTCGATGAGCAGGTCAGCATGGCGGCGGAACACACCGGCCACATCGCCCAGTGTTGGCCTGTAGCGCACCGGCGAACCGTTCAAAGCGGCCTCAAGATCACCGAAAAGCCACGGCTTGCCCTGAACGCCGCGGCCGATCTGGACGCCGTCAACCCCGGTTTGCTCAACCATCTCCACGGCGTCTTCGGCACTGAAAATATCGCCGTTACCGATCACCGGGATGTCAGGGAGCGCCTCGCGGAAACGCGCAAGCGCCTTCCAGTCCGCGTGCCCCGAATAATGCTGGTTCATGGTGCGGGCATGCAGTGCGATCGCGTCCACACCCACATCGCGGGCCATCTTGCCCGTCTCGATATAGGTCAAGTGATCGTCATCGATGCCTTTGCGCACCTTGACCGTCAGCGGAACGTTGCCCGCGTGCGCTTCCTCTACTGCGCCTGTGAGCAGACGCTGGAACAGATCGATCTTCCACGGCAAGGCAGAACCTCCGCCTTTACGCGTGACTTTGGGTGCCGGGCAACCAAAGTTGAGGTCGATGTGGTCGGCGCGCCCCTCCTCAACCAACATACGGACCGCCGCGCGCACCGTATTAGGCTCCACACCATACAGCTGAACCGAACGGACCCGTTCAGCCGGATGATGCTTGATGATGCGCATCGACTCCCGGGTACGTTCAACCAAGGCGCGCGAGGTCACCATCTCGCACACAAACAAGCCATCACCGTATTCAGCGCACAAACGGCGGAACGCCGAGTTCGTGATCCCCGCCATCGGCGAAAGCACCACTGGCGAGGCGAACCTGAGGTCCCGAAGACGCAACTCAGGCAACGTGAGCTTGACCGGATGATCAGTCTCACCGGTGCTCAACGGGGCGATAGGGCTTGCAATAGTCACGATTCTATGGTGCCACGACCCTCCGTCAGCCGGCCACGCAAACCGCCACCGCGCCGCACATCGGCCCGCCGTGTTGGCTCGGTGCCTTGGAGCGAGGCTTTGACCACGATCACACCGATCAGCGTTGTCACCGGGATCGCGATGACCAGTCCGATTGAAGCCACGAGTGTTCGCACGACCTCTTCGGCGAGGTGACCGGTGGTGAGGAACTTCAGCATCGAATAGTCATACAGGCTCATCATGAGCAGGGTCGCGATCGCCCCGCCCGCGTAGGCGAACACGATTGTGTACACAGTGGATGCGATGTGGTCGCGGCCGATGCGCATCGCGGACCTGAATAGCTCCCGCACTGTGGCGTCCGGTTTGGCGTCGGCAAGCTCCCACACGGCCGAAGCCTGGGTGATCGTCACGTCATTGAGCACGCCAAGGCCAGCGATGAACAAGCCGCACAACACGATGCCTGACAAAGAAACGTTTGGAACTACCTGATTCAGCGTATAGGTGGAGTCCTCCCCCTGGCCTAACAGGGATGCGCTGTCGGTGGCCCACACCGCGATGCCGGCGGTCACGAAAAGCCCCACGATAGTACCGAGCAACGCTGTTGTAGTTCGAGCTGAGAGCCCGTGGGCGAAATACAAGACCACGAACATGATCGCGATCGCGCCCACCAGCCCGACCCATAAAGCGGGCTTACCCGCGAGCAGGGCCGGGAACATGAACCAACCGAAAATCAGGAATGAGAACGCGAGCCCGATCAGTGCACGGAAACCACGCCAGCCAGCAACCACGATCACCAACAGCGCGTACACGATCGAGAGCAACGCGACAGGAAAATCACGGTTGTAGTCGATGAACGTCGCAGTCGTTTCCGCACCGGCTTCCGCACCGGATTCAGCGCCCGGCTCCACGCCTGCTTCCCCACCCGGTTCCGCGCCAGCGTTGCCATCGCCAGCGTTTCCCTCACCAGCGGAGGTGTTGATGAGCATGACCCGCAGCTTGTCCCCGACCTCAGGCGGGTCGTGATTCTCAACCTCTGGTGGGATCTGCACCGGAACCAGCTGATCCGTTTCCGGGTCTGTGACGTATGGGACTCGACACGTCGCATCCGACTCGATCTCGACCTGGCCGGCGTGGGTTTCTGTGGCTGCGCAACTGCCCTCGGAATCGACCTTGTCCACCGGCAACGTCACGATGCTGACGCCTGGAGCCGCAGAATACGGTTGCCCCAAAGACTCAGGGCGGTCATTCGGGCTCGGCCACAACCACACAAGGCCGGCGATCGTGAGCAATGCGAGCGGAATCAGGATCGAGGTCAGAACGATCGTTGCACGGCGCCGCAAACGCGGATCAGCGATCGGCGCATCATGGCTATGCCCGTGCACCTCAAGAGGGGCATGGTTCTCAGCACGATGCGGGCTACCTTCAGCCTGATGCGGGCTGCGGTGACGCCCGCCAGCACCACCCTGGTGACGCGCCCTACGCATCCGTGGCAACGATGTGAGTCGTCGTGACGATCGTGGCCAGACCCTTCGGGCCAAGCTCATCGATCACACGGCCCAACGGGACCATCGCGGTATCCACCTCAAGCTGGACCGGGTACTGATGCACCAGCATCGCCAAGAGGTCGCGGCACGCTTGGGATGCCCGAGCC
The DNA here is from genome assembly GCF_031458175.1 of Pseudoglutamicibacter albus. Taxonomy (NCBI): domain Bacteria; kingdom Bacillati; phylum Actinomycetota; class Actinomycetes; order Micrococcales; family Micrococcaceae; genus Pseudoglutamicibacter; species Pseudoglutamicibacter albus. The sequence continues at coordinate 494,364 of NZ_JAVDXX010000001.1, read as the reverse complement.
TCATCAAGCTCAGGGTTCCACCCCAGAAGCACCTCGGTCGGAGCATCCGGGCGGGCCGGCTCATACGAGACCGCGAACGCGAGAATCGGCGCACCCTCACCCATCGCACGGTCACGAACCACAACGGCGCCCTTCGCGCCGGTGTGAGGCCCCAACAACATGGTCTGTGTGAGCCCGACCGTCATCGTTGAAGGATCCCATTCATGTGTGGCGTTATAGAACTCGGCGACAGTGGTTGAAAGCTCAACCGAACCGGTCGCCGCCTCTTCAAGCACAAGCCCGTCTTCAGCGAACTCCGGCAAAGGCAACGCGGACGGCTCAACGACCACCAGCATCGACTTATTGACCAGCCCGAAGCCCTCAGCTGCGAGAAATCCAGCCGCACCATCGGCATCCGGGTTCTCTCCCGCATCGGCCGATGTGTAACGCGACTTCAACTGAGCCCCCGCTGGAAGCTCCGCTTTCAAAAGCGCAAGCAGCTGATGCCCGATCCCCTGCCGACGTTCAGCCGAAGCCACCTCAACATAGAACCAATACCGTTGCGGGTGCAGGCTCGAGGAATACACCACGCCAGCCGCGATCGGGACGCCATCCAGTTCAGCGACAATGCAGCGAGCGAACGGCTCATCGCTCGAGGGCCGCAACATGGCTCGGTCTTCGTGCGCCTGCGGGGTGCGGGGCCCACCCCACACTTCAAGCAGACGCAGATCGTCACCTTCCGCCCACGGGCGAAACGTTAGGCCCTCAAGCTCAGCCGCACTCATACAGCTCCCATCAGTTGGGTTACCAGGTAGGCAGGCAACTCATCGATCGCGACGCGTTCTTGCTGCATCGTGTCACGCTCGCGCACGGTCACTGCGTTGTCATCAAGCGAATCGAAGTCCACCGTGATGCAGAACGGCGTACCGATCTCGTCCTGGCGGCGGTAACGGCGGCCAATAGCGCCCGCGTCATCGAAGTCAACGTTCCACTGCGCACCGAGCTTGCGAGCCAGCTCACGCGCCAGCGGGGACAGCTTCTCGTTACGTGAAAGCGGCAGAACCGCGGCCTTCACGGGCGCCAGGCGACGGTCAAGTTTCAACACGGTGCGCACATCGGTTCCGCCCTTCGTGTTCGGCGCCTCGTCCTCATGATAGGCATCAACCAGGAACGCCATCATCGAACGGGTCAAACCGAAGGACGGCTCAACTACGTACGGCACGTAACGCTCGCCCTTGGCCTGATCGAAGTATGACAAGTCCGTCTTGGAGTGTTCGATGTGCTGCTTGAGGTCGTAATCGGTGCGGTTGGCGATACCCATGAGCTCGCCCCACTCCGAACCCTGGAAACCGAAACGGTATTCGAGGTCGATCGTGCGCTCAGAATAGTGGGCGCGCTCATCTGCAGGGACATCGAACTTACGCAGGTTATCCGGGTCAACACCGAGCTCAACGAACCAGTTCCAGCAGTCCTCAACCCACTCATCGAACAGTTCAGAAGTCTGCTCAGGCGGGGTGAAGTATTCGATCTCCATCTGTTCGAACTCGCGGGTACGGAAGATGAAGTTACCCGGGGTGATCTCGTTGCGGAACGCCTTACCGATCTGGCCGATACCGAACGGTGGTTTACGGCGCGCCGAGTTCACGACGTTGAGGAAGTTCACGAAAATACCTTGGGCGGTCTCCGGACGCAGGTAGTGCAGGCCCGATTCGTCATCGACGGCGCCAAGGTAGGTCTTCATGAGCCCCGAGAACTGTTGTGGCTCGGTCCACTTGCCGCGGTTACCGCAGTCAGGGCACACGATCTCCGCCAGACCTTCTTCCGGCATGCGGCCCTTCTTAGCCTCGTATGCCTCAAGCAGGTGGTCTTCGCGGTGGCGGCGGTGGCACGAGAGGCATTCCACGAGCGGGTCAGTGAAGGTCTCTACGTGACCGGAAGCCTGCCAGATGGGGGTCGGGATAATGATCGAAGAGTCCAGGCCCACCATGTCCGAACGGGAACGCACAAACGTGTTCCACCACTGGCGTTTGATGTTCTCCTTGAGTTCCACACCTAGCGGACCGTAGTCCCAGGCAGAGCGGGAACCGCCATAGATTTCACCTGCCTGGAAAACGAAACCACGCCGTTTAGCGAGTGAAATGACCTTATCCAGCTTGGACGCTGCTGCCATGTTGAGTGAACTCCATCGGTTGATACGGGCCGCCGGCTGCGGTCCGTTATGGTCTGCCGTCAATCCTAACGGTTGAGCTGATTTTTGGCCCGTTTTGAACCTTGCTAGCCCAAATATGTGCCCACCGCGAAATCCTCGCCCAGCTCAGAAACGCTCCGGGCGCGCGTGCACGGATCCGCGGCGCGTGAGAACCTTGGAGCATGAGTTCGGTAGAGATCATTGACGTGCCCGTACGCACCGCAGGCATCCGTTTGGGCCAGTTTCTGAAACTAGCCAACGTGGTTGAAGACGGTGTGCAGGCACGCGAAGAGATCGCTGAGGGTAGTGCAACCGTCAACGGCGAGGTCGAGACCCGCCGAGGCCGGCAACTAGATTTCGACGACGTGGTCGGCTTCCACGACTACGTGCTGCGTGTGGCGCGCGAAGACGAAGCCTAGCCGCAGCGGCCAGTCTCGGGCGGCCAGGCCTGGCGCCTATACCTGGGCGCCGAGCACTTTAGCGGTCAGGAACTCGCCGATGTGGCGGATCTCTGCTTGCCCCACTCCGTGGCCGATGCCTTGGTAGTTGACCTTGGTGAGGTCCGTGTTCGCTCGCGCCCACGCGTTCGTCGGTTCGATGAACCGCTCCGGGATCACCGGGTCTTCCGGATCGCGTCCCCAGAACATCGGCAGCTTCTCTTCGCGTGCGGCCAGCTCTTGGTCTTTGAAGAAGTCCGCACCGGTTTCATCCTTGAACTGTTCCAGCGTGAAACCGGACAAGCCCACGAGTGCGTCCACCGCGGAAGGATCACGGCGGGCCACCGCGGTCGCCACCGCCATACCTTGAGAGAAACCCAGTAGCGTGACCGATTCGTGGTGCTTCTTCCGTTCAGCGACCCAGTGTGTCAGGTCCTCCACGACTTGGCTGTAATCAGCCGAGTTGAACTCCAGATCCTGGCTTGAAAGCGGGAACCACGCGTAGCCGCCATAACCCAGTGCAAGCGGTGCTCGCACTGACATCACAGCGAACTGGCCCGGAAGCATGCTCGCAATAGGTAGAAGGTCGCGTTCATCCGCGCCAAAACCATGCAAGAAAACCAAGAGCGGCGCAGACTCATTCACGCCCTCCGGCACATGTTCAACTACAAACGGTTCCCACTTTTCACTCATATAACCATCCTGTCACGCGCTTGGCGGCACCGGGCCCAAAAACGCACGGAACGGCGCATCCAGCTGGTGCCCATCGGTCAGAAAACCGTCGTGGCCCACCGGGGTCGAAACCATGTGCACAGGAACATCACCCGGCAGCGCATCCGCGATCCGCTGGGACTCTTGCGGATAATACAGACGGTCCGTATCCACGGCCGCGATGAAGAACTCAACGCCCACTACCTCAGCGAGAGCCGCTTCGACTCCCCCGCGGCCCCGACCAACGTCATGGCTCATGAGCGCCTCAGTGAGGGTCAGGTAGGCGTTGGCATCGAAACGATTCACGAGCTTATGCGCCTGATGGTCCAGATACGACTCGACCGCGTAGCGGCCGCGTTCATCACGGCCAGCAGATCCCAGCGGAAGTTCGCTACCTTGCGGCGAGCGCCCAAAACGATGGTCGAGCTCGGCAGCGGAGCGGTAGGAGACGTGGGCGAGGCGGCGAGCTATACCTAGGCCACGCTGCGGGCCGGCACCGTTGCCGTGGCTGTAATAGTCTCCGCCGTGGAATTGTGGGTCGAGCCGGATCGCCTCAGTTTGGATCTGCGCGAACGCGATCTGTTCGGCCGATGATTCAGCGGTCGCGGCGATCACTGCGCATTTGGTGACGTGTTGCGGATAGCTCACGGCCCATTCGAGCGCACGTGCCCCGCCCATCGAGCCGCCAACAACGGCGTGCCACGCCTCAATGTTGAGTGCGTGCATGAGGCGCAGTTCAAGCTCGACCATGTCGCGGATCGTCACGAATGGGAAACGCGAACCATAGGGTTGCCCGTCCTCGGCCAGCGAGGCCGGGCCGATCGTGCCTGAGCACCCGCCCAAGGCTGCCGGAACCACTGCGCAATACGTGGTGGTATCCACCGGCTTACCCGGGCCTACGACCTCGCGCCACCAACCAGGTTGCGGTGCGTCCGCATCGGTCACTGCCGCATCGTTAGCCGGCGCATCTTTAGCCGGCGCATCTTTAGCCGGCGTTCCGTCGGCTGCGTGGGTGTCGCCGGTCAGCGCGTGCAAAACGAGGACCGCATTACTGCGCTCAGCGTTGAGCTCGCCGAAAACCTCGTACGCGATATGGGTTTGGGGAAGGTGCCCGCCTGTCTCTAGATCCAGCGGGCCCAGCGGGAGGATCTTCACATCGCTCTCGGGAGCGTTGTGTTGTGAGTGTTCTCGTACATCCAACGTCATAACGCTGCTTTCGCTTCGTGAGTTTCTATCGCTTCCGTTGCCACATGCCAATGTCCCGGCGCTAGTTAGGCGCGGGCGGCGTGGAAGGCGTCGAAACCCTTCTGCAGGTCGGCGATGATGTCATCCACGTGTTCAAGGCCCACTGAGAGGCGTACTGTGCCTGGGCCCACGCCGGCGGCTCGCTTCTCTTCCGGAGACAGCTGGGAGTGGGTTGTGGATGATGGATGCGCCACGAGCGAGCGGACGTCACCGAGGTTGGCTACAAGCGAGTGCAGCTCGAGCGCGTCCACGAAGGCGCGGGCCGCCTCCTCGTTGTCTTCAGCTCCCTTGATCTCGAAGGAGACGATCGCGCCCACTCCTTCGGGCGCGTAGTGGCGGCCGCGCTCGTACCACGGGCAGGATTCCAAGCCGGCGTAGATGGTCGCGGAGACGTCATCGCGCGCTTCGAGCCATTGAGCGACCTTCTGCGCGTTTTCGATGTGCCTCTCAACACGCAGGGATAGCGTTTCGAGGCCTTGGGCGATCAGGAAGGAGTTCATCGGGGAGATCGCAGCACCGGTGTCACGCAGCAGCTGCACGCGGACCTTCAGGATGTAGGAGAGATTCGCACCCAGTGGCGAGCCGACACCCATATCGCGGCCGTAAACGATGCCGTGATAGGACTCATCCGGCTGGTTGAAACCCGGGAAGCGCTCCGGGTGCTGGGTGTAGTCGAAGTTTCCTGAGTCAATAATGACCCCGCCCATCGCGGTTCCGTGGCCGCACAGGTACTTGGTTGCGGAGTGAACCACGACGTCGGCGCCCCATTCGATCGGGCGCAGCGAGTACGGGGTTGCCAGCGTGTTGTCAATGATGAGCGGTACGCCTGCCTCATCGTGTGCAATCGCGGCGATGTTTTCGATGTCGAACACGTCTTGGCGTGGGTTACCGATGGTCTCGCCGAAGAACGCTTTGGTGTTCGGCTTGATCGCCCCGCGCCATGCATCCAGGTCGTCTGGATCTTCCACGAACGTGACCTCGACGCCGAGCTTAGGCAGAGTGTGCTTGAAGAGGTTCTGCGTCCCGCCATAGAGGGATGGCGATGCGACGATGTGATCGCCGGCTTCTGCAACGTTGAGGATCGCGTAGCTCGTAGCGGCCATTCCGGAGGCGACAAACAGCGCGCCGACGCCGCCTTCGAGGCTTGCCATGCGGTTCTCGATGACCTCGGTGGTCGGGTTGCCTAAGCGCGTATAGATAGGCCCCAGCTCGCTCAGTGCGAAGCGGTTGGCAGCAGCCTCGGTGTCCGGGAAAACATATGCGTTGGTCAGGTGGATCGGTAATGCTTGCGAACCCGTGGTCGGGTCTGGTGTCTGACCGGCGTGGATCTGACGAGTTTCGAACTTTTGTTGCGACATTTACAGTGCACCCCTTGATTCATAGGAGGGGCTTGCCCGCATACACCGGTTGAATTGACGTAACGTCCGCCCGGATACGGGCGGGCAGAGCCCGCGCTTGCCACAGCGGCATTCCCGTGTGACCAGGTCCTCACCCGGGGCACCCCGCCGCGGACGGAGGGTTGCCGGCCAGCAAACCGGGGTTTTGCACTGGCACTCATGACCTTGGCAATTAGCCTACAACACGCCAACCCACTGGCACCACATAACGCCCACCACACCCGGTGTGATCCACAGGCCGGACTTCAACTTAGGTAAACCTAAGTAGAGATGTGGCTCACACAGTGTCAGATTTAACCCATGAAGCTCGATCACGTTTCTTACGCTTGCGGGCCAGAAGGCCTCATCACCACCGCAGACCGTATCGCCGATCAGCTCGGGCTCCGGTACGTCAAAGGAGGCGTGCACCCACGCTTCGGAACACGCAACGTGTTCTTCCCCCTCCACAACCACCAGTACCTCGAAGTCGTTGAGGTACTAGACCACCCGGCCACTCTCCAGCAGCCGTTCAGGAAGGCAGTACGCGCCCGAAGTGAGATGGGTGGCGGATGGATGGGCTGGGTCGTCTCAGTAGAGGACCTCACACCTATCGAGGAGCGCCTGCAACGCGGCGCGGTCCCCGGTTCGCGTAAGTTCCCCGACGGGCGAGAGCTCACGTGGCGCCAGATCGGCATCAACGGGCTCATCGCAGACCCTCAGCTTCCCTACTTCCTCCGCTGGGACGAGAGCTTCGAGGACCTGCACCCATCCCGGGCTGAAGAGCCACACGGTGAAATCGTGGAACTCACGATCTCCGGTAACCGCGAACGCATCGACGAATGGCTCGGCCACCCAGGTGAAGACTTCAAGGGCGAGGTCACATTCAACTTCACCTCCCCCTCCGGGATGCCGGGCCTGCAGTCAGTCACGCTGAAGACCCCGAAGGGCCTCGTAACCCTCTAACAGCGTTGGCCCGGCGGGAGCTGACAGGGCCGACGGCGCGGGCTAGCTACCGTACCCGAACCATGCCGCGAGCAGCGGGTAGCCCACAAACGCGACCGCATCGAGTAAGAAGTGCGCCCAGATGAGCGGCATGATGCGGCATTTGTGCAGGTAGTAGAGCCCAAAGATCACGCCCATCGCTACGTTGCCGATGAACGGCCCGACGCCTTGGTAGAGGTGGTAGGAGCCACGCACTACGGCGCAGAAGATGATGATCGCGGCGGGCGTCCATTTCAGTGTTGCGAGCCGCTCATGCAGGTAGGCGAGCACCACGATCTCTTCAAGTAACCCGTTCTTGAGTGCGGCCAACAGCAACACGGGTACGCTCCACCACGCATCCGGCAGGCCCGAGGTCGTGATAGCAGTCGCGACACCGAGCGCCCTGCCCACCGCGTATACCGCGAGGGTTCCTACGCCGATGAGCACGAAGAATGCGAAACCCACTGCGGCGTCGCTACCGCATCGTTGACCGTCGATGCCCCACCTGCGCCAAGGCTTATTGCCCGGCCAGCGTGAAACAAGGTAGATCACGAGCGCTACCGGGGCAAGCGCAAAGAAGATGCCGGCAAGCTGATACAGCAGATCAATCCACTCACGCGTGCTAGTTGAGGTGTTGAGGGCCGCAGTCCCGGAGGAGATGGGGCCGCGCGTGATGGTGTCGAGCAAGTCGATGAGCGCATACACCCCGGATTTGCCCAAAGAGAGCGCTAGGACGATGCCGATCTCCCACCCCAGGGCCTTTCGCGAGGGCGCCCCCAGCTCGCCCAGGCCGGGCGTCTTCGCTGAGCCGTCACCGTCTGGGGTGTGTGCGTGTGGGGATTGGGCACTCATGCATCCGATTATGCTCGGTAGGCTGGATGCATGGCCAGGCAACCCACGAGCGAAGAAGTTGAACGCGCCAACGCTTTATACCCTGCCGCGGATTGGGTTTCTGGCCGGGTTGAGGAATCTGGGAAGTCGAACCTGGTTCTCATCCCGGCAGACCCGGTTCCTGAGGTTGTGTTCCGGATGGCCCGGACTCGTGAGGAGGCGCTCGCCCAAGCCCGCCGTGCCGCGTTAGCAGATGCGCTTGCCCCGCATGTTCCGTGGCTCGTCCCTGAATCCCGCTCCCCGATCGATTCCGCCGGCGGGATCATCCAACGTTTCATCCCCGGTGCCGCCCACCCGCTACACCAAGGCGACCCTGCAGCGTTGGGGCGGATTATTACCGACCTGCAGGCGGTTCCGTTGAGCGCCTACGAAGGCCTGGTTGGCGCGCCCTGGGAGGCAGAACCTCAATGGACCCAGGCCCGCGCCGATGCCGCGATCGATGCGCTTGAGCCCGATGTGCGGGCAAGTGCCGCTACCGTGTTAGCTACTCTGGGTGAGATGGAGCAAGCCATGGGATCCGCGGTGGGCCAAGGCGCCGCTCTTCGCGGTTCACTCCGGCGTGGTTTAGTGCATGGGGACTTAGCGGGCCGGAATATGCACTGGCGTGATGGCGAGCTGATCGGGATCCTCGACTGGGACAAAGCATCCTTGTGGGACCCGGCGATCAATCTGGCGCATCTATCGCTGTGGCACGGCCAAGACGTGATCGACCCGTCAGCCCCGGATGAGTTCTTCGCGGCTCGAGCCCACGTGTGGAACGGGTCATTGGCGTTGACTCGCGTGGCTGACGCCGCACTGCGCGGTGGAGTGAAAACCTGGGGCCGGCTTTTGAGGAAAACCCAGCCGCGCATCATGAGGGCCGCTCAAGCCGCACACGTATGCCGCGAGCTGCTCCAGTAATCCCCTGAGGCTCATACTGTGGGGCTCATACTGTGGAGCTCGCTAGTTCGAGCGGTAGGTCCGCACGCCCGGTTTCTTTGGCGGTTCAATAGGCCAGAACGCTACAACCGCCCACCAGGATGCGATCATCAACACGACCGTGATACCGATGATGAGGCTCACGTTAGGGACAAAGAAGAGCAGATACGCGACGATCACGGCACCAAACAGTGCGCCGAAAAATTTGTTGTCCATCGTTGTCGGTGTTCACGTTCATCTCCGGAGATTACTTGCCGCATCCGGCTGAGCTGTTGAAGGCCCGCCCAGTTCTGTTAGATGAGCACTGCTGCGTGGATGCGCGAAACGCCCGGGGTCTGTGACCCCGGGCGCCAGCACGTGTGTGGTTTAGAGGACGTTGAGGACCTCGTCGTACGCTGGTTCCTCGCCCACGCTTGGGGTCAGGGAGGAGTAGAGCACGGTGCCGTCCGTGTCGATCACGATGACGCCGCGAGCCATGAGGCCCTTCATTGGCCCGTCTGCGAACTTGATGCCGTAGTCCTCGCCGAAGCTCGAACGGAATGCCGAGGTCGCAACAACGTTGTCGATGCCTTCAGCACCGCAGAAGCGGCCGAGCGCGAACGGAAGGTCCATGGACACAGTCACAACAACCGTGTTCTCAAGGCCCGCTGCACGCTTATTGAATTCGCGAACGGACTGGGCGCACACCCCGGTATCGATCGACGGGAACACGTTCAACACAACGCGCTTGCCTGCGTAATCCTTGAGGGTTACGTCTTCAAGGTCGGTGTTGACGGTAGTGAACTCTGGGGCGGCCTTACCTACAGCGGGGAGGTCGCCAACCGTGTTGAGGGTCTTACCTTGGAACTCGATAGTAGCCATAGCCTTATCCTTTCAGAGGTGCCCCAGCATTTGGCAAGGGTTTAGCCTCAGGCTTAGCCAACAGCGGACATCAGCGCCACGCTTCCGGCGCTTGCGGACGGGCAGCGTCTGCGGACGGGCAGCGTCTGCGGACGGGCAGCCTTTCCGGATGGGCGAGGTCAGCGGTTCTGTCAGCGTACTGGCAACACGCCGTAGGATGCTTGGGCTCCGGGACGGGTCACGGTGTCGGCGGCGTAACGGCTTGCGTAGGAGGCCGCTTCGGCGAGGCTGTCCCCTGCCGCGAGCCGCGCAGCAAGCGCCCCGACATACGCGTCCCCGGCACCGGTGGTGTCAACGGGTTTCACGGTGTGAGCTGGGATCTTGTGTTCGCCGGTCTCGTCCATCACGTGTGAACCGCTTGCGCCCAGGGTCATGACCACCGAACGCACTCCGGCGGCTTTGAGCTCACGGACGATCTCCTTATCGCTCAGCCCCTCAGGGTCGCCGCCAAGCATCTTCAGCGCCCCTGCGCCCTCGTGTTCGTTGACGACCAACGGGTCAGCCCGCAAGATCAGATCAGCCGGGACGTCGATGACGGGTGCGAGGTTGAAAACCACCCGGTCCTCGGCCGCCGCGAAGGCAGCCTGGATTCCCGTGACCGGGATTTCACCTTGCAACACAACCACACCTTCAACAGCGTGGGCGCGTGCCTGCACGGCCCCTGCATCAAGGTGCTGATTAGCGCCGGCGATCACGATGATCGTGTTTTCTGCCCCGTGGTCCACCGTGATGATCGCGGTTCCTGTTGGTTCGTCTTCACGCACGAGCACGTGGCTCAAGTCAACACCATCCGCTGTGAGCAGTTCGTGGGCCTCCCGCGCGGCATCGTCGCTTCCGATGGCAGTGATGAACCGGACGCGGGCGCCAGCTCGCGAGGCCGCGAGCGCTTGGTTTCCGCCCTTGCCACCAGGGGAATGCACGAGTGTACGCCCTAGGAGGGTCTCACCTGGCCCCGGTAGGCGGTGCACGGTAGCGGTGATGTCCAGGTTGGTGGACCCCACAACGGTGACGGTTGGCTTACTCATGCGCGCTCTCCTTGCGTGATGCGCTCTACGTTGCGTGATGCTCGAAACTGCATCGTGTGTGACACTGACGCGGTGTATGAACGGCGCCATGTAGGAACTGGCGCGGTGTATGAAGTGGCAGGCTGTTTAAAGTGGCAGGCTGTTTAAAGTGGCAGGGCGTTAACCGCTGGTCCCCGCCTCGTGGTGAGGACCAACGGTCACCATCCCGAGACGGGGAGCAAGCGAGGCTAGTTGATCTTCTCGAGGATGATCTCGCGGACTCGGCCTGGATCAGCCTGACCGCGGGTCGCCTTCATGATCGGGCCCATGAGGGCGCCGATGACCTTCTGGTTGCCAGCCTTGATCTTTTCGACCACGTCCGGGTTATCCGCCATCGCTTGTTCGACGGCTTCGGTCAACGCGCCGTCATCAGATACGACGGCCAGTCCACGCTTCTCAACGATCTCGGCCGGGCTGCCTTCACCGTCAGCGACGTGTGTGAGGACCTGGCGGGCGATCTTGTTGTTGATCTTCTTCTCAGCGATGAGGTTTTCGATCTCCACGACGTGAGCCGGGGTGATACCGGTTTCGGTGACGTCCTTCTCCGCTTCGTTAGCGATGCGAGAGATCTCACCCATCCACCATTTACGTGCAGCTGATGCGCTCGCGCCGGCTTTCTCGGTCTCTTCGATCGTGTCGATGAGGCCCGCGTTGACGATGTCGCGGAACTCTTCATCCGAGAAGCCCCACGCCGCCTTGAGGCGGGAACGTTTAGCGGCTGGGAGTTCCGGCAAACGTTCGCGAAGTTCAGCGACCTGGTCGGCGGTCGTGACGATCGGTACGAGGTCTGGCTCTGGGAAGTAGCGGTAGTCATCGGCATCGGACTTCGGACGGCCCGACGATGTCGTGCGGGTGTCTTCGTGCCAGTGGCGGGTCTCCTGGACCACGGTCTCACCGGCATCGAGGATGCCTGCGTGGCGGCACATCTCGTAGCGCACGGCACGTTCGACGGAGCGCAGCGAGTTCACGTTCTTAGTCTCGGAACGGATACCGAATTTCTCGGAGCCGATCGGCATGAGCGAAACGTTCGCATCGCAGCGGACGTTACCGCGCTCCATGCGGGCATCAGAGATATCGAGGGCCTTGACGATGTCACGGATCGCTTCAACATACTTGCGTGCAAGCTCGGGAGCATCAGCGCCTGCACCCGTGATGGGGCGGGTCACGATCTCAACAAGCGGCACACCTGCGCGGTTGTAGTCAACGAGCGAGCTCGATGCACCCTGGATACGCCCCGAGGAACCGCCGACGTGGGTGAGCTTACCCGCGTCCTCTTCCATATGTGCGCGTTCGATCTCGACCCTGTAGACCTTCCCGGAGTCCAGCTCGATGTCGAGGTAGCCGTCGTAAGCGATCGGCTCGTCGTACTGCGAGGTCTGGAAGTTTTTAGGGGTGTCCGGGTAGAAATAGTTCTTGCGGGCAAAACGGCAGTATTCCGCGATGCTGCAGTTCAGTGCCAAACCCAGCAGGATCGCATACTCGACGCCGGCTTTGTTCACCACCGGAAGCACGCCCGGAAGGCCAAGGTCGACCTCGTTGACATTGGTGTTCGGGTCGTCACCGAATTCGTTGGGTGCTGAGGAGAACATCTTGGTTTTAGTGTTCAGCTCAACGTGGACCTCGAAGCCAAGCACTGGCTCATAGCGCGTCAGGGCTTCGTCGAAATCAACAATCTCTGTCATGTTTAGTTAGCCTCCTGAACGCGGGCTGCTACTTCCTCGTTGAGGTTTGGTGCCTGGGCGAGGATCGGGCCGCCGTTGCTTTCTTCAAGTGCGGCCTCAGCGGCTGCAGCGATGCGGTACATGCGTGCGTCCTCATGTGCTGGGACGAGGAACTGCACCCCCACTGGGAGGCCCTCGGAGAGCCCTGACGGGATCGAGATACCAGGGATCCCTGCGAGGTTCGCTGGGATGGTCGCGATGTCGTTGAGGTACATCGCAACCGGGTTATCGATCTTCTCACCGATCTTGAACGCAACGGTCGGCGCGGTTGGGGTCACAAGCACATCGACCTTTTCGAATGCGGCCGCGAAGTCACGCTGGATGAGCGTACGGATCTTCTGCGCTGAACCGTAGTAGGCGTCATAGTAGCCAGCCGAAAGCGCGTAGGTTCCGAGCATGATGCGGCGCTTGACCTCGTCACCGAAGCCCGCCGCGCGGGAGGCACCCATGACGCGTTCGATGGTCACCGGGCCGTCCTCTGGGAGTACGCGCAGGCCGAAGCGGACGCCGTCGTATTTAGCGAGGTTCGAGGAGACCTCGGACGGCATGATGAGGTAGTACGCACCCACCGCGTAGGTGAAGTTCGGGCATTCGATCTCTACGATCTCGGCACCGCGTGCCTCAAGCGTTTTGAGGGTTTCTTCGAAGGAAGCGGTCACGCCGTCTTCGAAACCGTCGCCGCCACGCAGCTGTGCGATCACGCCGACCTTGACGCCGGTGAGGTCGCCTGCCGCGCCTTCTTCAGCGGCCTTGATGAGGCCTTCGGAGCTGCCTTCGAGCGAGGTCGAGTCCTTCGGGTCGTGGCCGCCGATGAGCTCCTGCAGCGCAGCCGCGTCCCACACGGTACGCGCTACAGGGCCGATCTGGTCGAGCGAGGATGCCATCGCGATCGCACCGTAGCGGGAAACGGCACCATAGGTTGGCTTGACGCCCACGGTTCCGGTGACCGCGGATGGCTGACGGATCGATCCACCCGTGTCGGTTCCGAGTGCCAGTGGTGCGAGGTGGCCTGCGACCGCTGCCGCGGAGCCGCCGCCGGAACCACCCGGAATGCGGTCGAGGTCCCACGGGTTACGGGTCACACCGAACGCGGAGTATTCGGTCGAGGAACCCATCGCGAATTCGTCGAGGTTGGTTTTGCCAAGCATCGGCAACTTAGCTTCGCGGATCTTGGTGATCACGGTCGCATCGTAGGGGCTCATCCAGCCTTCAAGCATGCGGGAGGCCGCGGTGGTTGGTTGCCCCTTGGTGACGATGAGGTCCTTGATCGCGATCGGCACGCCAGCCAGCGGGTGGAGGACTTCAGCCTCGGCACCGCCTGCGGCCCGGATCTGGTCGACTTCGCGTGCGACCTCAAGCGCTTCTTCAGCGTTGACGTGCAGGTATGCGTTGATGACGCCGTCGAGCTTTTCGATGCGCTCGAGGTGGGCTTTCACGGCGTCTTCGCTCGTGACCTCTCCTGCACGCAGTTTCGCTGCGAGTTCGGAGGCGGAAAGTTCGTAGATCTCTGCCATGGTTTATCAGTCCTCGTCCAGAATCGCTGGCACACGGAAGCGGCCGTCTTCGGCATCAGGAGCGTTGGCAAGTGCTTGCGCTTGGGTGAGCGTGTCTCCAACAACGTCCTCACGCATCACGTTGGTCAACGGGATCGGGTGGCTCGTTGCCGGGATGTCATCCGTTGCGGCTTCACTGACTGAGGCGACGGCGTCAACGATCGCGTCAAGCTCCGTGGACATCCTGTCAAGTTCTTCTTCTGTCATGGCAATGTGCGCCAAGGTCGCTAAATGCGCCACTTGGTCACGAGAGATTCCAGACATTTCCCTCCCAATCTTTCAAAGTCCCGAAAGTCTTAAGTGCTTGCACCAGTTTAGGCACAGTCGCCGTCGTTGGCATTTTGAGGTCTGTATGTGAGGTCTGTTGACGAGTTCAGGATGCGTTGGGCTCAGCGGCGGACCCCACTGCTTTACTGAACGCCGCGAGCCGCAGGCCCGGCACCTCTGGGATGTCGACGTCCCGGTGAGCCTCGCGGGTGAAGCCGTAGCGTTCATAGAAACGCATCGCTGGTTCCCAGTCGGGCGTGGTGGTCAAGACAACCCTGCGGATGCCCGGCAGAGTCCCGGCGAATGAGAGGATCGCCTCCACGAGCTTGCCGCCGAGCCCTGTCCGTTGATGTTCCGGGTCCACAACGAACAGCCGCATCTCAAGCTCGCCGTCCTCTGCGAGGTCGGCCCACAGGCTACCTCGTAGCGCGAGCGTCACGGACCCCACGATGTTGTTCTGGTGGTCTTCGGCAACGAGCAAGAGCGCGTGCCGGCGGCGTTCCGCTACCTGCGCGATCTGTTGCATGTAGGGGTCGTCTGCGGAGTCGAAGTAGCCTTCGTGCAGGTACGCTCGCTCGGTGATCTCACCGATCGCTTCATCATCGTGGTAGGTCGCGTAACGGAGCGTGATGCCACCCGCGTTGACCTCACCGTCACCGCTGGCTGCATCTCTAACGCTGGCTGTATCGCCCGTGTTGATGGCGGCAATGGGGCCGAGCCATCGGCCGTGTACGTCACCTACGAGGCACCACCCGTAGCTGTGAGTACTGTTCCAGAGGGGTCGTTGCACAGGGAACCCAGCGGCTTGCGCGATGAATGAGCCGGCGGCCCAGTCCCATTCGTTGATGTCGGTTTCGGCGTAGGCATCGAGTGTCCCGTCCGCTACAAGGCACATATCGATCGCGGCTGAACCGAGCCGCCGGACGTTGTCGAAGTGCGGAATGAGGCGCGTGAGCGATTGGGTTTGGCGTTGACGCTGCCCAGCGCCGTAGCCGAATCCGTAGGCGAGAATCCGGGCCTGACCAGTTGCCCCGTCGAATGCCTCCGCCGTGAGCCTGCGACTGGCTTCATCGTCGCACCGGCGCGGAGCGTGTTCCGCTTCCCACACAGCGGTGTATGCCTGCGCTGTATCTGCAGACACCGGATCAGCAGATGCGCAGGCCGCCCACATTTTCTGCAGCTCGGGGGCAATCACAACACCGGCAACCCAGCGTTCAACGAATGGGGTGTCTTCGGTTGGGTTGCCGTCTTCATCAAGATTCTCACGGAGGTATTCGCGGCGCGCCACCGCAACGGACACCGCGTAGTGCGGCAGCCCGCGCACGAAGTTCGCGGTCCCGTCGAGTGGGTCGATGCACCAGCGGTATTCGGCGTGGATGTCTCCGCTTGCGTCGTATTCTTCGCCCGTGAGGACATCCTCGGGCCGGCGAGCGTGAATGTATTCGCGGATCGCTTGCTCGGATGCGCGGTCGGCTTGGGTGACCCAGTCCCCTGCCGCGGATTTCGTGTCTGCTTCAGCGACGACCTCGGCCTGGCCCCGCATCGCGGCAAGAACCTTCGCTCCTTCGTGGGCAGCGCCCAGAGCGATGTCGAACACCTCAGCCAGCACAGAGTCTGGTGCAGTTTGTGCGTGGCTCACGCGTCGTCCCTTTCCTCACGTGCTGCGTCGTTTTCAAGCACGGATGGGCCGTGTGCGAGTAATTCTTTGAACCCGTCCTCATCCAGCACTGGGATGCCGAGCTCTTGGGCTTTCGTGAGTTTGGAGCCTGCGGCTTCACCGGCAACCACAACGCTTGTTTTCTTGGAGACGGAGCCGGTTGCTTTGCCTCCGCGGGCGAGGATCGCTTCCTTGGCTTCATCGCGGGAGAAGTCTTCGAGGGATCCGGTCACAACAATCGTGAGGCCTTCGAGGATCGCCGCGATTGCTTCGTCGCGTTCATCGGCCATCTCGTAACCGTTCGCGCGCCAGGCTTGCTGCCACGCGTCCACGATCTCAACGTGCCAGTCTTCTTTGAACCAATCCACTAGGGCCTCGGCGATGATGGTCCCCACGCCGTCGATATCGGAGAGGATCTCGAGCGCGTTCTCGCTCGCCACGGCCTCACGCAGCGCATCCATCGATCCGAAGCGTTGAGCCAAAGCCCGCGATGCGGTCGGGCCTACATGGCGGATCGACAGCGCGACCAAAACCCGCCACAGTTCCTTGCCCATCGCACCTGCGACTTCACGGAACAACTTCTGCGTATTCGCGTTCGGTCCTGCCGGTTTCGCGGATGTTCCCCGCGTATAGAAGTAGGGGCGGAGCTCCCATACGCCAGTGCCTTGGCCTTTGGAACGCTTCTCGCGCCACACTCGAACATCCGCAAGCGACTTCGATAACTCAGACTCCGGGTCAGCCAGATCGAAAAGGTCGCGTTCTGTCGTCAATGGACCAGGTCCGGATGGTGCTGGAACCCCGCTGTTTTCGGCCGGGTCTGGCCCTGGGCCGATCGTCAACGCGATGGCCGCCTCCGCGCCGAGAGCCTCGATGTCCAGCCCGCCGCGAGAGGCCGCGTATTCGACGCGTTGAGCCAACTGCTCGGGGCAGTGCTGGCTGTTCGGGCAACGAAGATCCACGTCGCTTTCCTTCGCGGGACGCAACGGTGTTCCGCACGACGGGCATTCGCTCGGCATGACCCACTCGGATAGCTCGTCCTCGCGGCCTTCACGCAACGGAAGAACCGGCCCAACAATCTCCGGGATCACATCCCCTGCTTTACGCAACACCACAACGTCGCCGATCAGCAGGTTCTTCGCCTTGACCACATCGCGGTTGTGCAAGGTAGCCCGCTCAACCGTCGAGCCAGCCACAGTCACCGGCCGCATCACTCCATACGGTGTCACTCGTCCGGTGCGCCCCACCTGCACGCGAATCTCCAGAAGATCCGTGTGAACTTCCTCCGGCGGATACTTATAGGCAACAGCCCAGCGAGGCGTGCGCGAGGTATAGCCCAGGGCGCGCTGGGCTTGGAAGTCATCGATCTTGATGACCATGCCGTCGATCTCGTGGACCAAGCCGTGGCGGTCCTGACCGATCTGGTCGATATAGCCGAACACTTCTTCCGAGGTATCGAAGAGCTTGTTATACGGGGACACCGGAAGCCCCCACGTTTCAAGCTGCGCATAAATCTCGTGCTGAGATTCAACGTCCATCCCCTCGCGAGCACCCACGCCGTGCACGAACATCCGCAACGGACGCTTAGCAGTCTGGGCTGGGTCTTTTTGCCGCAGCGAGCCCGCCGCCGCGTTACGCGGATTCGCTAGCGGCGCCTTACCTTCCGCGATCAACGAGGCGTTGAATGCCTCGAACTCTTTCGAGGGGATGAATACTTCACCACGGACCTCAAGCTCGGCGGGCCACCCCTCACCCTCGAGCCGGTGCGGGATGTCCGCGATCGTCTTGACGTTATCCGTCACGTCCTCACCCGTGGTCCCGTCCCCGCGAGTTGCCGCGACATCCAACACGCCATCGCGGTAAATCAGGTTGACCGCGAGCCCATCGATCTTGACTTCAGTCAGCCACTTCACCTCAACCCCTGGGGCGAAAGAGGCGCTGTTGGCGCGGGCGCGTTCGAACCAGGTTTCAAGCTCTTCATAGCTGAAAACGTCCTCGAGCGAATACATCTGGCTCGGGTGCTTAACCGGGGAGAACGCCGCGGAAACCTCGCCGCCCACCTCTTGGGTCGGTGAATCGTTGGTCACCAACTCGGGGTGTAGCGCTTCAAGCTCCTCAAGCCGAGCGAAAAGCTCATCGAACTCGGCATCAGATACCAGTTGCGTGTTCTCGTTGTAATACGCGTGCCGATATTTACGGACCTTATCCACCAGCTCCGCGTATTCCTCCCGCAACGCATGCGCAGGAACATCCGCAGAATCTCCAGCCGCGGGCTCAACGGTCGCAGAGTCAATAGCCGCGGGCTCGTTGGGGTCTTCACCGGTTACAGAAGACGATGATGTCGATGCGTTCTCAAATGCCACAAAACAATCATGCCCCAGGGGTCTGACAGTTTGAATAACGCCACGGACAGCACGCGCTAGTCGATTGGCAATACAGCGTCAGGGCCAGGCGAGAGGTCAAACGGGGTCACCGCCCCGAAGCCTTGCAGCTCCACCGGCGACAACTCATCGATCACGAACCGCTCATCGTCATCGAGCACCTGGCTCGTCAACGAATCGATCAAAACCTGGCCCGGCTCCGCCATCGCAGTCAAGCGTGCCGCCATGTTCACGGTCGCACCATAAATATCGCCCAGACGCGACAAAATACGGCCCCACACCAGCCCCACACGGACCTCCGGCATGTCCTCTTCAGGGCTGAAAGCGCGCGCCAACGTCAACGCGATCCTCGCACCGGCCTGCGGGGTTTCAGCGACATAGAGAACCTCGTCGCCGATCGTCTTGACCAGCCGGCCACCACCAGTCGAAATGATCGAGGCGCAACGGGCCTCGAAGTTCTGAACCAGCCGCGCCAAACGCCGCGCATCCATACCGCGCGAAAGCGAGGTGAAAGACACCATGTCAGCGAAACCGACCGCACGCGCCAACGGGAGCGCGGCATCGTCCTCAGTACCAGTGCGGTACTCATTCGAGGAACGCAAACCAGACTCGGCACGCAAAACCTGCCGGTGAATCGCCGCCGCAAGGTTGCGTTGATACGAATAGTTGACCATCTTCAGAAGCGGATCCAACATTTCGTCCAACATCAGCACAACCTGGCGGCGCGCCTCCGGGTCACTCATCCCGTGAGTCGAAACGAGGTCTTCAACGAGTGCCTCGATCTGCCAGATCGCCATCCGGTCTGTCAGCTGCCCGATCGAACGGGCGATCGAGAGCATCGCGTCCTCAGACAAGCGACGCTTGCGCACCTGCTCAACCATCGTGTCCAAGGCGCGCTGATCCCGCATCGTGAACGCGACCTGGTCATCTGAAACCCGCGGAAGCCCCAGGGCCCGCCAGAGTTTGCGGGCCGAGTGCAGCGAGATACCGACGTGTGCCGCGATTTCGCGGCGACGCATGGTCCGTGCCGAGCCCCGTAGCCGCATCTCAAGGCGGTGTGCGGCAGCCCGTACCTCGTCGTCGGTTTCGGTCTTGGTTTCCAAAACCGGCATCGACGTGGTGATTGGCCCGATTTCCGGGACCGCCCCGATCGCGTGGGTATCCAATGCTTCCCACACGGTAGGGTTCGATGCGCTTACCGGCATCGCAGGTTCATTCGGCTTAGTCTGGGTGACGGGAACATGGCCTGAAACAACTGGCATCTCGACTGCCGGCATCTGGGCTGTAACCGCCCGTTCGCCCTGCCCGTCGGACGGAGCGTTCCCTGACCGTCCGCTGCCTGGCTGTTCACTGCCTGACCGCTCGCCGGCTGACTGTTCACTCTCGGACTGTTGAGGCGCTGACTGATCGCTGCTGCCCGCCTCATGTGGCTGGGAATCTGATGGTTCTTCCGTCACGGGCTTCAACGACGGCGGCGGGACCGGGCTCAACCCCACATCAGTGAACCCGTCATCGCCGAGCTGCGCACCGCCGGTCCCCGCATCGCCAGGCCCTGCATCGCTGCCACCGTCATCGATGAGGTGAGCGCGCCCCTGCTTCCCCGCACCAAAGTCCTGCTCCGTTTCGAAGGCCTTGATCGCATCGAAACCTTGAGTCGCGAATCCGTGCGTGACCGAACCATTTTCTTGCGGGTTCTGTGTCCCCGGGGTATGTGTCTCCGAGTCCTGCGGCTTCGCGTTCCGCGTTTCGGGGTTCTGTGCTTTGGAGTTGTGTTCCGGGTTTTCGGTGCGCTCAGGTGGGTTTCCTTGGCTCACTGCCGGCACCGTCCTTCCCGTTGAAATCGTTCTTCTTTGCGCATATGTCAGCCGACGTCAAAAATGCCCCTGTCCATTCTTACACCCTCACAGCGAAAAATGTGTCAAAGGTCACGCAGTGTCCACAATATGGGCATTACTTGGGCGGTTCGGGAGCCAACATGTGCCCTCACAGCCCGTACGGCACCATAACCCTGTACTGATGGGCCGCCGCCGCTTCTCGCCTGATGCTGTCAGCAACATGCGCGACGTCGGGGACGTTTCGGAACGTGGCTTCTCGCCCCTCAACCTTCACGACGAGGGTTCCCGGCGCGCGCGGCATCCGGTCGGTCGGCTTGAACCACACGCCGTTGATGTAGAGCAGTGGAATATGCTGAACGCTGCGGCCGCGCTGTATGAAGAAACGCTGATTCGTGAGCGTGATGTGGGTGTTGACCCAAGCGAAGAACGGCCGCAGGACCCAGCGCAACATCGCCCATCCCCAGCCGATCGCTACGAGCGCCAGCAGGGCCTGGGAGACCAAACCCCAGGCACCTCCGAGGTCCGCGGTGCGTGAGGCGAATCCGCCCAGCATCGCGCCGATGATCGTAATAAGCAGGAGAGCCCCAGCGATGGGCACAAGTGCGCGCGGGTGGCGGCGGGTTCTGATCACAGCTTCTTCGCCAGGGTGTAGAAGTTTCCGCGGGACCATTCTTACTCTTCCGTTCAGCTGAGCTTACGCTCTTATCCACTCCACGCTCTCATCCACTCTAGAGCGCCCTCACGCTGTACCTTAGCGGCCCGCGGGTGCCTAGATATACGCCTTTAGGCGTAGTGGCCGTCGCTGCGGCGTACGTGGATGACATCCCCTGCTGAAATCTGATGCCGTTTGCCCGTGCCGTCCTCGACGATGAGGTGGCCGTATGCGTCAATGTCGCGTGCCACGCCGGCGATGGTCACCTCGTGGGGCAACTGGACCCGCACGTCCACTCCGATGGTTGCGCAGTGTTTGCGGGTCGCATCGATGAGGCTCATGCACCCGAGCGAACCCAGCGGCTGATCGAGCGGGCCACCCGCTGGCAACCATTCGGAAAGTACCGCGATAGCGCGGGTCCAGAACGCGGAGACCAGATGGTGAACGTCGGTAGTGCAGTTGTGGAGCGCGAGTGAGGTTGCGGTGGGCACCGGCAGGTCCTCTTTGGCCTGGGTCAGGTTGGTGCCGATACCTACGACGAGGTTGAGGCCTCCCCCGCCTGCTCCCCCGGCACCTGCTACGCCTGCGCCCCCGGTCTTGTCAGTGACACCGGTCTTGTCTGCAACGCCGTTCTTGCCGGTGACGCCGGTCTTATCAGTCAGTCCAGTCTTGTCCACACCGGTCTTGCTGTCCCCGACGCTGACGCCACGCGGCCCGGGCAAGGAGGGCGCAACTTGAGCGAGGATGCCTGCTACTTTCTCGCCGTCGATCAGCACGTCGTTGGGCCATTTGAGGCTCACGTCGGAGGCCGTCGCTGCAGCTAACACGTCACGCCACACGAGCCCGACAAGGGTCGAGGCCATCGCTAGCGATTCGGTAGGCACACTCGCGGGGGCTTGAATCACGAGGGACATGGCAAGCCCCGAGCCTGCCGGTGTTTCCCAATCGCGGCCAAGCCGACCCTTGCCCGAGCGTTGGTCGAGCGTCACGATGAGTGTCCCTGACGCATCGGGCATATCGGGGCCGCCCAGTTCACCACTAGCTAGCAAGTTGATGGCGTCCTCGTTCGTCGAGTCCGTGTGGTCCTCGACGATGAGGCGTGGCCACGCGGCGGAACGTTCACTACCGTGCAACGCCGCCCATTCGGCGCTTGCGTTGGCGGTGATGATGTCGGCTTCAAGGCGCTCTGGTGTGTGCATGTCAACCTTCGCTCGTGTTGATCGTCAGTTGCCGGGCCTTGAAAACGGGCCCTAAGAATCGGGTGCCCTAAGAACATACCGCGATCAACACGCCCGCAAACCCCGCCCCGCCGTAGCGCGTCACTGTCCGGGGATTGGCGAGAAGGAGCCTTCCGGCATGCGGTCTTTGGTGAGGAAGATGTCGGCGGTGAGTGGGTGGTCGGGATTGATGGCGTAGCCGGTGAGGTCGGTGACGCCGGCGTCGGCGAGCGCTTCTTCGTCGGTGAGGAACTTGCCTGTGAAGGTGCGCGATGGCTGGGTCAGCATGTGGTGTGCGGCGTCGGCGACGATGTCTGGGGTGCGTGCGCCGGAAAGCATGGCTTCGCCGCCGGGGAGGTTTTCAATCGCGGCGGTGTGGATGAGGGACGCCGGCCACAGTGAGTTCGCGGCGATTCCGTCTGCCGCGAATTCTGCCGCGAAGCCGAGCGTGGTCATGCTCATCCCGTATTTAGCCATCGTGTAGCCGAGGTGCGCACCAGCCCACTTGGGGTCGAGGTTTAGCGGAGGCGAGAGCGTGAGGATGTGTGGGTTCTCGGCCTTCTTGAGGTGTGGGTAGGCGGTTTTGGGCAGTGCGAAGGCTCCGCGCATGTTGATTTGGTGCATGAGGTCAAAGCGCTTCATGTCGAGTGCAGGTGTGGGGCTGAGGTTGATCGCGGAGGCGTTGTTGATGACGATGTCGATGCCGCCGAACTCTTCTACTGTTGCGTCGACGGCGCGTTGGATGTCTTCGTCTTTGCGTACGTCGCCGACGATCGCGAGTCCTTGGCCGCCGGCGTCGTTGATGTCTTGGACTGCGGTGTGGACGGTGCCTTCGAGGTGGGCGTGTGGTTCAGCGGTTTTCGCGAGGATCGCGATGTTGGCGCCGTCGCGGGCTGCGCGTAGGGCGATCGCGAGGCCGATTCCTCGGGAGCCTCCGGACATGAGGATGGTTTTGCCGTTGAGGGTTGTGGTTGATGTGCTCATGTGGTCCTCCTGGTGTTGCCGGGCGCGTTGCAGTACCGAATGCAGGCTGTGCTGAATGCAGCGCAGTATCGAATGCATCAAAAGCGATGTGTTGTGATCCAGGTTACATTGCCTAAGTGACTGTGCAGTAACTACCGCGATTACTATGGCGCGCAGCACTGACCTAACCGCGGGTTCCGTGGGAGCAGGCCGGGCTTTATGGCTTGTTTTTGTAGGAGTCCGACAAAAGCTTTAGCGAAGATAGCCCGTAGAATGGCCTGGATGCCTTTCTTTTTGAGAGGTTTCCACCAAAACGAAGGAGAGTTCGCAAGCGATGACCGCCCAGCCGTCAGATCCGCACACCACCCCGGATCTCACTACGACCGCCGGTAAGCTCGAGGACTTCCATCGCCGTATGGCTGAGACCATCAACCCTGGTGGTGAAGCCGCGGTTGAACGGCAGCATAGCCGCGGTAAGAACACGGCGCGTGAACGCATCGACATGTTTTTGGACCCGGGTTCCTTCGTTGAGTTCGATGCGTTGGCTAAGCACCGCACCACGGCATTCGGTATGGAGAAGAAGCATCCTCTCGGTGATGGTCTTGTATCCGGTTACGGGACGGTAGATGGTCGTCAGGTTGCGGTGTATTCGCAGGACTTCACGGTCTTTGGTGGCTCACTCTCTAACGTTAACGGCGAGAAGATCGTCAAGGTCCAAGAGTTCGCTTTGCGCAACGGGATGCCGGTGATCGGCCTGCTCGATGGTGGTGGAGCTCGCATCCAGGAGGGTGTGGCATCCCTTGCGATGTTCGCCGATATTTTCCGCAATAACGTCCACGCTTCGGGTGTGGTCCCGCAGATCTCGGTGATCATGGGCCCGTCTGCGGGTGGTGCCGCGTACTCCCCTGCTTTGACGGACTACGTCATCATGGTGGATAAGACCTCCCACATGTTCATCACCGGCCCGGACGTGATCAAGGCTGTCACGGGCGAAGACGTGGACATGGAGACCCTCGGTGGTGCCCGCCACCACAACACGGAGACGGGTACGTCCACGTATCTTGCCGAGGATGAGGAGGATGCGCTCGATTTCGTTCGTGAACTGCTCTCCTATCTGCCGTCCAATAACCTCGCTTCCCCGCCAGTGCTCTACGCGGATGAGGCCGAGCTCGAGGTCACCGAGGATGACGAGGCCCTCGATACCCTGATCCCGGACTCGGCGTCCCAGCCGTATGACATGCGTGAAGTCATCGAGTCCGTGCTCGATGATGGCGAATTCTTTGAGATGCAGGCGCTGTATGCGCCGAACGTCATGATCGGTTACGGCCGTGTTGAAGGCTCGACGGTGGGAATCGTCGCGAACCAGCCGATGCAGTTCGCTGGCACACTCGACATCGCAGCGTCGGAGAAGGCCGCCCGTTTTGTGCGCCACTGCGATGCTTTCAACATTCCGGTGCTGACTTTCGTCGATGTTCCAGGCTTCTTGCCGGGTA
The DNA here is from genome assembly GCF_031458175.1 of Pseudoglutamicibacter albus. Taxonomy (NCBI): domain Bacteria; kingdom Bacillati; phylum Actinomycetota; class Actinomycetes; order Micrococcales; family Micrococcaceae; genus Pseudoglutamicibacter; species Pseudoglutamicibacter albus. The sequence continues at coordinate 469,938 of NZ_JAVDXX010000001.1, read as the reverse complement.
AGGACCAAGAGGATCAGGGCATCATCCGCCGCGGCGCCAAGCTGCTCTACGCCTATGCTGAGGCGACCGTGCCTAAGCTCACGATCATCACCCGCAAGGCTTTCGGTGGCGCCTATATTGTGATGGGTTCAAAGAAGCTCGGCGCGGACATCAACCTTGCCTGGCCTACCGCTCAGATCGGTGTGATGGGCGCCCAAGGCGCGGTCAATATCCTCTACCGCCGTGATCTGGCAGCTGTTGAGCAGGAAGGTGGCGACGTCGAGGCGCGCCGCACCGAGCTGATCGACGGTTACGAAGCCGAACTGCTCAACCCGTATCAGGCCGCTGAGTTAGGTTATGTCGATGCGGTGATCGCACCGAGCGAGACCCGCGTCCAGATTGTGAAGGGCTTGCGCGCAACCCGCGATAAGCACACGACCAACCCTGACCGTAAGCATGGGAACATTCCGCTGTGAACACCGCACAAAACTTTTCCTGGGCACCTCAACAGAAGGCGGATCCTGAGCCGAGCGACCTTCGCGTGGTGCGTGGTGAAGCGACCGACGAGGAGATCGCGGCACTGTTCGCGGTCATCCTCGCCGAAGCTCAGTCCCGCCAGACCGCTGAGCAGGCGCCACCGTCGACTCGTAGCGAGATTCTGCGCCGTGCCGCAACCATCCGCGGCCGGTTGACGAGCTTGCCGGGGCTGTTCCGCCGCAAATAACGCACATACTTCACCAACTAATCAACCAACACCACACCACTGTGTGGCAGGCCGATGCGTACACGTAACGTGCGCATCGGCCTTGCGCGTTAGATACTGCATCTAGGTAGCGCGCCTAAGTTTCTGCGCCCTGAGGAGGATGTTGATGAGCCAGTTCTCACCGCGGATGGTTCTGCACCGCACCGTGGCAGCCCAGAGGACCAAGGACCACGGAAAGATCTCCAAAGGGACCCTCAAACGTATTTGGGGTTTCGCGGCTAAACGCAAAGCGATGCTGTTCTTGTTCTTGGGCATTTCGGTTGTGATCTCGGTGATCGGGGTCATCACACCGATCCTCGCCGGCGATGTTGTCAACGCAATCACCTCCGGCGGTCCTGTTGAGGTGATCGTGTGGCTTGCGATCGCGATCGCCGCACTCGCGCTCGCCGATGCGGGTTTCAGTCTCCTGAACCGGTACTTCTCCGCGAAGCTCGGCGAAGGCCTCATCTATGACATGCGCACCACGGTGTTTGATCACGTGCAGACCATGCCGATCGCGTTCTTCAACCGAACCCGAACCGGTGCGCTCGTTTCTCGCCTGAATAATGACGTGATTGGCGCGCAGCGAGCCTTCTCCAACACGCTCTCAGGGGTCGTTGCCAACATCGTTTCGCTGATCCTCACGGTTGCGGTCATGGTCACGATCTCGTGGCAGGTCACGCTGTTTTCGATCTTGTTGTTGCCTGTTTTCTTGATCCCTGCCCGCCTGCTGGGCGGTCGGTTAGCTTCGTTGCAGCGTGAAGCGGCTGACTATAACGCGGCGATGTCTACCCGGATGACGGAGCGGTTCTCCGCGGGCGGGGCAACGCTTGTCAAGCTCTTCGGCGCTCCGGGGGCTGAGTCTCAGGCGTTTTCCGAGCGTGCGGGTCGGGTACGGGATATCGGGGTCAAGACCGCGATGCTGCAGACCACGTTCGTTCAGGCCCTCACGCTGGTTTCGGCGCTGGCTTTGGCGCTCGTCTACGGCGTGGGTGGCGTCCAGGCGGTTCTGGGGCATCTCAACGCAGGCGAGGTTGTGACCCTTGCGATGCTGTTGACCCGTCTGTACGCTCCGCTCACGATGCTTGCGAACGCCCGCATGGACATCATGAGCGCTGTCGTTTCTTTCGAGCGCGTGTTTGAGGTTTTGGATCTTGACCCGCTGATCAAGGAGAAGCCGGACGCGGTCGAGTTGGGTTCCGGTCGGGTCACGGTCGCGTTCAACGACGTGCGGTTCGCCTACCCCACAGCCGAACAGGTTTCTCTGGCTTCCCTTGAGGACGTCTCGGTGCTGGATCAGCGTGAGAGTTCCGAAGTTCTGCACGGGATCGATTTCACGATTCAGGCGGGCCAGACTGTCGCGCTGGTGGGTTCCAGTGGTGCCGGTAAGTCGACGATCGCGGCACTTCTTCCGCGGCTGTATGACGCGACGGAGGGCAGCATCACCCTCAATGACGTGGACGTTCGCGATGTGAGTTTCGATTCGCTCAAGCATACGATCGGCGTGGTCACCCAGGATGGTCACCTGTTCCATGAGTCGATCCGCGATAACCTCACGATCGCAGCCCCAAACGCTACAGATGAGCAGTTGTGGTCGGCCTTGGAGCGGGCGCGGCTCAAACCTGTGATCGCAGCGTTGCCCGATGGCCTGGACACGGTGATCGGCGAGCGCGGCTATCGCCTCTCTGGCGGTGAGCGGCAGCGGCTCACGATCGCGCGTTTGCTTCTCGCTGCACCTGCCGTGGTGGTTTTGGATTAGGCGACATCGGCTTTGGATTCAACGAATGAAGCCGCGGTCCAGACCGCGCTTTCGGAGGCGATGGAAGGCCGTACCGCGTTAGTGATTGCGCACCGGCTTTCAACGATCCGGGCAGCGGATGCGATCTTGGTGATTGAGGGCGGCCGGATCGTCGAACAGGGCAGCCACGATGAGCTGCTAGCTCAAGGCGGGCGCTACGCCGAGCTCTACCGCACCCAGTTCGCTGACCAGGAGTGATTCGCACCCGGCCAGCCCGCGGTTGCCTGTTGGGTTCTGTCCCAGTGTCGCGCTGGTTCACACAGCATGCGCGGCTTGGTTTGCGCATCGTGCACACTTACCGCGTGATCCTTGACACGAAACCCGCGCTTTCAGCCGCTCTAATGACATCTTGTGTAACACAAGAATCATCCAGTTTATGGATCACGCGTTTCCTATGGAAATGTTTATGTTTCCCGCACACACGCGCGCGCGGCGGTGTCGCGAAGAATACCGGGAGTATCCCGAAGAACACAGTGTCGCGGGCAATGGCATTGAGTCAGCAAGAGTATCTAGAAGGGAGGGTCCGATGATTACGTTGAAAGGCTTGCGTAAAGAGTTCGCAGGCACTACCGCTTTAGACGGCATCGATCTGCACGTTGAGTCCGGCCTGATTCACGGAATCGTTGGACGCTCTGGGGCGGGTAAGTCGACGTTGATTCGGTGCCTGACTGGTTTGGAAACCCCAACCTCTGGCACGGTCGAGATCAACGGCGAAGACGTCACCGCCTACACCGGGGCACGTTTGCGGAAGGCCCGCCGTTCGATCGGCATGGTTTTCCAGCACGCGGAGCTTCTGGATTCCAAGACCGCGTTGGAGAACATCGCGCACCCTCTGGTGATCGCTGGGGTCAAGAAGAAGCAGGCGATGCAGCGGGCCCGCGAACTGGTCACTCTTGTTGGTCTCGAAGGCCGTGAGGACAACCATCCCGCCCAGCTCTCGGGTGGTCAGCGTCAACGCGTCGGTATCGCACGTGCGTTGGCAACTGAACCGAAGATTTTGTTGTGCGATGAGCCGACCTCGGCACTCGACTCGACCACGACCGCCCAGATCCTCGCCCTCATCAAGCAGCTACGGGATGACTTGGGTATCACCGTGCTGATCATCACCCACGAAATGTCAGTGGTGCGTGAAATCTGCGACTCGGTGACCTTGCTTGCTGAGGGCCGCAATCAGCACACCGCATCGTTGCGTGAGGTGCTCTCCGACCCAGCCTCGACGCTGGCGCGCGAACTCATCCCACTGCCATCGGCACCGATCCGTGACGCCGAGGACGCCACCGTAATGCTGGAGATCAGCATCGCAGGCCTCTCCGCAGCGGAGGTTTTCGATGCCGCTCAACGCGCCGGAACCCCGATCGTGGAAGTCGAAGCCGCAACCTTGGAACGCATCGCGGGCCTGGACGTGGGCCGCATGCGCATCCGCAGCACCGACGCGCAAGCCACCCGCGCGCTAGGACGCACACTGACTGAGCGTGGCATCCACGTGGAGGAAGCCGCATGATGACACAACTGAGCACAATTGCCGCACAAGCCCACACCGCGCTACCGCTGAAGGTAGCGCCAACCCAGGTGCTCGCCGCCGAGCGTGAAACCTGGTTCAACAACCCCGTCATCCAGGATTCGCTGTGGCCAGCAACCCAGGAGACACTGCTGATGACCGTGTTCTCCTCGGCGTTTGCGATCATCCTCGGTTTGCCGCTGGGAATCTGGGTGTGGATGACCTCCAAGGGAGGGCTCGCCCCGACCCCTGTGATTCACCGCATCATCAGCTCGATCGTGGACTTGGGGCGTTCGATCCCGTTCATCATCCTGATCATCGCGTTGATCCCGTTCACGCGCTTCATGGTCGGTAAAGCGATCGGATGGGAAGCGACCGTGGTCCCGCTCGCAGTCGGTGCGATCCCGTTCTTTGCCAGGCTCGCTGAAAGCGCGATGCGCGAGGTCGCAACAGGCAAGATCGAAGCCGTACAGATGATGGGTGCCACCAACGGTCAGATCGTACGGCAAGTCATGATCCCCGAGGCGCTGCCCACGCTCGTTTCATCTGCGACCGTCACTGCAGTCACGCTGGTTTCCTATACCGCGATGGCCGGTGCGGTTGGCGGCGGAGGCCTCGGCGCGCTCGCGATGAACTACGGCTACAGCCAGTACCAGACTGACACGATGATCGCGTGCATCATCGTGGTGGTCGCTATTGTTATTGCTATTCAAATGTTTGGTGACTGGCTCGCACGCCGCGTCAACCACCGCTAACCATCACTCCTCAGGTTCAGTTCTGCCTGAGGTTGCTCAACCCTTCGGAGGAGAAGAATGCGCTTCTTTCGTAAGTTCGCGGCAGGAACCGCCGCGCTAGCAGTCACCGTGAGCCTTGCCGGATGCGGCCTGATGGGCGGCAACGACAAAGACAGCGTCGGTAAGAAAGACGGCGACGTCACGGTCCTGACGATCGGCGCGACCCCGGTCCCGCAGGCGAAGATCTTGAAGTTCGTGGACGATAACCTCGCCAAGGACGCAGGCCTCGATCTTGAGATCAAGGAGTTCACCGACTACGCATTGCCTAACCAGGCACTCAATGACGGCGATATCGACGCCAACTATTTCCAGCACGAGCCATACCTGACAGAAGAAATCGACAAGAAGGGCTACGAATTCTCCCACTTCAGGGGCATCCACATCGAGCCGTTGGCCCTCTACTCGTCCAAGGCTAAGAAGGTCGAAGACATCAAGGACGGAGCTAGGATCGCTATCCCTAACGATCCGTCCAACATGGGCCGCTCGCTGAAGCTGCTCGAAGACGCTGGCCTGCTGAAGATTAAGGACGGCGTCGAGGCTGTTTCTGCAACGACCCACGATGTTGCCGAGAACCCTAAGAACATCAAGTTCGTAGAAGCCGATGCCGCTACCCTGCCGCGCGTCATGGAAGACCTCGACGGTGCAGTCATCAACGGTAACTTCGCACTCGAAGGCGGGCTGACCCCATCCAAGGACGGCCTGTTCCTCGAGAAGCCTGAAGACAACCCGTACGCCAACCTGCTGGTCGTCCGCCAGTCCACCAAGATCGACGAGAACATCCAGAAGCTCAATGACCTGCTGCACTCGGATGAAGTCAAGAAGTTCATCGAGGACAACTGGAAAGACGGAACCGTCATCCCAGCGTTCTAATCAGCTACGTGTCAGACTGAACGTGCTGAGCTAACAACGCACTGAACTAAAACGGGCGGGCCCCAGAGAACGTGTTCTCTGGGGCCCGCCCGTTTAACTCCGGCTCATGCCCGGGCATCAGTTCCCGGTTGCAGGGGCGAAGAAGTCGTCCTTGGTTGCATTCGGGTGGGTTGCCAGCGGGGTCACCTTGACGTCCATGTATTTGAACATTGGGAAGCCCTGGAAGATCGCGTGGAGCTCGTCGTGTCCATCGACCTCATACATCGAGTAGTTGGAGTACTCCCCTACCACGCGCCAGATGCCCTTCATGATGCCGCGGTTCTGCAGGTCAGAGGAGTAGGCCTTCTCTCGTGCCTGAAAATCGGCCATCGTGTCCGGGTCCATATCTTCCGGGAAGTTAACGTCCATGCGGGCGAGGAACAGCATCGTGATCTCCTTCGTATATGTGTACCAAGTCTTCTGCCTAACAAGGCTTGTGCCTAACAAGTCCTGTATCTATCGAAACTTGTGCCTATCGAAACTTGGGGTATCTAGGCTTCACCCTATTCACCCTTTACCGTAGTCTGAAGTACCTAAACCACCGGCATTGATACTTGTGCTATATGAGTAGGGTTCATAAAAGTCTTTCACAAGTCCACCCAGCTGAATCTAAGGTGAGATACGTCACCGGACTCGACGCCCCGGCCTCCGCAGACGCAGCCAGGTGCGCCGACGATGACGCGACCGAGTATCACTGCCTCGACGGAACGGAGAGAACCCATGGAGTTACGCCATTTGCGGTACTTCGTTGCGGTGGCAGAAGAAAAGCACTTCGGACGCGCCGCGCAACGCCTACATATCGCTCAGCCGCCGCTTTCAGCACAGATCAAGCAGCTCGAACAAGAACTCGGAACCCAGCTGTTTGAGCGCACGACGCGTCGGGTTGATCTGACCCCTGCCGGGGAGTTGCTGCTTGAACGCGCAACCGGGATTCTTTCTGCCGTAGAGTCAGCCCAAAGCGATGTGGCCGATGTCGGCGCCGGCTCAGCCGGTGTGTTGCGGGTCGGGTTCACAGGCAGCGCGACCCACGAGCTCATGCCGGCTGCGATCCGGCTCTCCCACCACCGCTACCCGTCGGTGAGGCTCAAAGTGTTCGGTGAACTGCTGACCCCTCACATGGAGCAGGCCCTGCTCGATAACCGGATGGACCTGGCGGTGCTGCGGCCGCCTATTTCATCCGATGAACTCAACTACAAGCCCATCATGGATACCCGGCTCGCGTTGGCGATCAGCCGCAACCATCCCCTCGCCGAAGACTCCGGCCCGGTCAGTCCCGAGGACGTCATGAACATCGACGTCGTGAGTTATCCGCGCGCATCCGCTGTTGCATCCCTTGCGCATCAAGCGTGCCGCGAACACGGCTTCCGGCCGCGGGTGGTGCAGACCGCAACCGAAACCAGCACACTCAACGCGCTCGTGGCCGCCAACATCGGGGTCGCGTTCGTACCGTATTCAGCGCAGTACCCGTTCCAGGAATCCATCATCCTACGTCCGCTCCAGACCGATATCACGGTCAGCCTCGGCATCGCGTGGAAGGGTGATGCGCTGACCCCTATCGCAGAGAACTTCATCACCACCACTATCGACGCGGCGGCTACATTGCCTCAACCGGAGATTTCCAGCCGCAACCGCAAATACACAAGCCAAAAACCTACAGACCGTGGGAGGACACCGTGAAAATTACTGGCATCGAGGCGATCCCGTACAACATCCCGTACGTCAAGCCGCTCAAGTTCGCCTCCGGCGAGGTGCACAACGCTGAACACGTGCTGGTGCGCATCCACACTGATGCCGGCGTCACGGGTGTCGCGGATGCCCCTCCGCGGCCTTATACCTACGGGGAAACCCAGCATTCGATCAAGACGATCATCGACGAGGTTTTCGCGCCGGAGATCATCGGTTTGAACCCGTTGGATCGTGAGAAGGTGCGCGCGATCATGCACCGCACGATCCACAATCAGGTCGCTAAAGGTGCCGTCGATATTGCGTTGTGGGACATCGCGGGCAAGATCACCGAACAGCCCGTGCACAAGCTTTTGGGCGGCTACACGGACTCGATGCGGGTCTCCCACATGCTCGGTTTCAAACCAGCCGCTGAGCTGGTTGAGGAAGCCCAGATGTTCGGTGAGAAGTACGGCATCACCACGTTCAAGCTCAAGGTGGGCCGGCTGCCTGTCAGTGAGGATGTTGAGGCCTGCCACGCGCTCGTTGAGCACCTTGGCGACGACGTCGAGATCTATTTGGATGCCAACCGCGGTTGGAGCGCGAACCAGGCGATGGATGTTCTGCGGCAGATCGAGGACCTCCCAATCACGCTGTTCGAAGAACCGAATGACGCGAAGGAGGCGATGGGCCGCCGCCGCTTGGTGACCCACTCGCGCATCCCGATTGTGGGCGATGAGTCGGTTCCGACCGCAGGGGACGCATCACGCGAGCTGTTATCCGGCGGCTGCAACGCGATCTGCATCAAGACCGCACGCTCCGGCTTCACCGAGGCGACCGAAATCCTTGGGCTGTGCACGGGCCTCGGCGTGGACGTGACGATGGGCAACCAGATCGACACCCAGATCGGCTCCCTGGCAACGGTGGCCTTCGGTGCGGCACACAAGGCGTCATCGGCACGCGCCGGCGAACTGTCTAACTTCCTCGACATGGCAGATGACCTGCTCGCCGACCCGATCGAGATCATCGACGGGCACATCGCAGTCCGTGACATCCCAGGCGTGGGCGCTGAGATCGACGAAGACAAACTCACCCGCTACCGCGTCGACCTGTAAAGCGCACACCCTGCGCCTCAGCAGCCTACGCATCAGCGAGAGAGGGCGCCGCATCCTTACATGGATGCGGCGCCCTTAGCGTTGGTGGATTGCGGTTACGCCTTCACAGCTGAAGCCTTAGCTTTGACGTCGTTGAAGGTCCGGCCTAAGAACTCTGCGAGTTCATCGGTCTGATCCAGCGGGAAGATACCGGCTACGTACTGGTCTGGGCGGACCACCACTACCGCCCCGTCCCGGGAGATGCCGCGGGTTTCGAAGATGTCGACGTCTTCGAGGGTTCCCCACGCGTTTTCCATGTTGAGCAACTGGAAGTCTCCCACGCGCGGTTTGAATGCCGGGTGCACGTGCCGCATATCGAATGCACGGTAGTGCTGTTGGAAGATCACCTTGACATCGAACAAGCTCGAATCGAGGTGCTCATGCGCCCAGTCCGCCCACGCGTTGAGACGCTCCGATTCGCCGGGCATTTCTGCGTCAGCGAAAACGTAGATGCGGTAGCGCCCATCGGCTGTGTGTTCATGCCCGATGTGGGTGTGGACCAGATCGCACACCCGCCCACACATCTCGGACCGGAAGCGCCGGCCCAGTGGGTATCCGGTAGCCAGGCCCTGATGCTCGTCGCTGGTTGTGAGCATGGATGGCTCGTATTCGGTGAGGTAGCCGGCGTTGAACTCCGCGGTCTTGTTATAGAAGCGGCGCACGGTCTGCGGGTCCGGCAGCTGGTCTGCCGGGGTCGCCATGAGGGTGGACCACTCTTTATCGAATTCGATGAGCCGGTGGGCGATGTCCTTGCGTTCCTCGGCGTAGGTGCGTAGCAGCTCGTCTGGGCTGTTACCGGAAACCACGTGGCCGAGCTTCCAACCGAGGTTGAATCCGTCCTGCATCGAGACGTTCATGCCCTGCCCCGCTTTAGCAGAGTGGGTGTGGCATGCGTCGCCTGCGATGAACACGCGGGGGTGATCTCCGTCAGTGTAGGTGGAGTCGCGGTCATCGAAGTGATCGGATACACGGTGGCCGACTTCGTAGATCGTGTTCCACACAACGTTTTTGACGTCGATGCTGTAGGGGTGCATGATCTCGTTCGCGGTATCGATCACGGTCTGCAGCGGGGTCTCACGCACTGCGTGATTATCGTCTTCTGCAACCTCACCGAGGTCGACGTAGTAGCGCACCAGGAAGCCGCCCTCACGCGGGATGAGCAGGATCGAACGGCCCGAGTGGCCTTTGATGGTGCACTTCTTGCGTACATCCGGGAAGTCCGTGTCAGCGAAAACATCCATGACACCCCACGCGTGGTTAGCCTGGTTACCGCGCAGCCGGTACCCGAGCGACTTACGCACCTTGCTCTTCGCCCCGTCGGCGCCCACAACGTACTTGGCTTTGACCTGGCGTTCCTTGCCGTCCTCTGGCCCACCGTTGCGCCGCAAGGTGACCGTGACCGGGTATTCCTCTTTAGCAGACTCGGGCGCGACCTCGAGGTCAACGAACTCCCAACCGTAGTCAGGCTTCATGCGGGTTGGGGAGTTGCGCATGAACCGGTTGAAGTGATCGATGATGCGCACCTGCGTGATGAGCATCATCGGCCATTCACTGTATTCAGGGCCAAGTTCGGCGGTGCTGACTTCACGCATGATGTTCTCTGGGTTCTGCGGGTCCGGAACCCAGAACGCCATGTCGGTAATCTCGTGGGCCTCAGCGAAGATCTCGTGAGCGAAGCCGAAGGCTTGGAAGGTCTCCATGGTGCGGGAGTGCACGCCGTCCGCGTTGGCGAGCTCGAGGCGGTGTGGACGCTGGTCGATCAGGCGAGTGTTCACGTTCGGAAACTGCGAGAGCTGTGCTGCCGCGATCGAGCCTGCCGGTCCGCACCCTACAACCAGAACATCCATCGTGTCTGGGAGCTCCTCGGGCCTATCCACGCCATAGCCCGCCGCTGGCTGTTCGAGCGGATCGCCTGTTGAATATCCGGAAATATGAAACTGCACGGTTTTGCCTCCTGGTGTAACGCACATCACAGAACGTGCGATTGAGACCAAGCTAACAGTTAATCAACCGGCATGAATCTGCACAGAATACACATTCTTTTATTCAAAAATAGTGGGGATCGCTTTACATGGACTAAAGATTGAAGCAATTAGACGCGCATGTTCCCAAGGTTTCTCAAGCTACAAAACTGCCCCAAGCGACACGTCAAATAGATTGCATAATGGATAAATATAGAAACTAAAGCGACTTTGAAACACAGCGTGTATCAACCAGCGAGCAAACAGTATGAAAGCCTTTGATTTTAAATACGAGTGGCCCCGACCTCCACGGTCGGAGCCACTCTCCCACCTCACCCGCAAGGCGTCGCCCAACGCCTTAGCTAGGTCAGCGGTCTGTACGGATCAGCGCTCTGGGTCGAGAACGAAGTCGTACTGGACCTCTTCACCTTCGCCGTCACTCGATGGCTTCGGATCGAGCATGAGCTCCGGCTTGACTGCCGATGCGATGTCGTCGTCGTTGTGCTCATCGCCTGGGAAGTACAGCTGCGCGGTGAGCAGCTCATATCCCGGTGCGGAGACCTTGACGTGGATGTGCGCTGGACGCCATGCGTGCCAGCCGGCGGCCTCAATCAGCTGACCGCATGCCCCCTCGGTTGGGATCTGATAAGGCGCAGGGCGGATGGTCTTGATGTCGAATTCGCCGTCCTCGTTAGCGAGGAAGCTTGCGCGCAGGTTCCACTCCGGGATACCTGGCGCAAACTGCGAGTACAGACCGTACTCGTCCGCGTGCCACATCTCGATCTTCGCATTCGACAGCGGGGTGCCATCAACCGCGGTGACCTTGGACTTGAAGCGGAATGGGGTGCCCGGCTCGTCCTCGCGCATCGGGATCTTGGCGTCCCATTCGTACTCTGGGGAGTCCTCGACGTAGTACGGGCCTTCGATAGTGCCCTTGGAGCCTTCGCGGTGCTCGGTTGCTACGTCCTCGACTGCGTGCTCGATCCACACATCGAGGAACAGTGGCCATTCGCCGTCTTCGCCGACCTTGATGAGCCAAGACTTCAGGGCGTTGTATTCCTCGTAGGAGACCTTGTCTTCGTAGACGATGTCGGTCAGCGCCTTGATCGCCTTACCGGCAAGTAGGTTGACGCGTTCGTGGTCAACTGGCTGATCGCCACGATGTGCGGCAGCGCGGTCCTTGAAGCGGGCTGATGCCTGTGCACCGGAGTCTGCGGCGCGGGCTTCAGATGCCTGGGTGTGATGAGTAGCCATGTTTGCTCCTTCTAGTGGTTGAAACTTATTCAACTGAATCCGGGGTTTCAGTTGAAGCGGTTTGGGTTGGTCTTGCTGATCCGTTGCGGCACCCGGTTTGATGCCGTGACGGTGGCTTATGCGGGGTGGATGCCGCGGTATTTCGCGGCGGTGATGAACGCTTCAAGGTTCGCCTCGTCCTTGCGGAAGGCGGCGATGCGCAGCGCGAGGCGCAGGATCATCTTGATGTCTCGCGGGGTGATGTTCGGGAAGGTTTCCACGAGGGTGTCAAGCAGCTCTTCCCCGAGGTTGGCTCCGTGGCCTTCAGCGAGCATGCCCCAAATGGTGCGGGCGTCTTCGCGGCTTGGCAGGTCGTAGTCGATCACGACCGCGCAACGGGCCAGGATCGCTTCGTCAACCCCGTCCACGCGGTTGGTGGTCAGGAAGAGCAGCCCGTCGTAGTACTCGAGGGTGCGCAGGAACTCAGCGACGATCGCGTTCTGTTCAAGCTCCAGCCCGCGCTGTAGCACGAACACGTCTGCTTCGTCGAGCAACAACACTGCATCCCAGCGTTTGGCGCGTTCGAATGCGGTTTCGAGGTTTTTACGGATCGATTCCGGATTGATCCCGAGCGTTCCGGTGTGGATCGAGTACAGCGGGCGGTGCGATACCTCGGCATAGACTTCCGCTGTCAAGGTTTTACCCACGCCTGGCCGGCCGCGGGCCAGGATCACGTTGCCTGCGGATTTACCTTCGATGATGTCGCCGGTGAACACCGAAATATCTGAGGTGAGGATGTCCAGCAGTTCGACTTGTTCTTCTGGCAGGACGAGTTTCTCACGCAGGTTTTCGTCGTATTCGTACGGGGTGAGGTCGCCAACGTTGACGTCGATGTAGTCTTGCGCTGCGAGGTCGAAGACAGCGACAGCGGTGACGACGGGCACTTCACCCATGCCCTGCCCGTCGGTGTTACCAGCCAGGACGGATGGGGACCCGGTGCGCAGCGGGGCGATCGAGCCTGGCTTCACATCCTGGACGACCTTGCGGTTGGCGCGGTTCTTAGGCGACTTGTGGTCTTCGGTGCGGATCGCGGTCCCTGTGAACATGAACTGCTGGGCGAAACCGTTATCGATGATGTCCTGATAGACATCCCGGCGCTTCTGGTATGCAGCCTTGAGCTCTTCAGTTTCATGGAAGGCACCCTGGGCGGTCAGCGCCTGCTCGGGAGTTTTACCCACGATCGCGGAGTCTTCCAGCAACAGCAACCGCGGCGTCTTGGATGGGCGCTGCACGGTGGGACTATCTGCTTCCATCGTGATCTTGACACGCGCATCACGGGAGATGTCTGCGTGCTCAAACTTGATGTCAGCAACAAGGTAGGGGTGCAGATAGCCATCTTCTTCCTGCATATAGACCCACCCGTCGATCTTGTCATCGGCGAGGAACTGCTTGAAGAGGGCTTCAGCTGATTCGATGCTCGGGATGGTCCCGTAGTCACCTTTGCGTGCGGCTTGCACCGCGGCGATGGTGCGCACGAACGTTTCGTTACCGAGGGATTCGGCTGTGGCGGCGAGATCCGCGAGCGCGGCATCCGTGAGGAAGCGATCCGGGATCCCCATGCCTTCGGAGCGCCATGTCTTGGCTTGCTCGCGGGATACAGCCATGTCTTCTGATGTTGTGGCTCGAACCACTGCGGCTGGCGCAATGAACATCAGGTCCACTCCTCACGTTAGTTAGGGCTTTCCTCTCGGTGAGCATTAGCGCTGGCCAAACTCCTGTGCGGCCGTAACCAACCTCACACTTTCTATGTCAGCACGTGACCTACATCACCGTATCTGACCATCACCTTAGCTAAGAATTTCAGACACGAGAATTACTTAGTCCATATGAACTTAGACGCTCCGCGTATAGATGAAGTGAGCCTGCGTTCACTATGGTTAGCCTTTCTTCGCTAGAAACCGTCAGGGTTTTAGCGAACTATTGACTCATGGGCAGATTCATAGGTTTTGCACAGAAATATTTTCTTGCGTGCACGGCATTGATCGCGCTTGCGGTGGTTGTCACCTTGAGGGTCTTGGGCAGTCCTGCCGCCCAGTGGGTCGCGACCGTCTATGTTTCGATCATCATCCTCGTGACCGCCATCGACATGATCCGGGACGTACTGCGCGGCAACTTCGGCCTCGATATCCTCGCGGTTGTCGCAATGATCTCCTCGCTACTGGTCGGCGAATACGTCGCTGCCACGATCATCGCGCTCATGCTTACCGGCGGTGAAGCGCTCGAAGACTACGCGGTTTCCAGGGCTCAACGCGAACTCACAGCACTCGTGGACCGCGCGCCCGATACCGCCCACCGCATCACCTCGGAAAGCACAGTCGATGTGGAGCACAGCATCGACAGCGCAGGGCCTGACCAAACAGGCCAAGAACATGCGGGGCTGGGTCTTGAAGACGTTCCGGTCACAGAGGTCAAGGTGGGCGATACCCTCATGGTTCGTCCGTCTGAGGTGGTTCCGGTGGATGCACAACTGCTCGATGAGCACGCCTTGGTCGATGAAGCGAGCCTCACAGGCGAGCCTTTGCCCGTGACGAAGACCCGCGGCGAGCGCCTCATGTCTGGTTCCGTGAACGGACACACAGCGATCCGCGTTCGCGCGAGCGCGACCGCTGAGGATTCGCAGTACCAGCGGATTGTTCAGCTGGTGCGCGAGGCCGAACAGCAGCAAGCACCAACGGTCCGGGTTGCAGACCGTTTCGCTGTCCCGTTCACGATCGTGTCCCTCATCGTCGCGGGTGTTGCGTGGTGGCTCTCAGGCGATCCTGTGCGTTTCGCTGAAGTTCTGGTTTTGGCGACCCCATGCCCGTTACTGATCGGTGCGCCGGTCGCGTTCATGGGCGGGATGTCGCGTGCCTCGCGCTTGGGCGTGATCGTGAAGGGTGGCGCAACTCTTGAGGCGTTATCGCGTGCGGAATCGGCCGCGTTCGATAAGACGGGCACCGTTACATTCGGCCGCCCCCGCATCGACCGGATCATTCCCGCTGACGGAATCGATGAGGCTCGCCTGCTACAACTCACGGCAACCGCGGAGCAGTTCTCTTCCCACGTTCTGGCTGATGGCATCATCGAAGCCGCTGAAGAACGCGGGCTCGCGATGCTGGACGCCCACGATGCCAGCGAGATCGCCACCAACGGCGTGAGCGCCATCGTTGACGGGCAGAACGTTCGCGTAGGCAAGAAGTCCTTTATCGAGGAAGTCGCCGGTGAGGTTGCACAGCCTGACCTGCACGCTTCGCAAACCGCTGTATACATCAGCGTTGATGCCAGACTAGGCGGCATTATCCTCATGGCCGATGAGGTCCGCGAAGAGGCAGCCGGCACCATCACGGCCCTGACGGAACTGGGAATCAGCGATATCGCGTTGCTGACCGGCGATAACCAGGCCACTGCAGATTCAGTCGGGCAACACATCGGTGTCAGTGCCATCGCCGGCGATCTTCTTCCTGAAGATAAGGTCCGCCGCATCACCCAGATGCAGCAACCGGCCCTCATGGTGGGTGACGGCATCAACGACGCCCCCGTCCTTGCAGCCGCTGGCGTGGGTGTTGCGATGGGTGCCCGCGGCGCATCTGCCGCTAGTGAATCCGCCGACGCCGTCATCACCCGCGAAGACATCTCGCTGGTGGCCCGCGCAGTCGACGTCGGTAAATGGACTTACCAGGTTGCGATCACCGCGATCCTCATCGGTATCGCCCTCTCGCTGGGCCTCATGGGTTTCGCGGCGTTCGGGTTCATCCCGGCAACGGTCGGCGCACTTTTGCAGGAGGTCGTGGACCTCGCGTGCATCCTGTACGCGCTGCGTGCCCTGGGCGGCCCGGACCGTGTGAGCCGGTTCCTCCCTCAGCGGAACGCGGCCAACCATGACCGAGCTCTCATTTAGAGCGATAACGTTTTAGGCTAGTTTCATGACTACACCTACATCACCACGTACCCCTTCGGCGATCGATGCCGTTGCCGAGGAATTTATGACCGCGTTCGGCAAGCTCGTACCTGAACATCTCGTGAGCATCGGGAGCCCGGACGCCCCCGACCATTACGCGGACTATTCCCCTGCCGGTACAGCGCAGGAGCGCGAGCTGTACGTATCGACGCTCGAGAAGCTCAAGACACTCGAACCAACCGATGACGCCGACGCCGTCACGCTCGACATCATGAACGAACGCCTCACCGTCAAGCTCGAGCTGTTGGATACCGGTGTTCCGTCGTTCAACAACATCGCATCCCCGGCCCAAGGCATCCGAGCGATCCTCGACCTCATGCCGCAAAAGACCGCTGAAGACTGGGCCACGATCACGCGTCGTGTAACCCACATCCCGGAGGCGCTGGCTGGTTATCGCGCAACCCTGGAAGAGGCGCGCACCAACGGTAAGGCTCCAGCGGTTCGCCAGGTGGATATCGTCGCTGAGCAGTGTGCGGCATATGCAGCTGAGGACGGCTATTTCGCTAAACTCACCGAGATCGCAGCACCGGCGTCCCTCGATGATTCCGCCCGCGAGGCTCTCGCAACGGCAGCAGCTGATGCGGGGAAGGCTTATGCCGAGTTCGCTGACTACCTCACCACCGTTCTGCGCCCATCGGCCCGCCAAGAAGACGCGTGCGGCCGCGAATACTATGCGCTGGCATCGCGTGACTTCCTTGGCGCTGAAGTAGACCTCGAAGAGGCGTATAGGTGGGGCGTTGAGGAGCTCGACCGGATCATCGCAGAGCAAGAGGAAGTCGCCGAGCAGATCAAGCCGGGCGCCTCCATCGAAGAAGCGATGGAGGCTCTCAACGCGGACCCTCAACGCCAGCTGCACGGCACGGATGCGTTGCGCGAGTGGATGCAGGGGCTTTCGGATAAGGCTGTCCGGGAGCTTGCCGGAACCCACTTTGATATTGAACCGCCTATGGATCGCCTCGAGTGCATGATCGCCCCAACCAATGAAGGCGGCATCTACTACACGGGTCCATCCGATGACTTCTCTCGTCCAGGCCGCATGTGGTGGTCCGTACCAGCGGGTGAGGACATGTTTACGACGTGGTCGGAAACCTCGACCGTCTACCACGAGGGTGTCCCGGGCCACCACCTGCAGATCGCTACCTCGACCATGAATTCGGGTGAGCTCAACAGCTTCCGCCGCGAATTCTCCTGGACTTCGGGCCACGGTGAAGGGTGGGCCCTCTACGCTGAGCGCCTCATGGAAGAGCTCGGTTACCTCGAAGATCCAGGCGATCGCCTCGGGATGCTCATGGGCCAGCGTCTGCGTGCCGCCCGCGTCGTCTTCGATATCGGTCTGCATTGCGGCTTCGAGGTCCCGCAGCAGTGGGGCTCAGGCGTGTGGAATGCAGAGACAGGCCTTGAGTTCTTGAAGAAGAACGTGTTCGAATCCGAGGGCCGCATCGAGTTTGAGTGGCTGCGCTACATGGGCTGGCCAGGCCAGGCACCGGCGTACAAGATCGGTGAGCAGATCTGGATGCAGATCCGTTCGGAAGTTGAAGACCGTGAAGGTAGCGAGTTCAGCGCTAAAGACTTCCACACCCGTGCCCTGAAGCTCGGCGGCATGGGCCTGGATTCGCTGCGGCGGGCGCTGAGCTAACAGCCCCGCCGGCCGCAGGCCGTATTGTGACCGAGTCAACCTGTGATCCCTCGTGGGGAAGTGCCGAAAGGCGCTTCCCCACGTGGGAAGATAGAGCCTATGGTTTCTCAGCATCTACCCGAACCTCCCGCATCCAATCCTCGCGCGAGGGCCGGCATGCCGGTCTTGGACCGTGCGCGTTTGTCTTTCGCTACGTTCGCAGGCCGCACCGCGCGGCTCGGTTCCCGGTTGGTGGGTCGCGGCTCAGGTCAGTCGATTCAGGGCGCGATCCTCACCCGCTTGGCTCCGCGTGCTTTTGAGCAGTTGCTCGCTGGCCGCACCATCGTTGCGGTCACCGGTACTAACGGCAAGACGACAACCACGCACTTTGTTGCTTCCGCTGTGCGTGAGGCGTTGGGTGAGGATGCCGCCCGGTTGGTCACGAACGCTGATGGCGCGAATCTGCATCGCGGTATCGCCTCTGCGTTGTCTGAGGCACCGAAGGCGGACCTCGCTGTGTTGGAGGTCGATGAGCGTGTTGTGGCTGACCTGGTGAGGGTTGGTAAGCCGAAGATTCTGGTGATGTTGAACTTCTCGCGCGATCAGCTGGACCGCAACCACGAGATCAAGGGGCTGGCCCGTGCGTGGCGTAACGCGCTCGAGGAAGCCGGTGAGGACGGCCCGCTCGTGATCGCCAACGCGGAGGAGCCGTTGGTTGCGTGGGCCGCTGAGACCGCCCGTGAGACGGTCTGGGTCAACCCTGGCTCGGTGTGGAACGATGACGCGGTGTTGTGCCCGGGATGTGACACGGTTCTGGATCGTGAAAACCCGGAGGTCGATGATTCCGGGACCGTCACGTTCGCTGGTACGTGGCGTTGCCCTGGCTGTGGCCGCCACCAGCAGGACTCCACGATTGTGGTCCGCGGTGAAACTGTGCGCGATGCTGACGGTAGCGAGCTGGATTTTCAGTTGAATGTCCCGGGCCGTTTCAACGTGGGTAACGCCGCTGTCGCGTTGGCTACCGTGCGTGAGCTGGGTGTGGATACTCAGACCGCGTTGGTGGGGATGCGTAAGGTCCAGGCTCCTGCTGGGCGTTTCGGGCTTAACGAGATTCACGGCGTGAAGTGCCGGTTGATGCTTTCGAAGAACCCTGCCGGCTGGGCTGAGTCTTTGCCGCTGGGTGTGAGTGACCCGCTGGTCCTGGCGATCGATTCGGTGCTTGCTGACGGCCGGGATGTTTCGTGGCTGTGGGATGTTGAGTTTGAGTCCCTGCGGGGCCGGAAAGTGATCGCGACCGGCCGGAACACGTTTGATCTTGCCGTCCGCCTCGATTATGCGGGCGTTGAGTGTCAGACCATCAAGGACCTCGGTACAGCCATCGAGACCGCGGGCTCGATGCTTGAGGATCCGGATGCGACCCTCGATGTTATTGCTACCTACACTCCGTTTCAGGTTTTGCGTCGTATGGGAGGCGCCAAGTGAGCACGAAAAACAACCCAAACACGACGGGCGGCATGAGTTCGACAAGCAGCGCGGCCGCAACAAACAGCGCGGCCGCATCGCTGGAATTGGCTGGCCGCACACTCAGCATCGTGAACGTGTATCAGTCGTTGCTGGGGATCTATGGTGACCGCGGTAATGCGATGGTTTTGGCCGAGCGTGCCCGCCGCCGCGGCGCTGAAGTGACCGAGCATGTTGCCGAGCCAGGCGCCCCGGTCCCGGATGACGCTGACATCTATGTTTTGGGTGGCGGTGAAGACGGCGCTCAGACCGCCGCGGTGCGTGCCCTTGCTGCCGATGGCGTGCTGAGCCGCGCTGTTGAGCGCGGCGCGGTCGTGTTCGGTGTGTGTGCGGGCTACCAGATTCTGGGTGAGACGTTCACGGTCGGCCACGATAATGACGAGCGTGAAGGTTTGGGGCTGTTGAATGCCCAGACGGTGCGCCGGGATCCGCGTGCAGTGGGTGAGATTGTGACCCGCCGCCGTGGCGTGAGCGGCAACGACGCGTTGATCACCGGTTTTGAGAACCATGGCGGCCAGACGCGACTCTCGGCTGGTACAGAGCCGTTGGCTGATGTGATCGAGGGTGTTGGCAACGGCGACGGCACGGAAGGCGCTGTCAAGGGCACCGTGTACGGGACGTATCCGCACGGGCCGGTTTTGGCTCGTAACCCGGCTTTGGCTGATGAGCTGATCACGGTCGCGACCGGCGTTGAGCTCGCTCCCCTGCTGATCCCTTCGATTGTCACGCTGCGTGCCGAACGCTTGGAGGGCCACCTTGGCCGCTGACGCTTCCGGCACTGCACCTGCCTCCGCCGCAAGTGCTTCGCTTTCCGCAAGCGATGCGCCTGCAGCGCTCGTATTGGGTTCGACCTCCCCTGGGCGTGCCTCTGTGCTGAAAGCTGCGGGCATCGCTTTTTCTCAGCAAGGCTCTCACATGGATGAGGATGCCGTGGTCGCCGCGGCCGCCGCGGAGGCTCAAGCGCGCCTGACGCCTGCTGCCCAAGCGCAGCTGCTCGCTGAAGCGAAAGCCGCCGATGTCGCCCAAACCTTACGCAGCAACCCGACCGGTTCGCGGCTTGTTTTGGGGTGTGATTCGGTCTTTGAATTCGAAGGCGTAGCGTACGGGAAGCCCCACACACCTCAAGCGGCCCGTGAGCGCTGGCTTTCCCAGCGCGGCCGTGAAGGCGTGCTGCATTCAGGGCATTGCCTGATCGACCTGCAAACCGGGAAGAAAGCTACCGAGTGCGTCTCGTCCACGGTCCGGTTCGCTTCCGTCACCGATGAGGAACTTGAGGCCTACATCGCTACCGGGGAACCGTTGCCGTGCGCCGGCGCTTTCACGGTCGATGGCCGAGCCGCTGCCCTCATCGACGGCATCGAGGGCGACTTCCACGCCGTGGTTGGCCTCTCCCCTGCGGCGTTGCGGCGCATGCTCAACCAGCTGGGGCTACCACTCACGCTCGTGTGGCCGCGCTGAACACAAGACTGCGCACCAAGGCTGTGCATAAGATTGCGCACGAGTGAGGGCAGTGTCCACGGCGCGTGGGTCGTCGTAGGCTTAAGGCAATGCAACGGCCTGTAGGGTTCCCACAAAATACAGGCCAATTGGGGCGGGAATTCCTGGAGAATTCAGGAGGTTCCCCACATATCGGATAGGCTCACAGAGTCTATGCAACGTAAGGAGCAGCCAGGCTCATGCCAGAACTGACGAAGGTTTTGATCGCCAACCGTGGCGAGATCGCTGTCCGCATTATTCGCGCGGCGGCCGATGAGGGCATCAAGTCCGTCGCCGTGTACGCCGACTCTGACCGTAACGCTATGCACGCACGCATGGCTGATGAGTCGTTCGCGCTGGGCGGGGCTTCCGCTACCGAATCGTATTTGAACATCGAGAAGATCATCTCGGTGGCTCAGCGCGCGAAAGCTGATGCTGTGCACCCGGGCTACGGTTTCCTCGCCGAGAACGCTGACTTCGCCCAGGCTGTGCTCGATGCCGGTTTGATTTGGATCGGTCCGTCCCCTGAAGCGATCCGTGCGTTGGGTGACAAGGTCCAGGCCCGCCACATCGCGCAGAAGGTCGGCGCTCCGCTGGTTCCTGGCACGAAAGACCCGGTCTCCTCGACCCAGGAGGTCCTCGACTTCGCTGACGAGCACGGTCTCCCGATCGCCATCAAGGCGGCCCACGGTGGTGGTGGCCGCGGCATCAAGGTTGTGCGTGACCGCTCCGACATCCCCGAGCTGTACGATTCCGCCGTGCGTGAGGCGACCGCGGCTTTCGGCCGCGGTGAATGCTTCATCGAACGTTTCCTGGATGCCCCACGCCACGTCGAAACCCAGTGCCTTGCGGACAGGGACGGCAATGTGGTTGTTGTTTCGACCCGTGACTGCTCGCTGCAGCGCCGCAACCAGAAGCTCGTTGAGGAAGCCCCTGCACCGTTCTTGACTGATGAGCAGAACCAGCGCCTGTATGAATCCTCGAAGGCGATCTTGCGGGAAGCCGGCTACGTCGGCGCAGGAACGTGTGAATTCCTCGTAGGCCAGGACGGTGTGATCTCCTTCCTCGAGGTCAACACTCGCCTCCAGGTTGAGCACACCGTCTCCGAAGAGATCAGCGGGATCGACCTGGTGCGTGAACAGTTCCGCATCGCACGCGGCGAAACCTTAGGCTACGAAGACCCTGAGTTGCGCGGGCACTCCTTCGAGTTCCGCATCAACGGTGAAGACCCGGGCCGTAACTTCATGCCGACCCCGGGCACCCTCACAACCTTGACGTTCCCTACCGGCCCGGGCGTGCGCGTGGATACCGGTGTTGAGCAGGGCGAGACCGTGACCGGTAACTTCGATTCGATGATCGCTAAGCTCATCGTGACCGGCCGCACCCGCCTGGAAGCCGCTGAACGCTCCCGCCGCGCGTTGAAGGAACTTCAGATCGAAGGCATGGCGACCGTGGTCCCGTTCCACCGCGCCGTGATGGAAGACCCAGCGTTCATCCCGGAGGATGAGAACAAGCCGTTCGAGGTTCACACCCGCTGGATCGAAACCGAGTTCAAGAACACCATCAAGCCATACACCAAAGCGACCCCGGCTGAGGAAGAAGACGAGGACATCCAGCACTACACGGTCGAGGTTGGTGGGCGCCGGCTTGAGATCGCTCTGCCGGCCTCGCTCGGCTCCGGTTCGGGTGCCCGCGCCCAGCACAAGCCGAAGCGCCCTAAGCGTGCACGTGGCGGCGCAGCTGCCGCAGCTTCCGGCAATGACTTGACCTCACCGATGCAGGGCACGATCGTCAAGGTTGCCGTCAAGGAAGGCGCTAAGGTCTCCGAAGGGGATCTGGTCGTGGTGCTTGAAGCGATGAAGATGGAACAACCGATCACCGCGCACCGCGACGGTGTGATCAAGAAACTCAAGGTCAGCGTTGGCGGGACAGTCTCCGCCTCCGAGGTGCTGTGCACCATCGACGACGAATAGAAACCGCGACCCGCTTGCTAAAGCATCTAGCTCAGTATCAAGCGCGCAGCGAAGCAACTAACACGGGCGTGGCTGGGAGACTCGACGAGTCTCCCAGCCACGCCCGTCTGTACCGAAGTTCTGAGATGCCGAGACTCTGTAAGTCCGTGGCTCTGTAACGAGCGTTTCGCTCGAGCCAGATGCTCGTCCGCTGGTTATAAGCGCTAGATGTGGTGGTGGAGGCGGCGTGCGGCCTCGGCGATCGAGCCAGACAGCGACGGGTAGATCGTCACGGTATCTGCCAGATCATCAACGTTGAGGTGTTTGCGCACCGCGGTCGCGATCGGATAGATCAGCTCGGAGGCACGCGGAGCCACAACAACCCCGCCCAGCACGGTACCGCTACCCTTACGGGCGAAAATCTTGATGAAGCCACGCTTGATACCCATCATCTTCGCGCGCGGATTCGTCGCCAAGTCCAGCATGAACGAGTCAGCCGCGACAGCCCCCTGGTCAACGAGCGCTTGCGTGATACCGACCGTTGCGATCTCCGGGGACGTGAACACGTTAGACGCGACCTCATCCACCTTCAACGGGGTCAGGGCATCGCCCATCATGTGAGCCACCGCGATACGCCCCTGCATCGCCGCTACCGAGGCGAGCGGAAACACACCCGTGCAGTCACCGGCAGCGTAAATGTGCGGGACAGTGGTGCGGGAGACCCCATCGACCGTGATGTGCCCAGACTCAGCAACAGCAACACCGGCCTCTTCAAGACCCATCTCAGCCGTGTTCGGGATCGCACCCACCGCAACCAAGCAGTGGGAACCTTCAACCGTGGTGCCGTCAGAGAGCGCAACCGTGACGCGGTCACCATCACGAACTACAGAATTAGCGCGGACCTCGGAACGGACCTCAACACCGTTCTCCTGGAACACGTCCTCAAGCAAACGTGCCGCGTCCTCATCCTCGCCGGGAAGAACACGGTCACGCGAAGACACCAGCGTCACGCGAGTACCCAACAGGTTATAAGCAGACGCGAACTCGGCACCCGTAACACCTGAACCAATCACGATCAGGTGTTCGGGGTTCTCCTTCATCTCATAGACCTGCTTCCAGGTCATGATCCGCTCACCATCAGGAACAGCGGTCGGCAATTCACGCGGATGCGCACCCACCGCAACAATCACATAGTCGGCATCGAAACGGGCCGTGGAGCCATCCTTAGACTCAACTTCCACGGTGTGCGTACCCACCAAACGGCCGCGGCCATCGACCACCTCAACGCCGGCCTTCACAAGACCAGAACGGATGTCGGCCGACTGCTCGGCAGCCAACGCCAGCAGACGTTCATTGATATAGCCGAGATCGGCATCGACCTCATGTTCGTCCGTACCGCGGATCGTCAAATCGTTCGCAACGGAAACCCGGCGGATAGCGTCAGCGGAACCGATCAGGGTCTTCGAAGGCACAACGTCAGTCAGAACGGCCGAACCGCCCGTCCCCTGCTCTTCAATCAGGGTCACCTGTGCACCCAACTGTGCACCGACCATCGCCGCTTCATAACCGCCTGGGCCGCCACCAATAATGACAAGACGTGGAGAAGTAAAATCAACTTGAGCGCTCACAGCCTCCATTGTGTCATCTCCAGCACACAAGCGCTGGCTAACGCACAAGCCGACCGGCACGGCGTAAAGGCGCGCGCACCGCTCAAACTTGATACGATGGACACGAATGCGCGCGAGCGCTGTCATCATCGCTTTGGACTGAACCATTGCATTGACCTAATGCTTTGCCCCTAGGAGGCCATCCGTGTACTCGGCCGATGGAAAGAACAAGAACCACTCAGGTGAAGGCCACGCAGTCAGCAACATTATCCTGTTCCTGGTGCTGTTCGGAATTCTCCTCGCAGGTATTTACGCACTCAGTTTCGCTGACCTGCATGACCCAGCTAAGGCCTGGTTCCCATTCATTGCCTGTGTAGTGGGCGGCACGCTCGCATTCGGCATCGGTAAACACGTGACCGGCCGCTCCAACAAGAACCCGGACGTCACCGCTAACGAAGCCGGTGCATTGGACTCTGTGGACGACGAGTACCGTAAAGCCGTCTCCAAGTAAGCACGACTTATAAGCAACACGGCCTATAAACCTCAAGGTGGGGCGCATCCGTAGCGGATGCGCCCCACCTTTCTGCTTGTAGCTTTTTCGGCTACCGGCCGCTCTCCTCGGCCGCTGAACGGCCTAGGACTCCCCACGGCCTAGGATTCCCCGAACACGGACGTCAGGAACGTCTCGACCCAGTCGAGTAGCTCTTGGTCGGCGAGCCGTTGCGCACCGATCCCTTTCCCCTTGGGGAACGGAACCAGGATCGCCTTCAACGCAGGCTTATGCATCGCCCCCGGATAGAGGCGCTTCATCCGCATCACACGCGATTCAGCGATGTTATCCGGAGCGAACCGGATGTAGTTACCTTGAGCCTGGATCTCGTTGATGTTCACCGAACGCGCCACAATACGCACCCGCGCAACCGAAACCAGCAGCTGCGCGGCCTCCGGGAGTTCACCGTAACGGTCCTGCAGCTCCTCAACCACCGCATCGACCGTTGCAGGCTCAGTTGCCTGCGCCAGCTTCCGGTACGCCTCCAAGCGCAAGCGTTCACTCGGAACATAGGTTTCCGGGAAGTGAGCGTTCAACGGAAGCTCGATCTTCATTTCCTTGGCCGTAGCGTCCGTATCGCCCTTGAACGCGGCCACGGCCTCACCCACCAGGCGGATATACAAGTCAAAACCGACACCTTGGATGTGGCCGGACTGCTCGCCACCCAGAAGGTTGCCTGCGCCGCGCAACTCGAGGTCCTTCATCGCCAACTGGTGCCCCGAACCCAGCTCGTTATGGGCTGCAACCGCTTTGAGGCGCTCAAGCGCAACCTCACCCAAAGGACGCTCCGGATCCCACAAGAAATACGCGTACGCACGGTCACGGCCACGGCCCACACGCCCACGCAACTGATGCAGCTGGGACAGGCCATAGATGTTCGCGCGATCCACAATCAGAGTGTTCGCGTTCGCGATATCCAGGCCGGTTTCGATGATGGTCGTGGACACGAGCACGTCATAACGGCCCTCCCAGAAATCCACCATGATCTGCTCAAGCCGGCTCTCCGACATCCGGCCGTGCGCCACAGCGATCCGCGCTTCCGGGACCAGCTCGGCGAGCTGACCGGCAACCTTATCGATCGAGGACACCCGGTTATGCACATAGAAAACCTGGCCCTCACGCATCAGCTCACGCCGAATCGCTGCCACCACCTGCTTATCCGTGTACGGGCCCACATACGTCAAAACCGGGTGCCGCTCCTCCGGCGGGGTCGCCAGGGTCGAGGTCTCACGGATCCCGGACAGCGACATCTCCAGCGTGCGTGGAATCGGGGTTGCAGACATCGCCAAGACATCCACGTTGGTGCGCAGCTTCTTCAACTGCTCCTTATGTTCGACGCCGAAACGCTGTTCCTCGTCCACCACAATGAGGCCCAGATCCTTGAACTGAACCTGGTTCGAGAGCAACCGGTGCGTGCCGATCACCACATCGACCGTGCCATCGGCAAGCCCGGCAATCGTCTCTTTCGACTCCTTAGCGGTCTGGAAACGCGAGAGCGCCCGCACAGCAACCGGGAAGCCCGCGAAACGCTCGGTGAACGTCTCAAAATGCTGGCGGGCAAGCAGCGTGGTCGGAACCAGAACCGCAACCTGCTTGCCGTCCTGGATCGCCTTGAACGCGGCCCGCACAGCAACCTCGGTCTTACCGAAACCCACATCACCTGAGATCAGACGGTCCATCGGGACCTCGGACTCCATGTCTTTTTTGACCTCATCGATCGTGGTCAACTGATCCGGAGTCTCAACGTACGGAAACGCTGCCTCAAGTTCGGCCTGCCACGGAGTGTCCGGGGCGAACGCGTGCCCGCGGGAAGCCATCCGCGCCGAATACAGTTTCACCAGCTCACCGGCGATCTCCCGGACCGCGCGCCGCGCCTTCGACTTCGTCTGCGACCAGTCCGAACCACCCATCTTCGACAGCGTCGGCTGATCCCCACCCACATAACGGGTGATCTGATCCAGCTGATCCGTCGGGACAAACAACCGGTCCCCCGGCGCCCCGCGCTTAGACGGCGCGTACTCGATCACCAAATATTCACGCACCGCGCCTGCGGTCTTACGCTGCTGCATTTCCTTGAAGCGCCCGATGCCGTGCTGGTCGTGGACAACATAGTCGCCTTCTTCAAGGGTCAACGGGTCAACAGCGTGCCGCCGACGCGAGGCAAGCTTTTTCGTGGAGCGTGCCACTGCCGAGCTTGCCCGGCCCAGAACATCGGCTTCGGTGAGGAACGCGAGCTTGAGGCCATCGAGAACGAAACCGTTGCCGGCGAGCGCTTGGGTCACCTGAATCACCCCGGCCCGGGGTTCTTCATCGATCGATTCGACGCGGTTGACGGCGATATCGGCGTCAGCGAACAACTCAACCAGACGGTTGGCAGGCCCGGCGCCGTCGGTGACCACCACAACTGACCATTCGTCACGGATCCGGCCGCCCACGTATTGAAGCATCTGGGCGACATCCCCCCGCCACGCGGCAGGCTCGCGGGCCGGGATCCGAACTGTCAGCCCCTCCTGGACCAGCTCCTCATCTGCGCCGAGCGCAGTCATAGTCCACCACGCAAGCCCTGCGTCTAAGACCTCGGACCGGACTTGAGCGAGCGTCTGGAAACCGGCGGCCGCCGCATCGTGGGTTGATCCACCCGTGACCTGCGATATATCAACCGGTGCTTCGGCACCCATCGCGGCAGAAGACCACGAGGCTTCCAAGAACTCTGCGTTCGTGGCCAGCAGATCCGCCGCACGCCCAGAAACCCGCTCCGGATCGGCAACAATCACCACCGAGCCTGGCCCGAAGACTGAAGACAACGGAACCATCTTCTCGGCAAGCAAAGGCGCCAAAGACTCCATGCCCTCAACGCTGAGCCCGGCAGCGATCTTCTCAAGCATGTCCCGGGCACCCGGCATCGAATCCGCAAGCCCCCGGGCACGCTCACGCACCCCGGAATCCACCAACATTTCACGGCACGGAGGGCACTCAACCCGCTCCAGGGATGCGTCCTCTCCCATCATGGAACGCTGATCAGCAACCGAGAAATACGTGATCTCCTCGATCTCGTCACCAAAGAAATCCACACGCACCGGATGCTCTTGAGTTGGCGGGAACACGTCAATAATCCCGCCACGCACCGCGAACTCACCGCGGTTGGCCACCATATCCACGCGCGAATACGCGGCGGCCGCGA
This sequence comes from Pseudoglutamicibacter albus, assembly GCF_031458175.1. Taxonomy (NCBI): domain Bacteria; kingdom Bacillati; phylum Actinomycetota; class Actinomycetes; order Micrococcales; family Micrococcaceae; genus Pseudoglutamicibacter; species Pseudoglutamicibacter albus. The sequence continues at coordinate 442,309 of NZ_JAVDXX010000001.1, read as the reverse complement.
GCGCCTCAACCACCGCATCGAAATCCTGTTCAGCTCCGCGCACCAGCTCAACCGGCTCCAACGCGCCCAGCCCATCCACGATCGGCTGGATCAGCGAGCGCACCGGCATCACAACAACTTTGAGAGCTTCATCACGAACATGAAGCCGCCGCAAAACATTCAAACGGCGGCCCACCGTATCCGACTTCGGGGAAAGCCGCTCGTGCGGCAGCGTCTCCCACGCCGGGAACTCCTCAACCGCACCGTGAGGCATATAGCTACCCAACGCATCGACCAGGTCCCCCGCCGCACGGCCTGTGGCCGTCACCACGACCGTCACAGCGCGAGCCGCCCCTTCTGCGGCATCGGCTGGCTGCGGCAAAGCCTGGGCGATCTGCGCGACCAACGGCGGCCGCATGCCTTCAGGTGCCGCGATCTCTTTTTCGTCCCCAGCATCCGGTCCACGCTCGGCAGAAACCCGAATCCGCTCAAAGGCAGAATCCTTCGATAGCGCGGTGAGCAGACCGTTCAGGGACATGCAACGCCTTCCTCTTCCCTTGTCAAGTTCATGCGTCAAGGGACCAACCGGGTCCGTCACACGTCAGCGCGACAGGCCATACTATTAGATGCACACATCATCCTATCGGTGCCTACCGGCCCGAAATTAACAGCAGAAAGCGAGTGCATACCCATGGCTTTGTCCTCCTCCACAAACATCAACGCTTCGATCCCAGAGGTTATCGAGGCAACCGCGGCCCGCGAAGTAGCCGAATCCTTGGCAGCGCGCGCCCAGGGCGAGCTCGTTGATCACAGCGTCAGCGGTGACGCCGCATCCCCAACCGTGACCATGACCGTGTCCATCTCGGGCGAGCGCCTGCCAAGCTTCCTCTCGAGCATCATCAAGAACGGCTTGAAGGTCACCATCACCGAAGACTGGAAGTACACGTCCGGCGCTGATCAGGCTGAAGCTGAGCTCTCCGCACAGGTCGGTGGCGTCCCGGTTTCCTTCTCCGGCACCGAAACCCTCAAGGCCCAGGGCGATGCCACCGAGATGAGCTTCACCGGTGATGTCAAGAGCGGCATCCCACTGCTCGGCTCGAAGATCGCTAAGCACGCTGAACCAATGGTCGAGCGCATCCTCTCGGCCCGCGCCGAGGCCATCAGCGCACAGATCGCAAAATAAGCAGCTCTCGAAGTAAGTAGCTTCGACAAGCAGCCACCAGTTATTCGCGCCCGAGACCCTCGGGCGCGAATTATTTGGCCCGAAATATACGGGCACATAGCCTCGCGCCAGCACCTCAGCGGTAAATCTTCGTTAGGATATTGCTTTGGTGCGCCGGGAAGTCTGGTCGGCAATGGAAACACGTACGCAGGAGAGTTCCTTGAAGCAACCAGAAAACAACGATGCCGCAGCTGATGCGCTAGAGGCTACAGAGAACCTGGAAACAGGTAATGCCCAGGACGACAGCCAGGACATTGACGGCCAGCAGCACAACGACGAGGAGAATAAGCCTCGTTTGCTGTCTAAGCCGCGCGAAGACACGGTTGCTATCCAGCATCCCGAGGACGGCCACGTCTATCACGTCCCCTTCGATGACCTGACGCACTTCCAGACTCCCCCGGCTCGTGCCGGTCAATCCAAGTTCAGCCACCGGATCGGCAACATCCTCCGCTCGGATTCGATCGGCGGCATTTTGCTCATCATCGCCGCCATCGCGGCAGTCACGGTGGCTAACACCCCGCTACAGGACTGGTACTACGGTGTACGCGATTCCCATTTCGTGTTGCCGCTAGGTTTCACCACGATCGACATGTCGATCGGCCATTGGGCCTCCGATGGCCTGCTCGCCGTGTTCTTCTTCGTGGTCGGTCTTGAACTGAAAACAGAGTTCGTCTCTGGCGGGCTACGTAACTTCAAGCACGCTATCCCGCCGATGGCTGCCGCCATCGGCGGGGTCGCGGTGCCCGCGCTCATCTACCTGCTGGTCAACATCGGCCAGCCCGCATCCACGGTGCACGGTTGGGCCATCCCGGCGGCAACCGACATCGCGTTCGCTGTCGCGGTGCTTGCCGTAGTCGGTGCGTGGCTTCCAACCCCGGCCAAGCTGTTCCTGCTCACGCTTGCGGTGGTTGATGACCTGATCGCGATCATCATTATCGCGGTCTTCTACTCCTCCGATATTTCGCTTGTGTGGCTCGGGCTCTCGCTCGTGCCGATCGCTATCTACGGCACGCTCGCGCAACTGTTCCCTAACTTCTTCCGCCGCCAGAACTGGGCCCCGTGGGTCATCCTGCTGGGCCTTGGGTTCCTCGCGTGGGTCTTCATGTTGAACTCCGGGATCCACGCGACCATCGCGGGTGTTCTGCTCGGCTTCACGGTGCCTGCCAAGATCAAGAAGGGGCATCGAGGCATCCCACTCACCGAGGTACTCGCCCACCGTGTTGGCCCGTTCTCGACCGGGATTGCGGTGCCGATCTTCGCGTTCTTCGCAGCGGGTGTGACCATCGCGGGCATGGACGCTTTCAAGACCGCGATGGCTGACACCGTGGTGTGGGGCATCATCCTTGGCCTCGTGGTCGGTAAGCCTCTGGGCATCATGGGTGCTACATGGCTCGTCACTCGCACTCCAGCCGCCGAACTGGATCCGAGGATCAAGTGGGGCGATCTGCTGGGGGTCACGATGGTTGCCGGCATCGGCTTCACGGTCGCTCTGCTCGTCGCTGAGCTCTCTTTCGGCACCGACTCCCTGCACGGTGAGGACGCGAAGGTCGCGATCCTCCTGGCCTCCGTTCTGGCGGCCGTGCTCGCGAGCATCTGGCTCGCCCCACGTAACCGCCGCTACAAGATGCAGGCGCAACAAGAGACGGCTCAGGAACGCAGCCACGTCAAGTACTGACCCGCCTTCAGGCATGGACTGTTCCGCCACACATGCCAGTGGTTAAAGGTGAGGGGCTCCGGTTGATCATTCAACCGGAGCCCCTCTGTCATCACTCGCACCCTTGAGGTGTCTTCGACACTACAGAGCAAGCCTCAATAAACCCTGGGATAGTCATGGAAAACCCCCAGTAATCTGGTGAGCATCCCCTGAAACCGGCTGTAGCGAGCCCCAGCGGAAGGCGGTCAGTATCAGCGCGATGTGGTCAGCCTCAGAGAGTAACGATCAGTTTCTCTACCTCGTCTGCAGCGTCTGAGAGGGTTATCGGCAACGTTCTTCGCTCTTGCGCGGAGAAGTCGGAGAGCACATAGTCGGCGACCTGTTGCCTACCCGGGGGCCGCCCCACGCCTACACGGATGCGCCAATACTGCCGGGTCCCCAACGCCTTAGTGATGTCGCGTAAGCCGTTGTGCCCGGCTTCCGAGCCACCGAGCCGCGGCTGGGTCGTGTCAAAGCCCAGTTCGATCTCGTCGTGGATTGCGATCACGTTGGATGCCGGTATCCCGAAGTATTTCGCGACACTGGAGACAGCACCACCTACACGGTTCATGAGCGTTGTGGGCTTGATGAGCGCAACCCGCGGCCCTCCTATTCCCAGCCGTCCTTCAAGCAGCATGCACCGTTGCGCGGAGGCCGCCTTGAACGTGCCGCCGATGCGGCCGGCGAGTTCATCAGCAACCATGAAGCCGATGTTGTGTCGATTTTTCGCGTAGCGGACGCCTGTATTGCCCAGGCCAGCGATGAGGAACATGTCAGATGCCATGCTTCAAGGGTATCTACGCGAGCGTGCAACGGCGGTACCCCGTTTGAAACGACTGCACCAGCTTAAAACGACGGTACCGCCGTGGGCGTCCACGGCGGTACCGATGGGTTTCTGAGAGCGTGCGGGATCGTGTGTCCCGGCGCTTTCAGAAGGCTGTTTGGTCTAGTTACTTGGTGGCGTCAGCGCGGCGTGCACGCTTGACTACCAGCAGCGTCACGCCACCGACTACCAGCAGGGTCGCGATGCCTGCACCCCACATGAGTTCAGCGTTGACACCGGTGTTGGCTAGCTCGCCGCCGGTCGTTGGACCCTGCGCATCGTTCTGGTTGCCGCCCTCGGAGCCTGCGCCACCCTCGCCTTCAGGCTGGGAAGGGGCGTCGGTTGGTGCTTCAGTTGGTGCCGTGGACGGTGCCTCGGTTGGAGTCTCGCTCGAGTCCTCAGAAGGCTTCTCAGTTGGCTGTTCCTCGCTCGGGGTCTCCGTTGGCTGCTCAGATGGAGTCTCGGTTGGATCCTCGCTCGGGGTCTCCGTTGGCGCGTCCGTCGGTTCCGCGGTCGGTTCCTCAGTTGGAGCCGCGGTCGGTTCCTCGCTTGGTGGAACGTCTTTAGCTACCCAGGCGGTGTTCAACAGCCACTTAGCTACATCGGTGTTGTCCATGTAGGAGCCGCGGACCGTGTCAGTCTTGGTTGCCAGCGCCTTCACGTCGGCAGCGTTTGCGCCCTTGAAGAAGAATGGTGCGAGCTGGTTGGTGTGTTCACCACTGTTCCAGCTCTGCTCTGCAGCCTTGTTGGTGCCCTGCGGGAGCATTGGCGCGAACTTGCCTTCTGGCTTGCCCGAGAGGTAACCGGTCTCGTGGTCTGCGGTGACGATGACGAGGGTTTCATCCCAGCTGGAGTTGGTTTCAACCCAGTCGATGACGCCGTCGACGGCCTTGTCGAAGTCCTGGACTTCTTCGATGTCGCGGTCGGTCTGGTTGGCGTGGCCTGCCCAGTCGATTGCGCCGCCTTCGACCATCAGGAAGAAGCCGTTGTCGTTGTTGTCGAGGACGTTGAGTGCGCCGTCAGTCATGGTGCGCAGGTCGATGACCTCGTTCTTTGCCTTGCCTTCGGCGCGGCTCTGCTGCAGGGTGCTACCTACCTCAGCGATACCGAATACGCGCTCTGGGGTCTCGCCCTTGGTGAGGTTAGAGAAGTCCTGGTTGTTGGTCACGAACGTGAAGTCGCTGTCACCAGACTCGAGCTTCTTGTAGGTATCTGCGCCGATGTACTTGTAGTTCGGGGTGGCGAGCTTCTTGTTATCGTCGTCGAAGAATGGGTGGCCTGCACCCATCACTACGTCCATGTTGCCGTTGACCTGCTCTTCAGCGATGCCGTGGTAGTCCTGGCGGGTCTGGTTGTGGGCGGAGTAGGCGGCTGGGGTTGCGTGCGAGAAGGGAACGCTGGAAACGACGCCTGCAGATTTACCGAGGGACTTGGCGCGTTCGCTGAGGTTCTCTACGACCTTCTTGTTTGGGTCAACACCGATGCCGGCGTTATAGGTCTTCACGCCGGTAGCCATGGCGGTGCCGGCTGCTGCGGAGTCGGTTGGGTTGTCTTTGACCCAGTCGAATTTGGTCCAGGCTTGCGAGGTGTCATATGCCGGGCCATCGACCCAGTGGGTGGACATTCCGGTGTGTTCCCAGGCCTGCCAGCCTTCGGTTGGCTTGGTGTTGCCGCCGTATGGCATGACCTTGTGGTCTGGACCGGTTTCTACCTGCCAGTGCACCTGGTTCTTGGTGTAGGCGTTGAGGTTGTCGATGTGGTTGTAGCCCATGCCGTCACCGATCAGTACGATGACGTTCTTTGGCCCGCCCGTAGCTGGGGCTTCTTCAGCCGTCGCTGTCGCGTGGGCTGGCATTGCGGTGAAGAACGATGCGAATGCAAGACCCGCTGTTGCGGTTGCAATCGCGGTGGTGCGAGGTGCTTTCACTGTGTCAATCCGTTCATTTGGCGTGATGGTGACCAACGCCAATGAGCCTAGGAAGCGAGGTAAACCTTCAATGCCTCTTTGGCCGTCCCCTCACCGACGGAATGGTTAACAAACAGTAAAGAATCCTGTGATTCACTGTGAACGAGCAATGAAAGAATGATCACTCAACATAGCTCGCCAATACAGACTTCTATATAAAGCGCACTCTTCGCTTTGGCTGATCTTTAAATGGCGGAAGGCCGCCACACATGTGGCGGCCTTCCTGAGAGTTCGGGCAGTCCCAGTGAGGCTTACTCGCTGTCTTCCTCGGACTTCTCTTCCGCTGGAGCCTCGGCAGCTTCTTCGCCTTCTTCTGCTTCCTCGTCCTCTGGAAGCTCGACTTCCTGTGGCTCAGCGATCGTCGCGATGACAGTGTCTTCTTCGATCTCGAGCTCAACGCCTTCAGGCAGTTCAATCTCGGATGCGAGGACGGAGCCTTCTTCGCGGCCATCGATGTTGACAACCAGGGTGTCTGGAATGTTGAGTGCCTCTGCCAGGACGGTGACTTCCTGGATGTCGAGGGTTGCTGCCAGACCTGGGGCGACCTCGCCCTGGTAGTCGAGGAAGACATCGACGGAGACCTTCTCGCCGCGCTTGACGATCAGCAGGTCGAGGTGATCAACGGTCTGGCGCAGTGGGTGGCGCTGGATGTCCTTCACCATGACGAGGCGCTCATCGCCTGCGACCTTGAGGGACAGAATAGCGTTCGGCTGGCGGACAGCCAGGGTGGTCTGGTGCGATGGGAGCAGCAGGTGCTCTGGCTCGGAGCCGTGGCCGTAAACAACAGCTGGGATCTGGCCGTCGCGGCGTGCGCGCCGTGCCGAACCCTTACCGAAGTCTTCGCGGACCTCTACGTCAAGGGATTCGAATTTCTGCATGAGAGCTCTTCTCCTATTGGTCGATGACGCCACACCGTGAATATCTCCGCGTGTGCGGTGGTGTTGGCTGGTCTTCGCCCCGGGGGCTCGTCGTGGCTTCTAAGCTCACCTTCGGCCTGCACCTTGTGCTAGCCGGTAAATCCAGAAGGCCTCGTCGATCACGGGAACCGTAGTTCCCCTCGCCTGGGCAACTCCCCTAGTTTAGCAGAGCTCGCATGGTTAGGCGCGGCCGTCGAACAGGCTCGTGACGGAGCCGTCTTCGAAGACTTCCTTGATCGCGCGCGCCAGCAGTGGGGCGATCGAGAGCACCGTGAGGTTGTGGAAACGCTTCGAAGCTGGAACAGGCAACGTGTTGGTCACAACGATTTCGCGCGCACCGGATTCGCTCAAACGCTGCGCTGCCGGATCTGAGAAGACCGGGTGCGTTGCCGCGATGATGACGTCTTTAGCACCAGCGTTCTTCAGTACCGAAACCGCGCCGGAGATGGTGCCGCCGGTGTCGATCATGTCGTCGATCAGGATGCAGACGCGATCCTTAACCTCGCCGACCACGGTCTTTGATTCGGCCTTGTTCGGCACGGTGAGGTCACGGGTCTTGTGCACGAATGCCAGCGGCGCGTGGCCGAGGCGTTCAGCCCACATTTCAGCCACACGCACACGGCCGGTGTCCGGGGAGACGATCGTGAGCGGTTCGTTACCTACACGGGTGCGGATGTAGTCAGCGAGCAACGGGATCGCCATGAGGTGATCGACCGGGCCATCGAAGAAACCCTGGATCTGCGAGGTGTGCAGGTCCACGGACATGATACGGTCAGCGCCAGCGGTCTTATAAAGGTCAGCGACCAGGCGCGCGGTGATCGGCTCGCGGCCGCGGCCCTTCTTGTCCTGGCGAGCGTACGGGTAGAACGGCGAGACCACGGTGATGCGGCGGGCTGAGGCGCGCTTGAGCGCATCGATCATGATCAGCTGCTCCATGAGCCAGTTGTTCATCGGGAACGGATGGGACTGGATGACGAAGCATTCTTTACCGCGGACGGAATCCCCGGGGCGGACATAGATCTCACCGTTAGCGAAGTCATATGCGGAAACTGGGGCGAGCTCGGTTTTGAGCTCGTCGGCGATCTGTTGTGCCAGCTCTGGGTGGGCTCGGCCGGAAGCCAAGACCAGTTTTTTGTCTACGTTGTAGCTCAGTTCAGACATTGCGAGCTGTCCGTTCTCCTCGAGGATGGGGTGTTAGTTGGAGCTTCTATGACTGTACCGAATCAGGGGCGTGTTTCATCCGAACCGGTACGGGCTGTATCCGATCCGGTGGAGTTCTTTGCTTCAGTCAGGGCCGCGGCGACGGCGGCGGGGGTTCCTGCTCGTTTAGCTTCAACCCAGCCTTCTTTATTGACCTGCGGGGCATCAGAGATCACAAGTGCGCCAGCAGGGACGTCTTTGCGGACTACCGCGCCAGCGCCGGTGTATGCGCCGTCACCGATCTCGACGGGGGCGATGAACACGGTGGATGCGCCCGTGCGAACGTGCGAGCCGATCACGGTCTTGTGCTTGTTCACGCCGTCGTAGTTGGAGGTGATGTTTCCGCAACCGATGTTGCTGTCTTCCCCGATCACCGCATCACCTGAGTAGCCGAGGTGGGAGAGCTTGGTGCGATCCCCAATCTGGACGTTCTTAGTTTCGTAGAACGCGCCGATCTTGCCGTCTTCACCGAGCACGGTGTCTTTGCGGAGGTGGCTGAACGGGCCAACGGTCGATCCGGAGCCGATGCGGGATTCGGTTGCGTCGGTTCGTTTCACGGTCGCGTTCTGGCCCACGTGGGTGTCACGCAAGGTTGTGTCTGGCCCGATCACGGAGCCTTGGCCGACCGAGGTGCGGCCAACGAGCTGCACGTTCGGTAGCAGGGTCACGTCTTGGGACAAAGCGACATCGACGTCGATCCATGTGGTTTCAGGGTCTTGGATGGTGACCCCTTCGCGCATCCACTTTTCGGTGATGCGGCGGTTCAGTTCACGCCCCAGCGCGGAAAGCTGCACGCGATCGTTGGCGCCTTCTACCTGCCACTGATCGGTGGTCACTGCCGTTGAGATGCGGTGCCCGTCTTCACGCATGATGCCGAGCACATCGGTCAGATACATTTCGCCTTGGGCGTTGTCGGTCGAAACCCGGGCCAGAGCCGAACGCAGCTCGTTCGCGGAGAACGCGTAGATACCGGAGTTGACTTCGTTGATCAGACGCTGCTCTTCGGTGGCGTCTTTGTGCTCAACGATCCCGGTGACGTCGCCGTTTTCATCGCGCAGGATGCGGCCGTAGCCGGTCGGGTCTTCAACCGCGGCGGTCAGAACGGTTGCCGCGTTGCCCTCGGATTCGTGGCGCTCCACGAGTTCAGTGAGCAACTGCGGGGAAAGCAACGGGACGTCGCCGTAGGTCACCAAGACGGTGCCTTCAGCGAGGTCGTTCATCGCTTCAAGGCCAACTTGGACTGCGCGGCCGGTGCCTGGGATCTCGTCCTGGTCGACGATGCTCACGTCAGGCGCATGCTCGAGCACGTGGGTTGCAACGCGGTCACGCTGGTGACGCACAACCACGACGAGGCGATCGGGTTCCAGCGCATGCGCGGTATCGAGCGCGTGGCCGACCATCGAACGGCCACCGAGTGTGTGGAGGATTTTCGGCTTAGAGGATTTCATACGTGTTCCAGCACCTGCGGCTAGAACGATCACTGCTGCCGGATGGACGTTTTCGCTGGACACCTGGCTGTTTTTCCTTCCACTGCCCTGCCACTATCGCTCCGCCACTAGGATTCGAACCTAGACCACACAGCTCCAAAGGCTGGCGTGCTGCCGTTACACCATGGCGGATCAGCCTGGTACAGGCTGAACTGTTCAGGCCGTTGTCCATTGTGCCACGTTAGGCCTTGTTTTCTTAACCGTATGTCTTATGAGCGTCTATCTGTACGTCAATGAAACCGGCGCAGAAGCCACGTCATGAGCGCATCGAGGTGAGTTTTATCACCGTTGAGGTCTTCGGGATGCCACTGCACAGCCAGCATCCTGGAGTGTTGCCGGTGTTCGACGGCTTCCACGAGGCCGTCCGGGGCGGTCGCGACGGGCACGAGGTCTGCGGCGAGCGCATCGACGGCTTGGTGATGCGCGGAACGCACCGTGATTTCGGCTGACCCGTAGATGCGTTCGAGCGTGCTGCCGGCGGTGAGACTCACGCTGTGATCAGCCCAGCCGTCGCCATCTGGTGGTGACTTATGGATCGTAGGGTTGCCGATCTCCGGGATGAGCGTGCCGCCAAGCGCAACGTTGATGATCTGCAGGCCGCGGCAGATCCCTAACAGCGGCTTATTGGCGGCCAGGGTTTCATGCACGAGTTCTATCTCGAACGCATCGGCGCTCGCGCTCACACCTGCAAGATCGACCTCGGGCCACCGTTCACGCTCCAACCCATAGAACCCTGGATGCACATCAGCACCACCCAGGATAATGACCGCCTCCGCGCCCGCGACAACCTCGCTGGCGCTGCGTCCCGGTTTGAGAGCATCCACGAACCACGGTTGCACGTGCCCGCCGACCTCAATGAGTGAACGCCCCGTATGGGCTGCGAGCCCGTGAAGCTCATCGGAATAGCTGACAGGGACGTTCGCGGCATCCATGACGTAGCTCATCGCGATGCGCACCGGCCGATACTCACAGACCGGCCGATACTCAGTGACTTCCGTTTGTTCTGGCATCAACCTGCCCCCCTACCCGATCTTCACGGAGGCCTCGAGCCACGCCATCTCCAGCTCGTCCCTCTGCTCCCGCACCGCGTCCGCTTCCTGGGTGAGTTGGGTGACCGCCTCGAAATCCCCGGCCTCGGTCGCTTGGATGAGTTTCTCTTCTGCCTCGGCGAGCGCCTTCTCGACGCGTCCGAGTTGGCGTTCGTAGCGTTGCATGTCTTTGCGCGCTTCGCGCTGTTCGGCTGCCGAATACGCTGGCTTGTTTGGCTTGTGCGCGGGGGCTTCAGCTGCGCCCCCAGCGTCCGATGCGGCGGCGGGTTCTCCGTGCTGGCCTGTCCCGCTGTGGCTTATCCTGCTGTTGTCGGTGCCGGCGTGCGCTGCGTGTTCGCGTAGCTGCAGGTACTGCTCAACGCCGCCGGGCAGATCGCGGAGTTTGCCGTCTCCGAGCAGTGCGAGCTGGTGGTCGGTGACGCGTTCGAGCAGGTAGCGGTCGTGGGAGACAACGATCAGGGTTCCGGCCCACGTGTCGAGGAGGTCTTCGATCGCGGCGAGGGTGTCGGTGTCGAGGTCGTTGGTCGGCTCATCGAGCATCAGCACGTTGGGTTCACCCACCATGAGGCGTAAGAGTTGCAGGCGGCGTTTCTCGCCACCGGAGAGGTCCTTGACCGGGGTGTATTGCTTGTGCGCGTTGAACCCGACCTGCTCGAGTAGCTGACCGGCGGACACTTCGCGGCCTCCGGCGACAAACTGGCTGCCTTCTGCCTTGATGACGTCCACGACGCGCGTGTTCGCGAGCTCATCAAGCTCTTTGACTTCTTGGGAGAGGATCGCTGAAACCACGGTCTTGCCGCGCTTGACGCGCCCGGCGCTCGGTTCGAGTTGTCCGTCCAGTAGTCGCATGAGCGTGGATTTTCCTGCACCGTTGACGCCCACAAGTCCCACGCGTTCCCCTGGTGCCAGCCGCCACGTGATGTCATCGAAGAGTGCGCGGCCGTTGGGCAGCGTATAGGTGAGGTCTTCGGCGTCGATGACGTCTTTGCCTTGCCGGGCCATCGCCATTTTCTTCAGCTCGAGGCTTTCGCGTGGTGCGGGAACGTCTTCGATGATCGCGTTGGCTGCTTGGATGCGGAACTTGGGTTTCGAGGTGCGTGCCGGTGCGCCGCGGCGCAGCCACGCAAGCTCCTTTTTGACAAGTTGCTGTCGTTTGCTTTCCTTGACCGCAGCGGCGCGGTCGCGTTCGGCCCGAGCCAGAACATAGGCCGCATACCCGCCATCAAAAGCATCCACCATCGCATCGTGGACCTCCCACGTCATGGTGCATACGGCATCCAGGAACCAGCGGTCGTGAGTCACCACCAGGAACGCGTTCTCGTTGGCGCGCCACCGCTGGTTCAAGTGCTCAGCCAGCCATGCGACCGACTCAACGTCGAGGTGGTTGGTGGGCTCATCGAGCATGATGACGTCCCAGTCAGCAACCAGCAGCTTGGCAAGCGCGGTACGGCGGCGTTGCCCGCCGGAGAGCTCCCCGACTTTCTTGTTCAGATCGATGCCTTCGGTCAACCCGCTCATGATGTCACGGATGCGGGCATCGGCGGCCCATTCGTGTTCCGGAACATCACCCACGATCGCCTCAAGCACGCTCAGTTCGGGGTCTAAAACGTCGGCTTGATCGAGGTAACCGACCCGCAGATCACGCCGATGCGTCACCCGCCCGGTATCTGGTTCGATCCGTTGCGCCAGAAGCTTCATGAGTGTGGACTTGCCGTCGCCGTTACGGCCCACAATCCCGATGCGGTCGCCCTCGTCGATGCCGAGCGTCACGTTATCGAGCACGGTGCGGGTACCAAACGTGATGGAGATCGATTCAGCACCTAAGAGGTGGGACATCTGTACAGGGTTTCCTTCTCAATGAATAGTTTTCAGTGGATAGTGTGCGTGGATGCTTTCAGCGTGCAGGTTTCAGCGCGTGAAGTTCGCCAGGCCGGGCTGGCCTCCAGACCGCGCTGGCTACCAGGCCGGGCATGTCATCAGGCAGCGCTGGCCATCAAACTGCGCCGCAGTTGGGCAGGATCGAGGCCCCTGCCGCAGGTGCGCTCACCACGATGGTTTGTAGGTCGAGCTCATCACGTATCTGCATCGAGATCCGTTCCGCATGCGCTGATGAGTGCGCGATGCAGGCCAGGGTTGGCCCGGAGCCTGATACGAGCGTTTTGTGCGCCCCGGCTTCCTCGGTTCGTTCGATGACGTGCGCGAGTTCCGGTGCAAGCGCGATGCTGGCCGGAGTGAGGTCGTTATGCACGGAAGCTGCGAGCTTGAGCGGGTCCCCTTCGAGTAGGGCGTGGAGAACCTCGGGCGAGACTTCCTGAGGCGCGGGCACGCTCACATCGGCTCGTTCGCGTTGCCGGTCAAGCTCCTGATACACCTTCGGTGTTGAGAGCCCGTACGATGCCGGGATCAGAACCCAGTGCGATTCGGTGCGCAGCGGCACTGGCGCGAGGTCTTCCCCGCGCCCCAGGCCGACGGCCGCGCCGCCGAACAGCGCGAAGGGAACATCCGAGCCGAGCCCCGCGGCGATCGAGGCGAGGTCTTGCCTGCTCAGGCGGGTCTCCCACAGCGCATTGCACGCAACGAGTGCCGCGGCCGCGTCCGCGGAGCCGCCTCCCATGCCTCCAGCGATCGGCACACGCTTGAGGATGCGCAAGTCAGCTCCAGCGTGCACTCCGGTCGCGTCCCGCAAAGCGAGCGCGGCCTTCACTGCGAGGTTATCGGCTCCTACCGGGAAGCTCGCTTGATCCACCGCGATGCTCGATGCGTCATCGAGTTCCGCCGCGATCTCGCCGTCGTCACGGTGACGGGCGGTGACCTCTTCATCCAACCCGACCGCAAGATACAAGGTCGCAACCGGATGGAATCCGTCCTCGCGCGGGTCACCGCATTCGAAGCTGACGTTGATTTTGCCTGGTGCGCGCGCCGTGACCGTGCGCGCAAACCCCGATTGTTCCTCCAACGCTGGAAGACTCACACCCCACCACCTTGCTCTCCTACTTCTTCAACGGCAGCACTACTTTCACCTGCCGCGCCGCTGTCGCCTACCGCGCCGCTGTCGCTTGCTGCAGCGCGGGCCTGGGCGATCGCGATGAACTGCTCGATCTCAAGCTTCTCGCCGCGCAGCTGCGGGTCTACTCCTGCTGCACGCAGATATTCTTCGGCTGCTGCGGCGGAACCTGCCCATCCGGCTAACGCTGCCCGTAGCGTCTTGCGTCGTTGCGCGAATGCCGCATCGATCACCGCAAACGTCGCCTCCCGCAGAGCCTCATCCCCGCGTTTGGGGCCACGCGTGAACGCAACGAGCCCTGAGCGGATCTTGGGCGCGGGCCAGAACACGTTCATCCCGATGACCCCGGCTTTGGTCATGGACCCGTACCACGCGCCCTTGACGGAAGGGACCCCATAGAGCTTGTTCCCCGGCTTCGCTGCCAAACGGTCGGCTACCTCGTCTTGGACCATGACCAAACCGGAACGGATGCTCTCAAAGCGCGCCAACAGATGCAGCACTACGGGAACCGCGACGTTATAGGGCAGGTTCGCAACCAGCGCATCGGGTGCGCCCGGCAGCTCGGTGATCTTCAACGCGTCCTCATTGATGACCGTGAGGTTCTCATGCGTGCCCGGGCGCCACTGCTCCACCGTGCGCGGCAGGCGCTCGGCCAGCCGCGGATCAATCTCCACCGCGATCACGCGCGCAGCGGCATCCAGGATCCCCAACGTCAGCGAACCAAGGCCCGGCCCCACCTCAAGCACCGTCTCATCGCCCGTGAGGTGTGCGGCGGCAACGATGCGGCGGATCGTGTTCCCATCGATCACAAAGTTCTGCCCCAGCGTCTTAGTCGGGGTCACACCCAGCTCATCGGCGAGCGCACGAATATGAGCAGCCCCCAAAAGCGGAGCTGAAGCAGAAGATTCAGGCACGTGATTCATCCCCTCAATCCTAATGTCCTTAAACGGCCAAGCCCACGATGCCGCGGGAGACTCCCGCACCATCGTGGGCTTGAACAGTGCCTATTCCGGGTGATTTATTCCGGAGCTATAAGCCAACGTTCAGGTGCTGACCTGAAAGCACAGCGTGTGGCTTAGCGCAGGCCGAGACGGCTCGAGCATGCTGGCCAGTGGCCCCAGCCACCGTTAGCGCGCAACTTCTCTGCGGTAGCAACCTGCTCAGCTGGGGTTGCCTGGTGTGGCAGCGGAGCGTACTTGGTGCCGCCGGCTGCACGCCAGGAGGAAGCCGAGAACTGCAGGCCGCCGTAGTAGCCGTTACCGGAGTTGATGCTCCAGTTACCGCCGGACTCACACTGAGCCAGTGCCTGCCAGGTCGAGGAAACGCCGCCGCTTGGGGCCTTAGCCTTCGAGCTGGACTTCGACTTCTTCTTCTTACCCTTCGAGGAGTTGTTCGAGCTCTCCTCCGAGTCCGAGTTCTCCTCAGGCTCTGGGGCTTCTTCCTTGGTGCCAACCTTGATCAGCGCATCGACTGGCTCGCGGGTCACCTTATCGGAGACCTTCTTGGTGGAGACCTTCTTACCGTTACGGATCACAGTCTCGGTCACGACCTTGCGTTCACCAGCCTTGCCTTCGGTGACCGTCTCGGTCTTGCCCTTGGCGAGCTTGGCGTCCTCTTCACGCTTGGTTTCGAACGCGATCGCCTCGGTGGTGGTCTTCTTCTTCTTTTGGATCTTGTTGTACGTGATGGTGATGCCATCAGATACAACAGTGTTCCGGGCAGGCTTCACTTCGTCGTGCTTACCAACCTTGACGCCCTTATCGGCCAGAACCGCGTCAACATCGAGTGCGGTAGTAGTCAGAGTCGACTTCTTGCCCGCGAGGTTGAGCTTGACTTCCTTAGGGGTCAGCACGGTGAGCTTCTCAGCGCTTGCCAACTGGACGTGACCGTCGAGGTTGATGTCAGAACCGTCAGCGAGATCGAGCTCATCCACCAGCTCATCCACGGTGCGTGCGGTGGTCATGACGGTCTTGTCTTCGCCGTCGACCTGGTATTCGACCTTGTGAGCGGTCAGGATGTTGACGGTGTCGCCGTTCTTGATGTCGGAGTCTACGGCTGGCGTGACACGGTCGTGTTGGCCAACGGTGACATCAGCTGCCTTCAGGGCGTCTTCTACCTTCCCACCGAAGGTACGGACGTTTTGAGATTCCCCGTCGACGACAACCTCGATGGATTTGTTATTTGCTACGAACCCCACGGTTCCCAAGACCAGCGCCGAGGCTACAGTTGCCTGGCCGCCAATGATCAGACCGCGTTTCATCTTCTTGTTCACGAAAAACCTCATGCCTTGACAGGCACTATGTTCGGGGATATTTCTTTGCACACATGACCTTTTCCATGAAGCGCTCGATGAGCGTTCACGCTCGGCCTTCAGGGAAGGAAGTGCTTGTCAGCACCACACCGAAGGTCACGATGCGATAACAATCGTAACCTAATTGTTATCAAATCGCTACTTCAGCTCCTGCACAGTTTCGGGGTATGGCTATTGTTCAGGCGATTCTTGGGTGAAACCTGCGGCAAAATCCCCGTAAACACGCGTGCTGTTCTCGTTAAGTGTGTGGCAGAACTCATCTAGGTCCATGCCGAACATGTCCGCGACGAACCGCACCGCGTACGGGGTCATGTAGGGAGCGTTCGGGCGGCCCCGGAACGGGTGAGCAGTCAAGAACGGGGCGTCCGTCTCCGCCATCAACAGCTGTGGACCGGCCGCCATGATCGCTTCTCGAAGCTCATGGTTGTTCTTGAACGTCACGGTCCCGCCGAAGGAGACATACCAGCCGCGCTCGCGCGCCTTCTTCGCCATCGACACCGGGCCAGAGAAACAGTGGAAGACAACCGTTCCATCGAAGTTCTCTTCTTCCAAGATCCGCACCGTGTCATCGTGCGCGTCCCGGTCATGGATCTGTACCGGCAGGTTCAAACGCTGCGCAATATCAAGATGCCGGCGGAAGGATTCGTGCTGGGGCGCCCAGCCCTCCTCGGTGGTACGGAAGTAATCAAGCCCCGTCTCTCCGATCGCCCGCACCCGGGGATGCCCAGCCAACTGCTCGATGACCGCGAGATCATCCTCAAGGGTGCCTTCCGCATAAGCCCGCGCGGCATCGTTGGGGTGCAAGGCGACCGCGGCAAGCACGCGCTGATCAGATTCCGCCGCGGCAACAGACCAGCGCGAAGACTCAACATCGGTCCCGATCTGGACTGCCCCAGAGATACCGACCTGCTCGGCGACATCCATGTGCTGGCTCACAGATAACGCGACATCGCCGTCATGGAAATCCATGTGCGTGTGGTTATCGATCACCGGGACCGGCAATGGCTGCGGGGCCGGCGGATATTCGAGCTTACGGCGAGCACCCTGCTCGTTGACGGCCGCGCGCTTACGCCCGCTGTCATCGCCGAGGCCTTCGTGGGCCTCAGGGACATAAGGCCGCGGGGTTTCACCGGGAACAACCAAACCTTGATGTTCAGAACACATATCAACAACCTTAGCGATGCACCGCGAGGTTAACGACGGAGTGAGGTTATCGGCGGGGTGAGGTTTACGACGGGGTGGCCACCGCTGATGCGATGGCCACCCCGTTAGGTCACAGTCTGTGCAGAAGGCTTTACTTCTTGGCGTATGGGTCTGCGATACCGATGTACTGCACGGTGCTGTACTCCTCGATACCTTCGGCGCCACCTTCACGCCCCAGACCGGACTGCTTGACGCCACCGAATGGTGCGGCAGCGTTGGAGATCACGCCCTGGTTGAAGCCGACCAACCCGAATTCGATCTGATCCGCCACACGGATCAGGCGGTTGTAGTCCTTCGAGTAGATGTAGGAGGCCAAACCGTATTCGGATGCGTTGGCGAGTTCGATCGCTTCGTCCTCGGTAGCAAACGTCGTGACGGGGGCGACGGGGCCGAAGATCTCTTCACGCAGGATCTCGGCGTCGTGCGGAACATCGGTCAAGACGGTCGGGCGATAGAAGTAGCCGTCGCCTTCGATCTTCTCGCCACCGGTCGCGACCTTAGCACCCTGTTCAACCGCTTTAGTCACGATCGAGTGGATGTCCTCACGAGCGGACTCCTCGATGACCGGGCCAACGTTGACGTCTTCTTCGGTGCCGCGGCCAGGCTTGAGGGCGGCCATCTTCTCAGCGAACTTGCGGGTGAACTCTTCGGCGACCGAATCCTGGACCAGGAAGCGGTTCGCCGCGGTGCAGGCCTCACCCATGTTGCGCATCTTCGCCGCCATAGCGCCCTCAACCGCATCGTCAATGTCGGCGTCATCGAACACGATGAATGGCGCGTTGCCGCCCAACTCCATCGAGGTACGCAAAACGTTGTCTGCGGCGTCCTTGAGCAACTGGCGCCCCACCGGGGTGGAGCCGGTGAAGGAGACCTTACGTAGACGGTGATCCTGCATGATGGGGCCAGAAATCTGGGAAGCCGACTTACCAGCAACCACGTTCAAGACACCTGCTGGAAGGCCTGCCTCCATCATGACCTGAGCGAACAGCTGGGCAGTCAGCGGGGTCAACTTAGCTGGCTTCAAAACCATAGTGCAGCCGGCAGCTACAGCAGGAGCAACCTTGCGGGTCGCCATCGCCAGCGGGAAGTTCCACGGCGTGATCAGCAAGCACGGCCCAACAGGCTTGTGCTGCACGATCATCTTCATGTTGCCTTCAGGGGTCTCGTTGTAGCGGCCGTTGTGACGCACCGCTTCCTCAGAGAACCACCGCATGAACTCGTTGCCGTACTTAACCTCGCCCATCGCCTCGTTCAGAGGCTTACCCATCTCCAAGGTCATGAGCAGAGCGAAATCCTCGGCGCGTTCCTGAATCAGTTCGAAACCACGGCGCAGAATCTCAGAACGTTCACGGGCAGAGGTGCGAGCCCACGACGCCTGCACAGCATCAGCCGCATCCAAAGCGGCCTTAGCATCCTCAGAGGTGGCAGAGGCCAACGTAGCCAAAACCTTCCCCGTTGCAGGGTCGAGAACATCGAACGTTCCGCCATCAGAGGCATCGCGCCATTCACCATTGATCAGCAACCCCTTCGGGACTGATTCCAGCAGTTCGGCTTCGCGCTGTGAAGTCATGGTTCTCCTTTGCCACGGATCATCGAGGTCTACTTAGCTCAACTTATACGTGCGGCAAACTATTCCGCTAGAAAGCGACGCCGCATTTCGCTGACTGGCCCGGCTCGCCAGGGCCAGGTCCATTTCACGGCCAGGTCCCTTTTACGGCCGGGCAACACTTACGGCCAGGTCCCTTCCGCCGCCGAGCCACGCTTACCGCCGGGCCACACTTATGGCCGGGCTTTGACCGCCGCGTCATAGAGTTCCCGCCGGGACACCCCGTAAGCCTCGGCAAGCGATTTGCACACGTCTTTGAGCCGTTCACCTTCAGCTACCCGCTCTAGGACCAGCGGAACTAACTCTTCGATGCTGGCTTCAGCTTCTTCAGCGGCACCTTCTAACACCACCACGATCTCGCCGCGCGGAGGATCCTCCGCCACCCCGGCAAGCAACTCCTCGAGGGTTCCACGCCGATGCTCTTCAAACATTTTCGTAATCTCACGCGAAATCACCGCGCGACGCTGCCCACCCAAACCCTCGGCGAGCGCTTGAAAGGTCGCCTCGATCCGGTGCGGGGTCTCATAGAACACGACGGTGCGCGTCTCAGTGCTCATCGCGCGGATGAAGGCTGTGCGTTCAGAAGCCTTGCGCGGCATGAATCCTTCGAACGTGAACCGGTCTGTCGGCAACCCCGATGCGGCGAGTGCACAGATCAGTGCCGAAGGCCCCGGGATCACCGTGACGGGCACATCCTCGATGACCGCGCGCGCGACAATCCGGTAGCCAGGATCAGAAATACCTGGCATGCCTGCATCACTGACCACCACAACGTGCGCCCCACGGCGAGCCCGCTCCACCAACTCATCCGCACGCGAACGCTCATTATGTTCGTGATACGCAACCAACTCACCGCGAGCCCTCACGTCCAAAGCCCGCAACAGCTTCGCCGTGGTCCGCGTGTCCTCACACGCCACCACATCGGCCTCTTCCAACGCCGCGAGCAACCGCGGGCTCGCATCCCCAATATTCCCAATCGGGGTACCAGCAATCTCGATGCGACCAGTTACATCACTCACACCACCAGCCTACCCAGCCGCCACTACACCAACACCGCGGCACATCGCCTCCGCTACAGTGTGTCCGTATTACTTTGGTATTACCCTCCTAGCCATCTTCCGGCCTCAAACCCCGTAGTTCAGTAGAGTAAGCCTGTGACTGTTTCCGCGCGCACCACTTCTCAAGCTCAACGGCAACAGCACGCCCACCGCAAACAGGGGGCGCAGCTGAGCCGTTCAAGACCGAGCCTCGACGAGCTACTGCTCCGCCTCACCGGCATGCCCGGCGGCAAGCTCAACACGGTCGTTTCACACGCGCGCTGGTGGCTACCTCTGCTGATCGGTGCACTCGCCGCGATCATCAGATTCTTCAACCTGGGCCACCCACACCAACTCATTTTCGACGAAACCTACTACGTCAAAGACGCCTACTCACTTCTGAACTACGGCTACGAACGCCAATGGCCGCAAGACATCAACGAAGACTTCGTCAACGGATCGGCAACACCGAGTAACGAGGCCTCCTACGTCGTCCACCCACCACTGGGTAAATGGATCATGGCGCTGGGAATGGCGATCTTCGGAACAGACACCGGGCTCGGCTGGCGTGCAGGCACCGCTTTCGCCGGAACCATCGCAGCCGTCTTCACAACCATGGCCGCAACCCGCCTGTTCCGCTCCGCCGTATGGGGCGGGCTCGCCGGAGTATTCGTAGCGCTCGACGGCCAACAGATCGCGCTATCGAGGACCGGGATCCTCGACATCTTCTACTTCATGTTCATCACGATCATCGCGTGGCTCGTACTCGTAGACCGCGATTACGGGCGCCGCCAACTGGCCTACGCGCTCGCCGGAGACGCCGAGGCCTCTAGCGATAAACGCAAGGTAGCGGCCCTCTATAAAGGGGTGGGGCCGCGCTTATGGTCCCGGCCGTGGCAGATCGGCATCGGTGTTTCACTGGGTGCCTTGTGCGCTATCAAATGGTCCGGAATCACCTTCGTCGCTGTCTTCGGCCTACTCATCGTGTGGTGGGACTGCCAAGCCCGCCGTGCCGCTGGGATCCAACAATGGCTCAAAGGCGGCGTACTCCACAACGGCATCCCCGCGTTCATCCGCGTAGTACCCGTCGCGGCACTGACCTATCTTTTCACCTGGCTACCGTGGCTGATGCAGCCGCGCGCCTGGGGCCACGGGCTCGCCGAACGCGAAGGTGCGGCATGGGTCAAGCTCTTCCCAGCACCGCTAGCTGACCTGCTGACCTACCACGGCAAGGCCTACGCATTCCACACCGGGCTGACCAAAGACCACGGCTGGGCGTCCAACCCGTGGACCTGGCTCGTTGCAGGGCGCCCAACGCTGTTCAAATGGGACACCACCACCCGCGACGGCGTCGAATGCGAACCCGGCCGCAACTGCGTCCAAATCATCACCGACCTACCCAACCCGCTCCTGTGGTGGGCCGGGACCCTCTGCATCTTCATCGTGCTGTGGGCCTTCCTCGCTCGCCGCGACTGGGTAGCACTCATGATCCTGGCAGGTGTTGTAGCCGGCTACATCCCGTGGCTGTTCTATCCAGAACGCACGATGTTCTTCTTCTACACGACCGGCTTCCAACTCAGCTGGATCCTCGCAGTCGTCTATGCGCTACGTATGCTCGCCCCGCCACCGGGCACGCCCAAGCTCCAAGCGAAGATCCGCACCGGAATCCTAGCCGGCATCGTCGCCATCATCCTGCTCACATCCGCTTTCTTCCTACCGATCGTCACAGGCGGAACACTTTTGAGCGAACACGCCCAGTGGCGCATCTGGATACCAAGCTGGACATAACCCGTCCGCCCCCCTATCCGGTGCAGCCGACTGCCCCACCGCTAGAACCCATCGGCCTTCAAGGAGAATCAGTGCGCGAACGGTGCATGCCGCAACTTGAAACGTTGCCATCCAACTACAACACGCCACAGCTGTTGCTTGACCGGATTGCACGCAACAAGCCCCTACCCGTCTACTCCGTCTATGACCCCAATGCCGAAACCTGGGTGGACGTTACCGGGGAACACTACAAACGCCTCGTAACCGACCTCGCGAAAGCCCTCATCGCCCACGGTTTCGAAGAAGGCTCCGTGCTCGCGATCATGGCCCCCACATCCTTCGAATGGGCACTAGCCGAACAAGCCGCATGGTTTGCAGGCGGGATCTCCGTATCGATCTATGAGACCTCCTCGATCTCCCAGATCGAATGGATCCTCACCGATTCCGGGGCAAGCCACCTTTTGACCCAAACACCGGACGCCTCCGACCCGGCCGCGCAAGCGGTAGCGAATCTGCCTGCAGACCGCGCGCCACGCCACCTGCGCATGGACGTCGTCAACGACGCCGGCCACCCAGCCACGGTTCTCTACGACGGTGTACCCGTGGGCGCCGGACTCGCAGACCTCATGGCCTCCGGACGTGACTCCGGGGTGCCCGACGACGAAGTGAACCTTCGCCGCAGCCGCCCGGGACTCAACGATCCCGCAACCCTCGTGTACACCTCCGGAACCGTCGGGCGCCCTAAAGGGTGCATCATCACCCACGGCAACATCACGCTCGTAGCCGTCAACCTCGTTGAGCACTTGAGCGAAGTCGTTGGAGAGGGCGGGCGCACCGCGCTGTTCCTGCCGCTGGCCCACATCCTCGCCCGTGCCGTACAGCACGCATGCATGTACCGCGACATCACGGTCTCCCACTGCTCGCCGCGCACCGTGACCCGAGACCTCCCGAACATCAAACCAACATTCCTGCTTGCAGTGCCGCGCATCTACGAAAAACTCATGGCTGGCGCGCTCGCCAAAGCAGAAGCCGAGGGCAAGGGCTGGCTGTTCCGCCGCGCCCGCTACATCGCGACCCAACGTGGACGCGCCGAAGACCAGGTGCGCCGCGGCCAGCAGAAGCCACGCAGCAACCCGCTGCATGAGGCCGAATACCGGCTATACAACAAGCTCGTGTACCCGAAGATCCGCGAAATCATGGGTGGAGAAGTTCGCTACTCGATCTCCGGGGCTTCTCCCCTGTTCCCGGACCTCGCGCACTTCTTCAACGCGATCGGCCTCGGTGTGCTAGAAGGCTACGGCCTCACCGAAACCACCGCACCCTTGAGCGTGAACATGCCAGGTATACAGCGCGTCGGCTCGGTCGGTTTGCCGATCCCCGGAACCTGCGTGCGCATCGCCGATGACGGCGAAATCCTCGTGAAAGGCATCGGGGTTTTCGCCGGCTATTGGAACAACCCGGAAGCCACTCAGGAAGCCTTCAACGACGAGGACTTCTTCTACACCGGCGACCTCGGTGAGCTCGATGAAGACGGCTTCCTCACCGTTACCGGACGTAAGAAAGACATCATCGTGACCGCCGGCGGTAAGAACGTTGTCCCCGGCCCGCTCGAGGAGATCGTGCGGGAAGGCCGCATCGTGTCCCAGGTTGTTCTCCTGGGTGATGACAAGCCTTTCGTTTCAGCGCTGGTGACCCTGGATGAAGACGAACTACACACCTGGGCGAAGGCAGAGAAGGTCTCCGGAGTAGCGACCCTGGCCGATGCGGTGCGCAACATGCGCGTGCATGAGGAAATCCAGTCATACATCAACCGCGCCAACTCGACCGTGTCCCGGGCTGAATCTATCCGCAAGTTCGTGATCCTCGATGAAGACTTCAGCGAGGACGAAGGCACCCTCACTCCATCGATGAAGGTACGCCGCCCGCAGGTCTATCAGCAGTATGCTGACACGATCAACACGATCTACCGCAAACGCTCATAGCTGGGCGGCAACGTAGGTCAACAACACGGGTGGGCGGTAGCTGTGGCCAGCTACCGCCCACCCGTGTTTGAGCTCAAGCCTCAACGGCGGGGCCGTGTTCGTTTAGCGTTGATCGAACGCATCGTATTCGATGACGTAGTCCGAACCGTCTCGTTTCTCTTCCATCTGCTTGCGAGACAGCTCCCGACGGCGGCGCGTTGGCCACGTCACGAGCATCAACACCAGGTTGCCCACGAGCAACAGGCCGCCAAGTATGCCTGCCGCGATGACCCAGTATTGCGGCGGGTAGAGCCGGATGAGCGAATCATCCCACGCGAACTGCCAGTTACCGTGTGAGAAGAAGAACTGGTGGAAGCCAACAAAGAACTCCTCCCAGCCAACCAACGCCACAGCCGCGCAGATGAGTAGCACCGCGAACGTTACGATCGAGCCGGCGAACAGGCCCCTGCGGACGCCTCCCGGGTAGGTTTTACGCAGGATGATGAAGCTGATCAGCAGAAGAACGAGCGCGATCACACCGAGCAGGTAGCACAGGTGCACAAGCGACTTGACGTCGGCCATGTGCGAGACCTCGTTGGCGGTGAACAGCGGACCTTCGTCGGTCTGGACTTGGGAGAGGTACTTACTTGGGGCGAAGTTGTTGAGATAGTCCACCCCGTATGAGCCGTACAGAACGCGGTCGCCGCGGGTGAATCCTGCCGGGTCTGCCGGGAAACCTGGAATGTGGTAGATAAACCACAAGACAGCGGAAGAGGCGACCAACCGAACGGCCGCTGCGAGCAACACGAACGGGGTCAAGACAGCGACTACCCACTGCAGGATGCGTGGGAAGACCGGCTTATAGTCGAGGCTCGCAGCAACAGTTTCATGCGAGGTCTCATCGCTGTAACCAGGCGTGGGCTTCTCCGAAACAGGCAAATACGTGCCCTGATCCCCAGACTGCTCTGAAGCCGGTGGCGCCCCGAGCACGGCGGTCTCAGATGCTGGCGGATGCTCAGACACCGGCGGGAACGCCTGGGTCGCTTCCTGGCTTTGGTTCAGATCACGGCTTTCGTTCAGGTTCACAGGCTCCGCCGGAGATTCAGGCGTCGCAGGGCTTTTGGGTCCCGTCGGGTTTTGCTCGTCTCTGTCCTCTTTCCAAGGATCAGGGGTATTCAGCGACATCAAGGGTCCTTTCCGCCCCGGAATTGCTAAAAGGAGGGGCGTTGAAAGAGAAATCTAGAGCTCGGCGCTGCCGGTGGAGGTTTTAGTCGTCATCACGCACCAAGTGCAGGCCGGGTTTGGCTGGTGGCGGAGCGTTCTCTCCGCCGAGGCGCTCGCGTGTGCGGCGCGGGGCTGTCCTTTCAGCTTGTTCCTGGTCCCGCTGTTCCTCTTGGTGGAGGGCGTCTGCCAGGGCATACATGTCGTCCTTGGACAGTGGTTTCCGTTGCTCTGGGATGTCTAGCCGCAGAAGCTCCCAGCCGAGCGGGACCGATAGACGGTCGGCGTGGTGGCGGCACAGATCGTATGCGTGCGGCTCCACTTTCAGAGCCAATGGGCCGAGCACGGCGGTGGAGTCTGCGTACGCATACGTCAAGGTTGCGTACGCTTCCCTGCGGCACCCTGGACGAGAACAAAAACGTTGAGATTCCACGCTTGATAGCGTACTAGTCGCGTTAGGTAAAGAGGTGGAGGCAGGGCCGGAAACTGATGCGTGACTCTGCTCAATGGTTCTAGACTCAACCTTTTGGGCTCAACCTTTTGGGCTCAACCTTCTGGGTATCGGTTGGGCGTGGATATGCTGGCGGTATGAGCTGGAGAATCGATCCACACCCACTCAGAGAAGGTTCGTTGGCTTCGCGGGCAGTCAGTGGAGGCGTTCAACGTCGCCGCGCCGATGTGCGTGGGCGATGGCGTGGAAACGTCCTACCGCCGATGTCGCCTGGTGCTGAGCGCCGGAATCAGCGGGTTGAACAGATCATGTGGGAGGTTGTTGACCGGCTTTTCGAAACGTGGGCAGATGAGCTTCAAGGCATCAATTTTGCGGTGCGGACCGTACCGAGCTCCGCGTCCCTGGAGCGGGCTACCGCCCGCGGTGAAACGGTCCCGCTCGGGGTTGCAACAGTGAGGCAAGAGCGCCGGAACCCACACCGCAGCACACGCCATGTGGTGTTGTTTCGCAGACCGATCGAGACCTCGGCTGTGGATGAGCACCACTTGGCGCACATCGTCGCTGACGTTGTGATTGAGCTCGTGAGTGAGTTCCTCAACGTCCCGCCTGAAGAGATCGACCCGATCTATGGGACAGGCCCTCACCGTTAGATACCGGTAGCCCGCGGTTTCTAGTATTCGCCGCTTACGGATCGCGGAGCAACCGGGTTCAGATCCACCCGCACTGCAGCGTTGGATTGATCCGTGTTGAGAACATTCATCGCAGCGATTCCCACGCCGTCGGTAGTCACAACCGATGCGTAGGCTTCTCCGCGGCTAGAGGCAACGTGCAAGCCCACCGCGTTCTTAGCTGGCTCGACTTCAACCGTGCGCTGGGCAGCGACTTCAACGCGCTGAGCTTTACCGAGCGTGCCGTTACCTAAGACCGGCGTGACCGTAACCACCGCATCGTGGTCTGCGAAGATCCTCAACCGCGCCGCCCCCTGCTCCGGAAGCGCAACCAGGTTCTGGTTGCCCAGCGCTGAGGTGCCAGGGATATATGCCACGTCGTGGGCCTTATCGGCGTCCTGTCCGCGAAGTAGCCGCGCGGTCGCAGCAACCGAAGTATCCGCCTCAACCACGATCGAATAGGTGCCCGCCGGCAAAGCATCCGTAGCAACACTGCCCACGCTGCGCCCTTCCAAGGCCACTGAGCCGAGGTCAACAGACGTGCCGTTATCGCGCACCGCCGTCACGGTGGCCTGAGTTTTCTTAGCCGCCGGGTTGTAGAGGATGACGGAGGGGGTCAGATCCCCTGCTTCCTCAGTGCGGCGTGCGGAACGGTCAGCCGCAGGGTCTTGAGCCTGAACACCCGGGATGATCACCTTCTGACCCAGCTCGGCTTGAGCCTCAACACTGTCGATACCACCGGGAACCAAACCTCTGAGCGCGGTCTGAGCCACAGCGGCACGCACAGGCGAGCCCGAAGAATTCACCGTGACCGCGACCGCATCGGCATCAGAGGCAGCCGAGGCCAGGTTGATCGTGCGAGTATCGCCCGGGTTGAGCGTGAACTGCGGGATTCCAGCCGAGCTCACCCCATCCTTGGTAGAGACATCGACCTGCACCGTAGCGGTCGCCTGTTGCGTGTTAGTCACCACCAAAACAGCGGCATGCCCCAACGTTGTAGAGCCACCCACAATCGTGTGTGACGTAGAAGGTGCCGTGCACGGCACACTCGCGAAACCTTCCAGGTCCCCATCCTTCTGCCGGATAGTACGCACACCCGCCGCCGGTGAAGCATTACCGCCGAGCCCCTGAACCGTGAACCACGCCGAATCGTTGGCCTTCACACCACCCTTGCCAACGGCCTTCGTTCCAGACAGGCCCTGTTCGTTACGCGTTGCGACCTTGAGAGCTTCCTGTTCCGGAAGATCCTTCGAAACCTGCTCAGTCTTATCCCCGCTTACGATGCGCGCCCCAGGAACGCGCATACCCCGGTCCCCTAAAGCTATGCCGCGCAACGTGGAGGACGCGTGGTCAGCGCCAGGCGCGTAGGCAGAATCCGTGGCCCCCTGATTGGTGGAAGCCGCCGCGATAGTAGGCCCGCACACAAGTGTGCTTTCAGAAACCGGCAACGAGGTCGCAGCGATCGCCACCGGCTCCCCGTCTGTGTCCGGGGCTAAGAAATGATCAGCCACCGAAACAGCACCGAAACCTGCAACGAGCAACGCACCAGTGGCGGCGGCGAGAACAACCTTCGAACGCGACCGCGCGGTGCGAGGCGCTGGATCGTCAGTCTTCTTTTCGCTCACGCTCACCCTCCTCCACTAGGTCAGTCTCTGACACACCTGCTGGACCAGATTCATCTGCTGGGTCGGGTTCAGTTGCTGGTTCAGATTCATCTGCTAGTTCAGGCTCAGCTGCATGCTCCGGCGTGTCCGTTGCTTCCGCATCCGGCGCGTTTGTTGCTACCGCATCCGGATCGTATGGCTCACGGTAGACCGGCACGTAGCGGACGCGGTTGCGCCATCCGCGCGGCATCGGCATCATCGACAACGCACAGAACGCCGCTACGATCGCCGAAAGAATCAGCCACGGGGTCTGCCACCACGTCGAATACGTAATATTCAACGTGCCGTCCTCTACAGGCAACTCGAAGGCCTGCATCCAGCCCTTGTATTTCTGTGGTTGCAGATCTTTACCGTTGAGGCTTGCGCTCCAACCGGAATCGAAGTTCTCTGCCATGACCACCAAGCGGCCAGAACCTTCCGAGCCAGCTTGCGTGGTCTCAATCTTCTGATCTGTCACCGCGCCGTGTTCGCTCTTGAGCAGCTGCAGCATCGTGCCATCAGCGGCCTCAACGCGTACGCGAGAAGTGACAGAGCCCGTCAGCTCATAGAGCTCCTGAGTCGCCTCCGAGGTGTCCACTTGCCACAACCAGGCCGGTGACCGCTCGCCACGTGTCACCGCGGCGATACCCGGGATCGAATCCAGGTTCTTCGCAACACTTCCATTATTAGGTGCAGCCTTCATCACGATGTAGCCAACACCCAGTTGCCTTAGCGTTTCAGCGGCATCGCCGCCGTCACCGGAAACCAAACCGGCAACAGCTTCCTTGGCCAGGTTTTGAGCCTTCGGCGCCTCAGCGATCACGGTGCCAGACGGATCCAACACGCTGCCACCCAAGGTGCTCGCGTGCGGACGTAAACGCACCTCTTCCAGATGCAAGCCATCACCGGTCACGATATTGGCGCGGAAGAGACCATCCTGGGCACCGGATAGAACAAGGGTGCGTTCCTCAAACGGCCCCACACCGCGGTCAGCTGCTGTGACCGGAAGCGTGGTTTCCTCCACAGCGTGAACAGCAGGCTGCATCCCCAGACCACGGTCAGCATCCTGAGAAACCGCATCCGATTGCGTCATCGGAGCCAGCCAGGTGGTCCCACTCACCAGCATCGTGACCATGACCGAGTAAGCAACCAGCCTGCCCGTCCACCGTGTCCGCTGCACGTGCGCCCGGATCCGTACAGTCCCCGCCTCACGCATCGCGCCGGCCGAGAACACAAAAGCGAGCCACACGAGGCTCACCGCGGAACCCACGTAATAGTGGGTGCGTTGCCCACCAACAGTGGAGGCAACCAGCCAGCTCGCAGCAACCGATGCCGCGAACACAACCAACGCTACCAACGCAAACACTCGGATCCACGTAGCCCGCTTGAGCGGAGCAACCAGGCCTATCAAGCCCATCAGCAGCAACGGAACACCGCACGCCAGCGCAACGATCAGCGCTCCATGACCTCCAGGAAGCCACCCCCACCCCGTCACGGTAGAGCCCGCATCGAAACCCGATGGGAAACCCAGCAAAGCCTGCCACGCAGGCGTCGGCTCACCCGGCAGCGGCAAGCCAGGTTGCGCCAAAGCAATCCGCGGGGTGCGGATCGCATCAAGGATCGTAGGGGCGGAAGCGATCAACGCAGGAGCAGGAACCCACGCCAACACCCGAGCCCGGCGAGAAACCACGGCGGCAACCAGCGTGAAGACTACAAGCGGGACCAGCCACAACGGCTCAGCGGCAACCACCACAACGGCAAGAACACTCGCGAAAACAGCCGAAGGCCACGAGGACAGCCCTTCATTCTCCGAATAGGAGGCAACGCCCACCGCGCCACGAACACCTACCGCGCGCGCCAACGCATACACCAACAGCGGGAGAACAACATGCACCAACGCGGGAGCGATCCGGCCTTGCGTCAAATCAACCGCGAACACCGGAGCCAAAGCCCACAGCAACGCGCCGATGCCGCGGAAAGCCGGAGCGCGCGTGACCAGACGCAGAGCCCACCACATCGTGAACGCGGCAGCCGGCAAAGCTAAGAAATAGGCGACCACAATACCCATCGGAGCGTTACCGCCGCTGATGAGTGCAAGCCAGAACAAGATCCCAGCGAAAGCATCCGGCCCAGAGGCCATACCGAACATCTCGGTGGACCACGGCGAAACCGCGGCATGCCACATCTGTGACAGCGAATCATTCGGCGTCAACAACGCTCCACCTGCGATGCCCTTAGCCATGATCGCGCCACGGAACGTCACCGCGCCAACGATCGCGGCGAGAGCCACCGCGATCACCCCGGCAGCAACGCCGCGGGTCGTACGGCCATCGGCGGCCGCGGCCTCAAAGGAATCATCGTCACCGCTGGCTTCGGCACGCGTTGTCTGATCCGCTTGGGCTTCAGCATCATGCAACATCAACCCGTCGCGGATAGCCCGCTCGTGGTCTCTGTATTGCGCACGGCCCACCAGAAGCCTGTTCACACTCGAACGAGGAACCTTCCGGATACGCCGCACCGATTTCCGGCCCCTGCGCACCGCCCCCATGCGGGTCAACGGGGCGAACGCGTGCCGGAACTCAAGCCCCGCAGTGTGCGTATCTCCAGCAATCAGGCGCGCCACAGCGCTACCCAGCCCGGACACGATCATCCACAGGCCAAGAAAAAAGGAAGTCAGCGGTGCCGCATACTTCAAACGCGTGTATTTCGCGGCAGCGTATTGGGCGTCCTCACCCGCGATGTCCTTGACCACATCGGGCCGGTGAAACATATACGCACCCGGAACAAGCACCACACGGTGGCCTGCAAGCCATGCACGCCGCCCCAAATCGACGTCATCGCCAACACCAGGAAGAGCCGGATCAAACCCGCCGAGCTCCTCAAACACATCGCGGCGAAACAACATCCCAGCAGAGTTGACGCCTAAACGGTCCGTATACATGTCGTACTGGCCTTGGTCTTTTTCTTCAAGACCAACACCAGCGAACCGTTCACCGTGGCGGGTCAGGCTCAGACCGGCGTCCAGCAGATGCACTCGGTCGCTGGCATCCACCTGTTTAGCGCCAGCGACCGCGGTGGATTCAGACTTGCTGATCTCCGCAAGCATCAACTCAAGCGCATCAGCGGCAGGCTCGGAGTCATCGTGGATAAACCACAGCCATTCACGGGCTGCGCTTTCGCCCTGCGAAGGCATGTGATCTACAGCTCGCTGAACAGCCGCACCAAAGTGGGTTCCAGGCTCTTCTAAGACCACGGCCGACTCAGGTAGAAGCTCGCGAAGTAGCTGCGCGGAGCCATCCCGTGAACCCGTATCAACGCCATATAACGCATCGACCGGCCGGGTCTGGGTCATAAGACCTTCGACCGTGGCCGGTAAAAACGATGCGGCATCATGGGTGACAACAACTGCCGTTACATGAGCTGCGCTACTGATCAGGCACCCTGCTTTCGAAGTCGACGACGCTCACGCTCAGACATCCCGCCCCAGATACCAAAGCGTTCGTCATTCTTCAGTGCATATTCAAGACACTGTGCACGGACCGCGCACGAACCGCAAACCTTCTTAGCGTCACGGGTTGAGCCGCCCTTTTCAGGGAAGAACGCTTCCGGATCAGTCTGGGCACACAGTGCCTGGGTCTGCCAGCCGAGCTCACCGTCGTCTGCCATTCCCATGAATTCGGAGAGTGAAACGAACTGCTGGGACGACGGCTTCTCCACCTCGGCAGGAGCTGATCCTGCACTCGGTGCCGCTTCGAGTAGGCTCGTCGCATTTCCAGCGTTCGTTTCGGCATTACCAAACTGGTCAGCATTGAACTGCGTAGCACCTGGCCGTGCAGTGTCGAGTTGAGTGGCATCGAAACCCTCGGTGTGCAGCGGCGTTACAGTCGCCAGCGCTTCCGGGGCATCGGAAGAGGAATGCGCCGCCAGGAAAGCGGTCGCAGCATCTTCTAAGTCAAGATTGCTGTTGTAGCGCGTGCCGGCTTCAGGGTCCGCTGGATCGAGGAACCAATCGCCGGGCACATCGCGCGTAACAACTGCTCGCTCCTCGCGGGCCTCCGCGAGCTCGTAGCGGTCACGCTGTGCCATGTGTCATGCGTCCCTTCATCCGTTCGCCACATCAAAATCTTGCGCCGTTTTCGACGCCTCCCACCTCAGGTCAGCTTCCTAACAATTGCATAACCGTTGGGGGTGGTTTGGCGCGCCTAGCTCACTCGTACCCTCAGGTGTACTACCGAGCTCGGCGCACACACATAATTACATCCACGTAAGAACGATTCGTCAAATGCCGACGTCGCGAAATCGAGCCAAAAAATGGCTTTTGTATCACCATGAAGATTGAGGCCGCAAGCCTGGAGCTACTACACAAAAACCTTTGCGTTAGCTTAGAAATTATTAGGTATTTGCGCTGTTTGGGGTGTTTTGCGGTCGCCTAGAAAGACTCGGGCAGATCAAAAAAGTGACCATCCGAGGGTGTCTGAGAACTACCTTTCAAGCGCATCCCTGACGTTAAATATGAGTATGACTTCTACCCCCAGCACCCCCTCACCTCACACTCCCCCACTACACGATGAGTCGCTCGAGCTCAGGATCCCCCAGGCCCTGAGTTTGATCGCTGAGCGCGGAACCGCGACCACACCCCTACTGGTCGACCGAACCCGTGGCCACCGCATCGAACTCTCCGGCCGGGTACTTGTTAACTGGTGGGCCAAGAACGCCGGCTTATTAGAGATGGAATTCGGGATCGGCCCCGGTTATACGGTCCATCTTGACGTTCCGCCGCATTGGCGCACACTCCCACTAGCGTTGGCAGCCCTTTCTTTAGGGGCTACCGTCACGGATCATGAGGAAAGCGCCGACCTCGTCATCACTGGCAATCCCTCCGCGCACGTGTCCGCCCCTGACGTCCTGGCAGTAACACTTGAGGCCCTCGCGGTTTCCTTCCCGGGCGAAGTCCCCGAAGGGATGGTCGATCACGCAGCTGAGGTCCGCGCACAACCCGATGCGCTGGCATTCGCGGCCGCTGCCGCCGCGCAAGCCGCGTGGGACGTCGATGGTCTAGACACCACCGCGCTTGAACACATGGCCTATACGGAGGCCAACGATGGCGCAGCCACGTCCGTCTCCTGGCTTGGGGTAGGCGGGACCGCCGTTCAGGCCGAGGCGGCTCGGGACGCCACGGCTGGCGGCTGGAGGTCCGGTGATTGGAGGCTCGGTGATTGGTCGGCGGCTATGGCATCGCTTTTGGCATGCAGATCCGAAGGTTCGCTGGTCCTGCTGCCCCTCGAATCCCTGGTTGAGGGTAAGCCGACTGATTCGCTATGCGAACAAGAACGCATCACACGAGCCATCACTACGGGTGTTGTATAACGCGTGCTAAGAGCATGACCTCACACTGAGTGCGCCACCGAGTGCTCAGAGCGTGACCGAGTGTTCAGAGCGTGACTTCGTGGCGCTGCTTGGTCTCGGTGGCGCTTGCCTCGTTGAAGACCCACAAGCGGTAGGCGATGAAGCGGAAAATGGTTCCGAGCACGAGCCCCACAACGGAGCCTGCGATGAACAGCGCCATCGGGCTGGTCATCTGAAGCACGTACTTGGTGAAGAAGACACATCCGGCAGCAATCAGCAGGCCAATCGCGTTCATCACGGCAAAGAGCACGAATTCTCGCGCCCACCGGTTGTTGCGGCGGTGGCGGAAGGTCCACCAGCGGTTTGCAGCCCACGAGAAGATCGAGGCGACCACGGTCGCCCACCCTTTAGCCCACACTTCCGCATCTGACATCGGGCCTTTGATAAGCCACAGGAACACGGCTGTGTCGATAACCCAGGCAACAGCGCCCACGACACCGAACTTGGCGACTTCGCGCCACATCACTTCGATGAGAGTACGCATTTTGCTCCAAAGGGTTCGCATCATGCGGTGCCTCCTCGTTGCAGTAAATATGGCGCTGACATTCTCACGGCGCTGTCGTTGTCAGTACGCAGTCGTTGTCAGTACGCTGTCTCTTACGGAGCTAATCGTTGCGGCAGAGCGTGTGTAGCGAGCCCACCCGGCCCACTGTCTCGCGTTCTACCCGCGGTCTCATTCTGCCCACTGTACTGGCGGTTTTCGTTTTTCTTGTAGTCCTGTAGGTGGATGCGTACCGCGTG
Organism: Pseudoglutamicibacter albus; assembly: GCF_031458175.1. Taxonomy (NCBI): domain Bacteria; kingdom Bacillati; phylum Actinomycetota; class Actinomycetes; order Micrococcales; family Micrococcaceae; genus Pseudoglutamicibacter; species Pseudoglutamicibacter albus. Next base: position 408,954 of record NZ_JAVDXX010000001.1, on the reverse strand, counting down.
GGTCGCAGATCACATTCAGCCTGCTCGGATGAGCCCTGGTCTACAAGGGCCTTATCTTAGACTAGAAAAGATGAAAACTTTGCGCATTGGTGTGATTGGCGGGGGCCAGCTGGCCCGGATGATGGCCCCGGCGGCTATTGATTTAGGGATCGAGCTTTCCATTCTGTGTGAGTCGGAAGAGACCGCGAGTGCACGGGCGGTGGCTCACGCGCCGGTGGGTGACTATAAGGATCGACAGACGGTCCTGGATTTCGCCTCCACTGTGGATGTTGTCACGTTTGATCACGAGCATGTTCCGGCTGAGATTCTGCATGAGCTGGTTGAGAAGGGTGTGCGGGTTCACCCCGGCCCGGATGCGTTGATTCACGCCCAAGACAAGATTGTGATGCGTGAGGCCGTTGAACGGCTCGGGTTGCCGAACCCTAAGTGGTGCTCAGCAAGTTCCGCTGATGAGGTTCGGGCTTTCGGTGAGAAGATCGGCTGGCCGATCATCGTGAAGACCCCGCGTGGCGGCTATGACGGCAAGGGCGTTGAGAAGCTGGATTCCGCGGCTGATGTTGCCCGGGTCAGCGAATGGTGTGAGCGCGGCGCGGTGTTGTGTGAGGAATTGGTGGATTTCTCGCGTGAATTGTCTGCTTTGGTTGCTCGCCGCCCCTCGGGTGAGACTGCCGCGTGGCCTGTCGCCCACACGATTCAGGTTGCTGGGGTGTGCGATGAGGTGATCGCCCCGGCGCAGGACCTCCCCGTTCAGACCGCCCAAGCCGCGCAACAGACCGCGTTGAAGATTGCATCCGAGCTGGGTGTTACAGGTGTTTTGGCCGTCGAGTTGTTTGAGACTCCAGGCCGTGGCCCCGGATTTCTGATCAATGAGCTTGCGATGCGGCCGCACAACACCGGGCATTGGACCCAGAATGGCGCGGTGACGAGCCAGTTTGAGCAGCATCTGCGTGCGGTCGCTGACCTGCCGTTGGGATCTGCTGAACCGTTGGCACCTGTTGCCGTGATGAAGAACTTCTTGGGTGGGGCCAATGAGGATCTCGCCGCTACCTTGCCGCACGCGTTGGCGACCGATCCGCAGGTTAAAGTGCATGTTTACGGCAAGTCGGTGCGTCCAGGCCGTAAGATCGGCCATGTTAACCGTGTCGGTTTCGAAGGCGAGAACCTGGTCGATGTGCGCCAGAAGGCGCGTGTTGCCGCGGACATCATGAGTAAAGGATGCGATGCATGAGCTCGGGTATGAGTGGTGAGAAGAAGCAGCCTCGCGTTGCGATTGTGATGGGTTCGGATTCGGACTGGCCAACCATGTCAGCTGCGGCCGATGTATTGGACGAGTTGGGCATCGAGTATTTCGTTGATGTTGTTTCGGCTCACCGGATGCCGCATCAGATGATCCAGTTCGGCACGGATGCCGCATCGAAGGGTTTTGAGGTCATCATCGCCGGCGCGGGTGGTGCGGCTCATTTGCCGGGCATGCTCGCCTCTGTCACGACTCTGCCAGTGATCGGTGTTCCGGTGAGCTTGAAGAACCTTGAAGGCTTGGACTCTTTGCTCTCGATCGTTCAGATGCCAGGTGGTGTCCCCGTTGCGACGATGGCGGTAGACGGCGCCAAGAACGCCGGCTTGTATGCGGCCCGGATCTTAGGTTGCGGCGCGGGCGAGGAAGCCTCCCGCATATCTGCAGCTCTGGCAGACTATGCCGAGCAGATGTGTGCCGGCGCTGAAGCTAAGGGCCGTGCCTTGTCACAGAAGCGCGCAGCTGAGTCGTCAGCCCGGTAGGCCGTTTCAGGCGGCAGTTCTCCATAGGTTTGAACGTGAACGATTCCTCGCAACATTTCAAAGCAGAATCCGCGTCTTTCAAGGCTCGGTCTGCATCTTTCAAGACTCAGCCTGCATCTTTGAAGACCTCCCCCGTTCCTGATCCGGAGCAGTTGAACGCGCCGGGGCGTTCTAAGCGTGCCTGGATTTTGTGGTTGTTGACGCTTCTGGTGCCAGGCGGCGCGCAGCTTGTGACCGGATATAAGTCTTTGGGGCGTAAGGCTCTCACGGTCACGGTGAGCGTGTGGGTTGCGTTGCTCATCTTGGTTGCGTGGGCGCTGATCAACCGTGGATCACTGCTCGATGTGTTCAGCAGGCCGTGGGTTTTGGTGCTCGTGGGCATCGTGTTGGCTGTGCTCGCTGTGGGCTGGTTGTTGCTTTTCGTTCACACTTACCGGATCACGAAGCCGACGATGTTGGCGCCGGGTATGCGCGGCATCGTCACTGTGTTCACGGCGCTGGCTGTGGTGATCACCTCTGGCGGGCTGGGTTATGGCTCGTATCTTGCGTTCAAGAGCAAGTCCACGCTGGGCACTATTTTCGCTTCCGGCCCGGCGGTTGATCCGGTTGATGGCCGCTATAACATCTTGGTTCTTGGTGGGGATGCGGGTAAGTCGCGTGTGGGTTTGCGTCCGGATTCGGCTCAGGTGTGGTCGATTGATGCGAAGTCTGGCCGTGCTGTTGTGATTTAGATTCCGCGTAATTTGCAGAACGCGCCTTTCCCTGAGGGTTCGCCGATGCGCAAGGTGTATCCGAACGGCTTCAACTGTGGGGATGAATGCATTTTCAATGCGATCTATCCGACCGTGGAGCAAGAGCATGCGGATAAGTACCCGGATACTAAAGACCCGGGTGCGGTTGCGACGATGGAGGCGGCGAGCGCCGTCACCGGATTGCAGATCGACATGTATGTCACGGTCGATATGGGTGGTTTTGAGCACCTGATCGATGCGTTGGGTGGGGTCAAGATCGTCTCTGGCGGTTGGGTTCCTTATAACGGGAAGCGGGACCCGAATACGGGTCTGCGCACCAAGTGGTTCAGCCCGGGTGAGCATCACTTCACGGGTAAACAGGCGTTGTGGTTTGCGCGTTCGCGTGATTTCGCAACGGATTATCACCGTATTCGCCGGCAGCAGTGTTTGCAGCAGGCGATGATCAAGCAGTTCACTCCGCAGAATGTTTTGGTGAACTTCACCCAGATCATGGATTCGGGTGAGGAGATTGTTCACACGAATATTCCGCAGTCCCAGTTGGGTTCGTTTATTGGGTTAGCAGAGAAGACGCGTCAGCATTCATTCTTAAGGCTCACGTTGGGTGCCCCGGATTTCGGTAAACCGGGTGACTTGTTCTCGACTTACCCTGATTATGATCTGATTCATCAGCGTGTAGGCCAGTTGGTTGCCAAAGCTACCGACGATGGTGCGAAGGCTGAAGACGATAAGCCGCGCGATTCTCAACCTCAGGGATCCAAACCGCAGGATTCCGGCCAGCAGGATACGCAGCAGTCTTCGCACCAGGGTCAGGCTTCTGGCAAATCTAAACCGCAAGTTACTCAGAGTTCACCTGAACCTTCCTCTGAGGCCTCATTGGGGGCGGAAGATCAGGTCATCACCACACAGCGTGATGGTTCGCCGATTACGGAGAAGTACCTGCAGGAACTTGAGTATGTTGGCGACACCGGCCGGATTGAGCAGATTGCTCAAAACAACGATTCGTGCAAGGTCGGCTAGGCTGACCTGCCCCATCCGGGTCCATAGGCCTGGATGTTTATGAGAGTCAGGAGACGTGATAGCCGTGGAGAAATTGGATAATTCCATCCGCGACTATGACTGGGGTTCATCTTCCGCGATTACCGAGCTTTTAGGGCGAACGCCCACAGGAGGCCCAGAGGCCGAACTGTGGATCGGTTCGCACCCGGGCGCGCCAAGCCGTTTGCGCACTAACGGCCGTTCCTTGGCGGATGTTTTGAAGGAAAACCCTGAGGCGATGCTCGGCTCTGAGGTGCTCGCTTCCCAGCCAGCAGATTGTGTGAGCCTTCCGTTCTTGATGAAGGTACTGTCTGCGGATGCCCCGTTGTCTTTGCAGGTGCACCCTGATGCGTTCCAGGCACAAGCCGGGTTTGAGCTTGAGGAAAGACAAGGCGTGCCGATCGAGGCTCCCCATCGGATGTATAAAGATCCGCGGCCTAAGCCAGAGATGATCCTCGCGTTGACTCCGTTCAAGGCTTTGACGGGCTTCCGTTCCGCAGAGGCGAGCATCCCGGCGTGGGAGCTGTTGCGGGATAACTCTTCGCGGGAAAGCACGCGCATGCTTGCGCAGACCGTCATCGAGCATCTGGAAAACCGGGACTATAAGGCCGCGTTGTCCTATGTGCTCAGCGGCATCGAGGATATCGCTGGGATCGTTACTGACGCCGTGCAGATCGTAGAGGACATGGCTGCCCGCGATGCGGATGCCCTGCGCGAGGTCGATGCGTTGCTTCCGTTGCTTCCATGGCTTGAGAGCAAATACCCGCAGGACGCCGGCGTTCTAGTGTCACTGTTGCTGAACTACGTCGAGCTTGAGCCGGGCGAGGCCGTGGCTTTGCAGGCCGGCAACATTCACGCCTACCTCCACGGGACAGCGATTGAGGTCATGGGCAACTCGGATAACGTGCTGCGGTGCGGGATGACGACCAAATACATCAACGTGGACGAGCTGCTTTCGATCACCCGCTTCGCTTCGCTCGAGCCTACGTGGGTGCGACCAACCCAGGAAAAGCCGGGCATTGAGCTGTATTCGACCGATTTCGATGAGTTCGAGCTCATCCGCATCAACGGCACCTCAACCGGGGCGGTGTCCTTGCGTGGCCCAGCCTGCATCATCGCGCTCGCAGGCAACCTCACGGTGAGCGGTTCGGACGGAAGCCAGGTTCAGCTCACCCGTGGCGAATCCGCCTTCATCCCTGCCGCCGCCGGTGAACTCTCCATCGAATCTGACGAGCAAGCCCACGCGTATATGTGCGCGACCCCGCGTGCACGCCAGAAACCGGCTGCCGCGGCATAGGTCTCAAGAATCCGGCGCAGAAAACCTAGCCCAGAGAACCTGGTTAACGCTGAAGGGGCGTGGATGAATCTTCACCCACGCCCCTCCAGCGCTAGTGCTCTACGGTTTGATCACGCTCCAGGCTACGCGCCGTTGCTTTAGCGGGTGAATCCGTCCCACTTATCGGCGCGGTGCTCTGCAGTGACTTCGCGGATAGTGCCGGACTTAGCGCGCAACACGAGCGACTGGGTCACGATGCGGTCGCCACGGTAGCGGACCCCGCGCAGCAGGTCGCCGTCGGTGATGCCGGTTGCCACGAAGTAGCAGTTATCGGTCGTGACCAGGTCTTCGGTGGATAGGACCTGGTTGACGTCCAAACCAGCCTTCTCGGCCGCCTCGCGTTCGGCATCATCGGTTGGGTGCAGGCGGCCCTGGATCACGCCGCCTAGCGCACGGATAGCGCACGCGGTCACAATACCCTCTGGGGTTCCGCCGATACCCACGAGCATGTCAACACCGGAATCAGGGCGCGCCGCTGCGATCGCCCCGGCAACGTCACCGTCTAGGATCAGCTTGGTGCGCGCACCCGCCTCGCGGATCTCTTTGATCATCTCTTCGTGGCGCGGACGGTCTAGAACGGTTACCGTTACCTGGGACGGCTTTTTGCCCTTAGCTTTGGCTACACGGCGGATGTTCTCACCGATCGGCAAGCGAAGATCGACCGAATCCGCTGCCTCCGGCCCGGTCACGAGCTTGTCCATATAGAACACCGCCGACGGGTCATACATCGTGCCGCGCTCAGCGACCGCCATAACGGACAACGCGTTATTCAAACCCTGCGCAGTCAGGCGGGTTCCGTCGATCGGGTCAACCGCAACATCAGCCTCAGGGCCGTTACCGGAACCCACGTGCTCGCCGTTATACAGCATCGGGGCTTCGTCTTTCTCGCCCTCACCGATCACCACAACACCGTTGAAATCAACGGTAGTGAGCATCGCGCGCATCGCATCGACAGCCGCGCCGTCAGCCGCGTTCTTATCCCCGTGGCCAACCCACGGTGCGGAGGCGATCGCGGCGACCTCGGTCACACGGACCAGCTCCATCGCCAAGTTCCGGTCTGGAGCCGCCTCTGAAACAGACAGCTTAGGGGACAGTTGGGTGTAGTCCTGCTCTTGCGTCACGGAGTCCTCATTCAGTGTTCTCGCTTGCAGTTATCACGGCCTCGGGCCTCACGTTCATCATATGCCCACCCCGTAAACAGTCAGTCTCCCAACTAGCAAGAAAACCCAATCTTTATATGATGAGGGCTACACCTTGACCCTGAGGAGAGAAGATGTCATCCAATGATGAACTGGACTCTCAATCGGAAAAACCGGTTGAGAACAGTCAACAAAAGAGGCGTCGCCCAAGCAAGGGCGCAGGCAAAGCGGAACATCCCGGGCACCCTCTGACAGCGGAGAACCGCGAGAGGCGAACCCCGAAACCCACCGCTGGAGAAACGTTGAAGACGGTCGGACGTAAAGCCGGCGAGTTCCTCGGCGGACTCAACCGCTACCCACACAACATCCACCCGGCGCTTGTTCCCGGCGTGGATGTTGACCACCAGAAAATTCGCTACGGCGTAGATAAGCCGATGCTCATCACGGTGGGTGTTGCCGTGATCGGTTTTGTGGTCTGGGGTGTTCTCCAGCCTGATCAGGTGCTGTCCTCAACCACGGCCGCGCTCACCTGGATCATGACTAACCTCGGGTGGATCTTTAACTCGCTTGCGATCGTGCTAGTGATCTACCTTCTGATGCTCGCGTTCACTAAGTATGGGCGTATCCCGCTGGGGTTGGAGGGCGAAAAGCCTGAATACTCGACGGTTTCGTGGGCGGCGATGCTCTTCGGCGCCGGTATCGGTATCGGCGTGATCTTCTTCGGCCCATACGAGCCGATGACCTACTACCTCTCCCCTCGCCCCGGCGCATATGATCCAGCCACAGTGGATGCGGTCAAGAAAGCAATGGCGCAGTCAGCGCTTCACTGGGGCATCAACGCGTGGGCCATCTACGGCATCGTCGGCTTGGCTATCGCCTATGTCTCCTACCGCCGCGGCCGCGTACCACTCATGAGCTCGATCCTCACACCACTGTGGGGTGGAACCTCAAGCTCGGTGCGTGCCCGTGTCATCGACGGCCTAGCGATCATCGCAACACTGTTCGGTACCGCGGCGTCTCTCGGTATCGGCGCGCTCCAGATCGGCCGAGGCTTCGAACTCGTGACCGGCTGGAGCCCGGGCGCTAATAAGCTCGCGCTCATCATCATCGTGTTGCTGACCATCGGAACCATCTGGTCCGCAGTATCGGGTGTGAGCAAGGGTATTAAGCGGCTCTCCAACATCAACCTCGTGTTGGCGCTTGCCCTGGCACTGTTTTTCTTTGTGGTTGGCCCCACCGTCTTTTTGCTCAACGTGATCCCCGGCGTTGTAGCCTCCTATTTCGCTGAACTGCCCACGATGCTCTCCGCCACGACCGCTGACTCCCCGGAGATGAACGCGTTCCTGTCCGCATGGACCACGTTCTATTGGGCCTGGTGGGTCTCATGGGCGCCATTCGTGGGCGTCTTTGTCGCGAAGATTTCCAAGGGCCGCACGGTCCGCCAGTTCGTGGTCGGTGTCTTGGCTATCCCGTCCTCGATCATCATCCTCGCGTTCACGATCCTCGGCGGTACCGCGATCTATCTGCAACGCACAGCGGGAGATATCGCCCCAGGTGATGACATCAACAAACTGCCCGCCCCTGAAGACATCTTCTTTGTGGTGCTTGAGCACCTCCCAGGAGCCCAGTTTGTGGCCCCGATCGTGATTGTGATGCTCGCGGTCTTCTTCATCACGACCTCGGACTCCGCTTCGATCGTGAACTCGCAACTGTCCCAGCGCGGCAACCCGCACCCTAAGCGCTTGATTACCGCGTTCTGGGCTGTCTTGATGGCAGGCATCGCCGCGGTGATCCTCCTGATGGCCGGCAAGACCGCGTTGCAGGGCTTGCAGAACCTCATCACGATCACCGCGCTGCCGTTCGCGGTGGTGCTCGCACTGATGGCGATCGCCCTCTATAAAGAGATGCGTACCGACCCGCTGGTGATCCGCCAGAAGTTCGAGGACGTGGCTTTGTCCAACGCCGTCAAATACGGTATCGAAAAGCACGGCGATAACTTCGAGCTGCGCGTCATCGAATCTGATAACGAATACGCGGCCGGCCATAACTTCGATTCGACCTCGGACGAATTCACCGACTGGTACGCCCGTACCGACGCCGACGGCAACCCGATCGGCTTCGACTACGACTCAGGCCTGTACCTCGATGATGACGGCAAGCCGTTGCCCGCTGAACAACAGCCTTCCCTGGTCGACCCGGAGACGGGCGACATCGTCATTACCCAGGAAGCCCTCGCCGAAGGCATCGACGTTCCCGAAGGCGCAATCATCAAAGAAGAAACCGATGAGGCCGCCGACGCGGAACCCACTGGCAACGGCGACGAGCCTAAACCGCAAGGCCAGTAACGGCTCAGCGCCTCCATTAAAGGGCTGTGGCCCCACCTTCAACAGTGAAGCTGGGGCCACAGCCCTTTTCTGTGCGCTGGTTCAGATCCAGCGGTGAGCTATAGCGGTGAGCTATCTAGTGCTCTGAGGCCTTTTCCGCGCCAGCACCGGTGAAGGCACGGACCTCCATGATCGCGTGTTTGGCATCGTGATCATCGGAAGGCTTGATGAGGAGCGTGCCGATGATGCCGAGCAAGAACCCGACCGGGATCGAGACGATACCCGGATTAGATAGTGGGAAGAACGCGAAGTCCAGGTTCGGGAACATCGAGGTTGGCTTACCCGAAACCGCTGGCGAGAACGTGATCAAGATCAGGGTTGTGAACAAGCCACCGAGCATCGACCACAAAGCCCCGCCTGTATTGAAACGCTTCCAGAACAGCGAATACAGGATCACCGGGAGATTCGCGGACGCCGCAACAGCGAAAGCCAACGCAACCAAGAACGCGACATTCTGGCCCAGCGCAACGATGCCGCCGATAATCGAGAGCACACCGATCGCCACAACCGTCAAACGCGCGACCTTGACCTCCTGGCCGGGGCTGATCTCGCCCTTCTTGATGACCGAGGTATAGATGTCGTGCGAGAACGAGGTTGCCGCGGTGATCGCAAGACCAGCCACAACCGCGAGGATGGTTGCGAACGCGATCGCCGAAACCACGGCCATGAGTACCGGCCCGCCGATCTCCAAAGCCAACAGCGGGGCGGCCGCGTTCTCGCCACCCGGGGTGGTCTTGGCCGTCAGAATTTCCGGGCCAACCAATGCCGCAGCGCCGTATCCCAGGATCAGAGTCATGACGTAGAACGCGCCAATAATCCAGATGGCCCACACAACCGAACGCCGCGCTTCCCTACCCGTCGGCACGGTGTAGAAACGCATCAAAACGTGCGGCAGACCTGCGGTACCGAGTACCAGGCCCAAGCCCAGCGAAATGAAGTCCAGCGGGTTCGCATACTTCAAACCAGGCATCAAAACGGCCTCGCCCTTCGGCGACTTATCAACCGCAGCCTGCAACAGATCCGAGAAGTTTCCACCGAACTTCGCCATCACAACGATCGAGAGGATCGCCACGCCAAGAACCAACAAGACAGCCTTGATAATCTGCACCCACGTCGTGCCCTTCATGCCGCCCACAATCACATAGACGATCATCAAGACACCCACGATGACCACAACACCCGCGGTAGCGGCCTTGCCCTCGATACCGAGCAACAACGCAACCAAGCCACCAGCGCCAGCCATCTGGGCGATGAGATAGAAGAAACACACAGCCAGGGTCGTCAGCGATGCCGCCATCCTGACAGGACGCTGACGCAAACGGAAACTCAGCACGTCCGCCATCGTGAACTTACCCGTGTTACGCAGCAGCTCCGCAACCAGCAGCAGAGCCACGAGCCACGCAACCAGGAATCCGATCGAATACAGGAAGCCGTCATAGCCGGCTACCGCGATCGCACCCACAATGCCCAGGAATGACGCCGCCGAAAGGTAGTCACCCGCAATGGCCACACCGTTCTGTGGGCCGGAGAAAGACCTCGAACCGGTATAGAACTCATCAGCTGAGGAACCTTTACGTGAAACACGGAAAACAATGTAGAGGGTCACCGCAACAAACAGACCGAAAACGATCATGTTGATGACCGGGTTAATCTGATCGATGATCACGCCGCACCATCCTTATTCGACTCTGAAGCGGCGCGTTCCTCATCGGCCAAAAGCGCGCCCGATTCCATGCGTTCACCAAGCGTTGTGGCCAACGGGTCATATTTCTTATCCGCCCACCGGCGGTACAGGGTTGTGATGATGAACGTCGTGGCCACCTGCGCCAAACCAAACAGCAAGGCGACGTTGATGAGTCCGAAAACCTTGATCCCAAAGAAGCCCGGGGCGTAGCTAGCAAGCACGATGTAGATGACGTACCAGACCAGGAAGATCACTGACATGGGTGCGATGAACCGCATGAAGGAACGTTTCAGGTTCTGAAACTCCTGGGAGTCACGAACCGCGATACTCCGTTCCGCGAGATCATCGTAGGATTTCTGCTCCATGAGCGGTCCTTACCTCGAGGAGAAAGTAGATGACAAACAAAATGTGACTTGCGTCACGTTTCGTTGATTGGAATCTACCCATTCTTCACACGAAATTCCATAACCAGTTCGTGTAGTGCCCAATATGGGAGACAATGGAGCCGTGCTTGAGAAATCTGACGACGCAAAACACAACGATGAGCCTCCAGCAACTGAGACCCCCAGCGCTGAGCGTTCACCCCTACCCGGAGAACCGGGCTTCAAGGCGCCGCTGACTGAGAAGCAGGCCAAACGCGCCAACCAGACCATCAAGGGCATGATCATCTCCACTGCCCTGACGATCCTCGTGGTGATCCCCGTCATCCTTCTCAACCCGGCGAACAGGCAGCACGAATACAACGACCGCGTCAACGTCGAAGAAATCGCGAAACAAACCAAGGAAACCCTCGACTTCGATGCGATCGCACCAGATCTACCGGAGGGCTGGTACGTCAACTACGCCCGCTGGAACCCAGGCACCGCTGACGGTGTAGCGTTCTGGGACCTCGGCGTCGTGATCCGCGATGAGGCCTTCGCCGCCGTCAAGCAAACGGATAAAGCCAACGACTCCTGGGTCACCCTGGCAACCGACGGCTCCGTCCCGACCGGCAAGAAGCACAACGTCGACGGCACCGAGTGGACCGAACGTGCAACCGGCGGCAAGGGAGACAACGCCAGAACCAGCTGGGTCGCAAAGATCAACGGCTTCACCTACGTCATCACCATGAAAAACGACGTGGCCGAACACCTGCCTGAGGTCGCCCAGAACATTCAGAAGTCAGCGCCCTAAACAGGCCCGTAACCTCGGCACCGTAGCCGCACCGTTCGTCGATTCCGCCCACTTACCGCCCTATCATGGGCTTGAACCGCCCTTCACCACGAAGGGCCTGTCATCACGAGGTCACCATGCCAGCAACCAACCCAACTCTCACCCCGGACCAAGCCCTTGAGACCCTGTTGCAGGGTGCTGAGCGCGCCGCTTTAGACCGTCCGCTTCGCCCTAATTCGGATAAATCCCGCCGCGAACTTCTGCGTAAAGAACAGCATCCGATCGCCGCGGTCGTGGGGTGCTCGGATTCCCGGGTTCCCATGGAGTATGCCTTCGATGTGGGCTACGGCGACCTGTTCGCGATCCGCACCGCTGGCCACGCTTTGGGCGAGACTGTGATCGGTTCGATCGAGTTCGCGGTCGAGGTGCTCAAGGTCCCGTTGGTTTTGGTGCTCGGCCACACCTCGTGTGGCGCGGTCGAAGCCGCGAAGGCAACGCTGGATTCAGGGGACACTCCCCCAGGTAGCATCGCCTCGCTCGTTGAGCGCATCCTCCCGTCCGTGGTTCAGGCCCGCGAGGACGCGAACACCCCGGGCCTGAGCGGCGCTGTTGAAATCCACACCCGGCGCACCGTCAAAATTCTGCGTGAGCTTTCCCAGGTGCTCTACCGTGCCGAAAAGTCCGGCAAGGTGAAGATTGTGGGTGCCGTGTACTCGCTCGATACGGGCACGGTCAAGCTCGTCGACTCTGAGCGGTAAGATTTGAGATATGGCTGAAACACCTAAATTCCGCACTGAACATGACACGATGGGCGAGGTCCTCGTACCGATTGATGCTCTGTACCGAGCACAGACCCAGCGTGCAGTTGAGAACTTCCCGATCTCCGGTAAAACCCTTGAGCCGCAGCATATCCACGCTCTCGCACAGGTTAAGCGCGCGGCAGCTCTGGCGAACCTCGAGCTCGGCGTGATTTCGCAGGAGATCGCTGACGCGATCCTCCACGCAGCTGACGAGATCATCGCCGGTAAGCACGATGACCAGTTCCCGATCGACGTGTTCCAGACCGGCTCCGGAACGTCTTCGAACATGAACACCAACGAGGTCATCGCTGAGTTGGCTACCCGCGAGCTGAAGGCCAACGGCTCCGAGACCCAGGTCCACCCAAACGACCACGTCAACGCTTCCCAGTCCTCCAACGATGTGTTCCCAACTTCTGTTCACGTCGCTGTCACTGGCGCGCTCATCAACGACCTCATCCCGGCGTTGAAGTACCTCTCCGAGGCGCTTGAGAAGAAACGTGTTGAGTGGAAGGACGTCGTCAAGTCCGGCCGCACCCACCTCATGGACGCAACCCCGGTCACGATGGGTCAGGTCTTCGGTGGCTACGCAGCACAGGTCGCCTACGGCATCGAACGCATCGAGTCTTCCCTGCCACGCGTAGCTGAGGTCCCACAGGGCGGTACCGCGGTTGGCACGGGCATCAACACCCCAGAGGGCTTCCCCGAGAAGGTCATTGCTAACCTCGCGGAAAACACCGGGCTTCCAATCACCGAGGCCCGCAACCACTTCGAGGCACAAGCTAACCGAGACGGCCTCGTCGAGGCCTCGGGTCAGTTGCGCAACATCGCCTACTCGCTGTTGAAGATCAACAACGATCTGCGCTGGATGGGTTCCGGCCCGAACACCGGCCTGGGCGAGCTGCACATCCCAGACCTTCAGCCAGGCTCCTCCATCATGCCGGGCAAGGTCAACCCCGTGATTTGCGAGGCCTCTTCCATGGTGTGCGCGCAGGTCATCGGTAACGACACGACCATCTCGCTGTCCTCGACCAACGGTGCGTTCGAGCTCAACGTCGGCATCCCAGTCATGGCTGCCAACCTGCTCGAATCGATCCGCCTGCTCACCAACACCGCCCGCGTGATGGTAGACAAGATGATCAACGACCTCACCGTCAACAAGGAGCGTGCACGCTTCCTGGCTGAGGCCTCCCCATCCGTGGTGACCCCGTTGAACAAGTACATCGGCTACGAAAACGCCGCGAAGATCGCCAAGAAGGCCGTTGCTGAAGGCATGACGGTGCGCGAAGCGACCGTTGCGCTCGGTTTCGTTGGCGAAGGCGAGGGCAAGGTATCCGAGGCTGACCTCGACAAGGCACTCGACGTCACCACGATGACCGGCCGCTTCAACTAAGCGCCCTCGAGTTTCGACTCGACACATTTCAAGTGCCACAACCGGATACGGTTGCGGCACTTGAACTCGACAGCCCCGCGGGCGCTCACCACAACGGTGGGTGCCCGCGGGGCTGTTCTACGCGGCCTGTTAGGAAGGGACCGCGCTGAGATGGCCGCCGCTAGAGCGCGAGCGCGAGCCCTGTGCCACACAGCATGGCTGGGCCGAACGCGATGAAGGCGCGCGGGTTGCGTGTCGCGATCATCACGATGAGCGCGTGCACGCCTGCAATCAGGCACATCAACACCCCCGCCAACACGACGTGGCCCCAGCTGACTACCGCACACATCGCGCACAACACGGGCGCGAGTTTCACATCCCCTAAGCCAAGCCCTTGAGCAGTCATCCAGCGAAGCGCGATGAACACCACGGCCCCGCACACGGCGGCCAGGATCCACCGGAACCCCAAGAACGTTCCCACCCCGATCGAGGCAAACGTGGCGAGCGTGAGAAAGAAAGCGCACGCTGCACTCAGGCGGGCGACCCACACATTCGGGAGCCGATGCGTGCGGGCATCAATGACCGCCAGAACTACCCCGAAGCCTAAGAACGCAAGGCATGCGCACATCAGCGCGGCGGCCACGATGAGGCCCCATACCGAACCGGAGCCGGCGTAGGAAAGAATCAGGGTGCGCATGCTCTCAAGGCTATGCGCACCCTGCAAAGACTCGCTACGGACTGCCCGGTATTGTGGACAGATTCAGCCCGCATCGCAGTTGTGGACAGGCTAACGCGCTGATTGCGGCCCCGGGTTCCGTGCGGAGCGCGGTTCAGCAGCCGAAGCGGCGTTGCCGCCGCTGGAAGTCACGCAACGCCCTCAGGAAGTCCACGCGCCGGAAATCCGGCCACAATGCTTCGCAAAAATAGAACTCGGAATAGGCGGACTGCCACATCAAGAAACCGGAGAGGCGCTGTTCGCCTGATGTCCGGATCACCAGGTCCGGGTCAGGCTGACCCGAGGTGTAGAGATGCTTGGCGATCATATCGGCATCGAGTGCCTTCGCGACCTCGCCGGCGCTCATACCGCGGGTATCGGCGTCTTCAAGTAAAGCGCGCACCGCATCGACAATCTCGCGGCGGCCACCGTAGCCCACCGCAACATTCACGTGCAGGCCCCCACGGCCAGCGGTGCTGTCACGCAGCGCGCACAACTTCTCGGCAAGCTCGGCAGGCAGCACATCCAACGCCCCGACCGGGTGCACACGCATCGAGCCTTCAGACCCCACCCGGCTCAAGGTTTCGTCGATAATCCGTAGCAGTGCGGCAACCTCAGCCGAGTCGCGGTTGAGGTTATCGGTAGAGAGCATGTAGAGAGTCACGGTACGGATACCGATCTCACGGCACCATTCGAGGAAGTCAAGGATCTTGTCCGCGCCCGCTTGGTGCCCCGAGGCCGTCGGCGCACCCGCGAGCTTAGCCCAGCGCCTATTCCCATCGACCATCACGCCGATGTGCCTGGGAAGTTTCGCAGGCTCCAGCTCGCGCGCTAGCCGCCGCTCATACAGCCCATAGAGGAAACGCGGCGGCCACGAGATCTTCAGTAGCCTCATGCTTGCGGGCTTCGCCCCGGCTCGGCGTTCTCACCGTATTTTTCGGCAAGACGACGGCGTGCTTCACGTTCAACTTCATCAGCTTGGCCTTGCTCAACAAGCTCAGCCTGAGCGGTCTCCACCGGCGGCTGGTAGTCGAGGCGGCGGATGCGGCGGGCCATAGAAACGATCAGGAGGATGACGGCGATCGCCAAGCATGCGATAGCCACAAACCCCGGGAAGCCGGGCCCAACCGCGCGGTACTCATCCGAGTCAGTCCCCAGATTCGCTGGGACGTAGGCCAGTACTGAGAAAAGCATGCTCACCTTCCATACGCAACGCATCCGAGGGTCCGTCGTCCCCCGTGCATTGATCTATTTTACCGCCGGTCGTTGGCAAGCTCTGGTTTGAAGGCTTCTGGCACCGGACGCAGCGTACCGATGCGCTCGCCTTCGCCATCGTGAAGGCCAGCGAACAGGTCGAACTCCGGTAGTTCGGTGTGCACGCGAGTGGCCGCGAGCACGTAGTCATCCCACGGGTACACCTCTTCCACGAGCTCCGGAGGGACCGCGAAGAAGAAGCCGCCCGGTTCAACCTGGGAACGGTGGGCCAAGAGGGCCTCATCACGTAAGTGCACCAAGCCGCTGATGGGCACGTGCGTTGTCACACGGTGCCGGGCAGCGGGGTTGGTGCTGTCGCGTTGGCGTTTTTCCAAGAATTCGATGCGCTCACCGAATGGAGAGACACCCTCGCGTTGACGCATCGCCTCGTCCAGGGCCTTGAAGCGCTCAAGTGAGAACGCGCGGTCGTAGTACATCTTGGAGATGGTCCACGGCTCACCGAGGCCCTGATATTCGTTTTCGCGGTGGGAAGCACGGAACGCTTCGACGGAGATCTGGTGGGTACGAATGTGGTCCGGGTGCGGGTATCCGCCGTTTTCGTCATACGTGATGAGCACGTGCGGTTTGAACGTACGCACCAGATGCACCAGCGGCGCGGCAGCATCATAGAGCGGAACCGAGGCGAAGCAGCTCTCTGGAAGCGGCGGCAGCGGGTCCCCCTCCGGCAGGCCCGAATCCTCGAAGCCCAGCCAAACATGCTTGATGTTGAGCGCTTTCGCGGAGACTTTCATCTCCTCGCGGCGCAAACCAGTGAGGTCGCGGTGCGCGCGAGGCATGCTTTGGACCTCCTCTACCAGGATGTCTCCGCGTTCACCGCCAGTACAGGTCACGACAAGCACTTCCGCCCCGGCCTGCGCGTACGCGGCGGCCATCGATGCACCCTTGCTGGCTTCGTCATCGGGGTGGGCGTGCACGGAAAGTACACGCAAGCCAGACGAATCAGGCACACTACGCGGCGAATGTCCCATGGTGGTGCGATTCCCCTTTCGATGCCCCGGATAGAATGGGGGGCATCATGTCCTCAGGTGATCTCAAAATCGGTGGCGAGGATACTCGCCAATCTCCAAGCCTAGCGAACCGCTATGGTTCCGCGCGTCGTAGTTTGTCAACGCGCGGCTGGTGGATTGTTGCGGTGGTCGGGATTCTGTTTCTTTCCGGCTACCTGCTTTTTGTGACGCTTCGGTTCCAGAGCAGTTTCGATGCCAAGGACATCTCGTATCAGCTAATCAGTGACCGCAACGTTGAGGTCACGGTTGCTGTCACGATGGATCCCGGGGCCGATGTGACGTGCGGCTTGCGTGCGTTGAGCCAGGATTATTCGGTGGTCGGCTACAGGGAAGTCCGTTTCCAAGCGGATGAAAGTTCGGAACGTTCCGGCAATCGCTATATCGTGCAGAAAACCGTTCCGATGCGCACCACGTTCACGCCTGTAACGGCAGGCTACGAAGCATGCTGGCGCACAGGAACCCAGTAGCGCGGCCACAAATTTTCCATAGATTTAGCCTGTTGTGGCTCCCATTGTTCGCTTTTGCGCGTTAGACTCGTGCGATAACGAGTGTGCCCGCTGGGATTAGCTTGACGCTGCTTCAGTCCGGTCAAGGTAACCAGTGGGTATTTTCTTTTGCAATTAACCACCGCGCTGTTGGGGCGCGGTTCAACGAAATGGAGTGTTCATGACGTCTCAGCATGAAGAAGTGTGGCTGACACAGAAGGCCTACGATCGTCTGAGCGCTGAATTGGAGCACCTCTCCGGCCCGTACCGGGCTGAGATCCTTGAGCGTATCGAGGCTGCTCGTGACGAGGGCGACCTGAAGGAGAACGGCGGCTACCACGCGGCGCGTGAAGAGCAGTCGAAGAACGAGGGCCGCATCGTGTACTTGAAGCAGTTGCTTGAGAACGCCCAGGTGGGTGAAACCCCTCAAGACGACGGCGTGGTCGAGCCAGGCATGGTGGTTGTCGCCAACATCGCGGGTATGGAGACCCGCTTCCTGTTCGGTAACCGCGAGCTCGCTGACGGCACCGATCTTGACGTGTATTCGGATCATTCCGCACTCGGGCAGGCAATCGACGGCCGCAAGGTCGGCGAGAAGCTGAGCTACACCGCCCCGAACGGCAAGGAGATCCCGGTCGAAATCGTGGAGGCTCACCCGTTCGAAGGCTAAACACCGTTTAAGTTCAACGAGCTTGACGCGTGAGGGGCGGTTCAGATCTCTGAACCGCCCCTCACGCTGTCCCATCACGTATCGGCTGACCCTTGGCGGCCCGCTTGGCTGCCGTGGGCCTGCTACTGCATGACTTGTGGGTCGTAGCCGTGCTCGCGTAGCGCATCGAGCACTTCGTTGGAGTGTTCGTGGCCGTTGGTTTCCATGTCGATCGTGATCGCGACGTCGCCCATCGACAGCGCCCCGCCGATGCGGGTGTGGTCCACACGGGTCACGTTGGCGCCGCATTCGGCGATGATGCGGGATATGGTTGCGAGCTCACCCGCGCGGTCCTGAAGCATCATCTTGATGGTCAGGTAGCGCCCGGCCGCGGCGAGACCGCGCTGGATCACTTTCAGCATGAGGAGCGGGTCGATGTTGCCTCCGGAGAGGACCGCGACCGTCTTGGAAGGCTCAATTCCGGAATCGACAAGCGTGTGCTCCAGCAGGGCCGCAACACCCACGGCACCGGCCGGTTCAACCACGAGCTTGGATCTCTCCAGCAAGAACACGAGCGCGCGAGCCAGCGCGTCCTCAGAGACCGTCACGACATCGTCAACGAGCTCACGAATGATCTCAAACGGCATCTGGCCGGGGCGGCCCACCGCGATGCCATCGGCGATCGTGCGGACCTTCGTCAGCGGAACCAACGCGTCCGCCGCTAGCGACGGCGGATAGGCCGCCGCATCCTCAGCTTGGACACCTATGACCTTGATGTCCCGGCCCAGTTCAGCTGCCCAACCCTTGATCGCGGTCGCGACCCCGGCGAGCAAGCCGCCGCCGCCGACTCCCATGATCACGGTCTCGACCTCTGGATACTGCTCCAGAATCTCCAAACCGATGGTCCCCTGCCCCGCGATGATGTCCGGGTGGTCGAACGGGTGCACAAACACCGCGCCGCTTTCCTTCGCGTACTCCTCGGCCGCGGCGAGCGCCTCATCGACAGTGTCGCCGTGCAACACGACCTCGGCGCCGTGATCGCGGGTCGCAGTGAGCTTAGGTAGGGCCACGCCCAACGGCATGTAGATCCGTGCTTTGATCCCGAGCCGGGATGCGGCCTGGGCTACACCTTGGGCGTGGTTACCGGCCGATGCGGCCACAACGCCGCGGGCACGTTCGGATTCCGTGAGGTTCTTCATGCGCACATAGGCGCCGCGGACCTTGAAGGACCCGGAACGCTGCAGGTTCTCGGCTTTGAGCCACACGGGTGCCTTCGTGTGAAGTTCCAACGCACGCGAGTGATGCAGGCCAGTTTTCTCAACCACGCCATCGAGCACCTCAGCCGCACGGCGAATATCAGCAAGCGTCACCGGAAGATTACGTGTGGGGTCTTCGCGAGGAATCGTCGGTGCCGCTTCGGTGGGAGTGGGTTCTGTAGGAGTGGACGATTCGTCTTGACGTGCCTGCTCTGTCACTACTCTGTTTCTCGTCACTACTTTAGTTTCTCCTGGTTGCTGAGGTTTCCAGCGGTCACTGCGCTTTGAGTTTTGCCGCGCAGCTATGGTTTTTGTTGCTCGTCACCGTCCCGCTCGGCTGCGGTATCAGCTGGGCGCGGGGTGAGACGGGGCTCTTGTTCATCATATGTATCTGTTGGCTCGTGGCTCGCTTTTACGTCACTCTGCCTGGAATTTTTACGGTGGTGGGCAACCGCGGGGTCTCGCTCCCATTCCTTCGCGGCGAGATACTTGCCGACGCTATTGATGATGGCCACCAGAGGAACCGAGAACAGCGCTCCAGCGATGCCCCACAGGAACGTGCCGCACGCAACCACCAACACCACAGCGAGCGGGTGAAGGCTCACTGCGCGGCCCATGATCAGCGGCTGCAACACATGGGATTCAACCTGTTGCACCAGCAGCACGACACCGAGCATGATCAGCGCGACGACCCAGCCTTGGGCTACAAGCGCGATCAGCACGGCGACAGCGCCGGTCAGGAACGCACCGACGATCGGGATGAACGCACCCAGGAACACCAGCACACCCAGCTGTGGTGCCAACGGAACGTTGAGGATGTAGGCGCCCAGCCCGATGCCGAAACCGTCGATCAACGCGACCACAACCTGGACGCGGATATAAGAAATCAGTGACGCCCAGCCACAGCGGCCAGCCCCATCAGCGGCAGCACGGGTGTGGCGAGGGAAAAGACCGACAACCCACTTCCAGATCTTCGGACCATCCAGCAGGAAGAAGATCAGCGCGAAGATCGTCAATAGGAGGCCCGTGAGGAAATGGGTCACGGTGGTGCCCACTGATGCGGCCTGCTTGAGTACATCCTGCGAATTCGCTTGCAGGCGCTGCAGCATCTCCTGGGCCCAGTCCGTGATTTGTGTATCCGTGATCTTGAGTGGGCCCGTCGCCAACCAAGTGCGGATCGAGTTGATGCCGTCGATCGCCTCGGCCCACAACCTTTCAGCGCCTTGCGCCATGGTCGCGACCACGAGCCACACAACTCCAGTGAGCAGGCCCGCGAAGATCAGTAGCGCTCCGAAGGTCGCCAGCCCGTTTGGAAACCGCAGTTTCACAAGCAGCTTCTTCAAAGGGCTCAACAGGCCGGCCAGTAGTGCGGCGATCATCACCGGGATCAGAACCACCGCTACACGGCTGAGGCCCCACAGAATCATGACCGTCACCACAATAATGACGCCGATGCGCCACGCATACCCCGCGGTGACCTTGAGCGGTTGCGGGATATCGCTAGGCACCGCTACATCTGGCTGTTCAGGCTCTCGCTCTGGCTGTTCCTGCTCCGCTTTAAGTTCCGCGCGGCGCTGCTCTATAGAGTTGCGGACGCTACGGAGCTTTTCTGAAAACCTCGCCCCCGCCTTGCGGAGACGGTTCGGTGATGATCTGGGCATAAAAACACGGTATGCCAAAACAAATGTTTTGGCATACCGTGGCTTGAGGTTTATGCGCTGAGCGTGCCCAGCTGTGGTGTCCTGCGTTTAGCGGTCCACCATTTCGCGGATGATCATCAGCAGACGCAGGACCTCGATGTAGATCCACACGAGCGTGACCGTCAGACCGAACGCCGCGGTCCATGCAACGTGCTTCGGTGCGCCCTGCTCGATCGCGCCCTGGATGAACTCGAAGTCCATGACCAAGAAGTAGGTAGCGAGCAGCACCGCGAACAGGCCGATCAGCATACCGAACACGCCGGTACGCATCGAGGTGCCAGCGAAAACAACAACACCGAGGTTGACCAGGGAGAACGCGAGGTAAGCCATCGCCGCAACCATCACGATGCGGGTCATGCGTGGCGAGGTGCGGTACTTACCCGAGCGGTACAGGCCCAAGGTGACAGCGAACACGAGGATCGTGCCGAGAACGGCCTGCAGAGCGATACCTGGGTAAGCGACTTCAGCGATCGCGGAGATCGCACCCAACACGAAACCTTCAAGGACCGCGTAAATGACAGACAAGGCCGGCGAGGTGACGCGCTTGAACTGGTTGATCATCGCGATCACGAAAGCACCGATCGCCGCGATAACCACCATAGGGATGATTGCGCCACCGAGTGCGCCTATGCCCGCCCCGCTCATAGCGCCACGGACGGTACCCATCACGATGAACCAAGCAACCGCGCCGGAAGCAACGATCAGGCCGAGCAAGATGGTCATCTTGTTGAGCACATCGCCCATGACCATGCGCTCGCCCTGGCCACCCTGACCATGCTGGACGCTTAGATCGCCAGCAGCGTAGTCAGGCTGCTGATAGCCCTGTTGCGGCTGGTAACCCATTGGCGGTTGCGGCGGCTGGTTACCCCGCGGGGCCTGATAACCCTGCGGTGGCTGCGGAGGCTGCTGGCCCGGCTGTGCCGAAGGCGCACCATACATGCGGTCAAGATCTGCAGCTGACGGCGCGTGGATCGCCTCGGCGCCTTCACCGTTGCGCATCTTCTCGCGGAAGTTTCCTTCTTTGAAAACCGGGTTGCTACTGCGGAAAGCCATTAATTTTCTACCTCTTTTTCTTAGGGCAGCGCGAACACGCACAGATCACCTGGCGACGTTTCACGCGTCCAAGGAACTGTGAACCATCTTACAGGGTCGCCTGCCCTGTATGCATTCGCTCACCAAGCGACCGCGGTCACCGAACCCGGTGTGATCTCGGTGTGCCCGGCATCGCGGATCACCACGGTCGCGTTCGTTGCCGTGGTGCGCCAACCATCGCGATCAAGCGGGATGAGCGTGGATGGGAAGCCGTCTTCAATCCAGTCTTCAAGCTCGTCATGGCTCAACTGCATCGCCCATGTCAGCCCTGCGTGGGCGGACTGAGCGGCCGCTTTACCCGTGGACATCCCCAATACGGTATCGATACCGATGTGCAGAATTTTCGGCGAATTCATCTCACCGTAAACGGTTGGCTCGCCGGCGTGTTCGAATTCGGTTCCAGAAACCTGCAGCTGCTTCATGCGGCCGGTCAGCGGATATTCAGTAGGGGCCAGCGCCGCCGCTTGCGCGGTCCCGACGCTCACCATGACCGCTCCGGCGTTCTCAAGCGCACGGAAGTCTTTCGGTTTGCCCCGTCGCACACTTTTGCCTTGACCGCCGCCCCGGCCGTCGGGCCCGTGAAGCCACGGACCCCACATCGGGTCATCCGGGAAAGCAAGCCACGCTGTGATGGAAGCAAGCGCCGCGGCAAGACACGTATCTTCGTGGGTCGCTAAAGCCTCCGGGTCTTTCAAGACCGCGATCGGCTGAATCAGTTCAACAGCTGGCACGTGCCCCCACTGGGACTCGAACCCAGACTGAAAGGATTTTAAGTCCTCTGCCTCTGCCATTGGGCTATGGGGGCTTGCGTGCTCAGCGCCATGCTAGACGCTGAGCACGCGCGAGGCTTATGCCTCGCTATGAGAATTACTTAGAAGCATCAGCTTTCTTCTTAGGGGAAGCTGCTTTACGGAACTCATCGAACGGACGGTTCACGTTACGCAGACCCCACACGTCGCGGCCAGCGATAAGCTGGTTGATCCAGCCGCTGAACACGCGGATCTTACGTTCGATGGTTGGCATCGCCATGCCGTGGTAGCCGCGGTGGGCAGCCCAAGCGAGGAAGCCGTGCATCGGGAACTTGATGATCTTAGCAACACCCTTGCCGTAGCCGAGGCCGGCAACAGCACCGAGGTTGGTGTGCTTGTATTCCTTGATCTCGCCCTGGCCGTAGCGCTCAGCGAGCAGGTTGCTTGCCAGGACAGGAGCCTGGCGGACGGCGTGCTGAGCGTTCGGAACGCACGTGCCGTCTGGGAGGCCGCCACCGGAGAGGTCCGGGACTGCCGCGATGTCGCCTGCTCCCCATGCGCCTTCGATGACGTTGCCGTCTGCATCAACGCAACGCAGAGTTGCATCGACGGTCAGGCGGCCGCGCTGCTCGACGTTGAGGTCGGTGTCACGGATCATCGGGTTGGCTTGAACGCCCGCGGTCCAGATCAGGGTGTCGACGTCGAACTCATCGACTGGGTCCCCACCTGGCATCGAGACGAGCTTGAGGTGGCGGTCGGTCGCATCAGAGAGCGATGTGTTCAGGCGCACGGTGATACCGCGGTCGCGAAGGTGCTCAACAACCCACTTAGCGGAGTCCTCCTGGACCTCAGGCATGATCTTGCCCATCGCTTCAACGAGCTGGAAGTCAAGGTCTGCTGGTGTGATGTTGTTGCAACGCTTAGCGGCAAGAACCGCCGCATCGTGCAGTTCGGAGATGGTTTCAACACCGTTGAAGCCACCACCCACAACAACAACACGCAGCGCACGCTTACGCGCCACCGGGTCATCGGTGTTGTCAGCGAACTGGATGCGTTCCTGCACGTGGTCGCGCAAATAGATCGCTTCTTCCACACGCTTCACCCCGATGCCGGCATCAGCAAGGCCCGGGATCGGGAACGTCTTGGTGATCGCACCAGCGGCGAGGACTAC
Source organism: Pseudoglutamicibacter albus (assembly GCF_031458175.1). Taxonomy (NCBI): domain Bacteria; kingdom Bacillati; phylum Actinomycetota; class Actinomycetes; order Micrococcales; family Micrococcaceae; genus Pseudoglutamicibacter; species Pseudoglutamicibacter albus. The sequence continues at coordinate 385,428 of NZ_JAVDXX010000001.1, read as the reverse complement.
ATCCTGGTAAGGGATGGTGAACTCTTCACCGTTGTCATCCTTGACGAGTGCTTCCTTCGCCTGATGGTCGATGCGGACTACCGAGCCGCGCACGAGCTCGCTGTGACGAAGCCAACGTGCGTGAGGCACCGTGATGTGGCGTGGCTCGATCGATCCACCCATAACTTCCGGGAGGAACGGCTGATAGGTCATGTATGGAAGCGGATCGACAACGGTGACGACGCCGCCAAGTGCACGAACCTTCTTCTGCAGGTTCTTAGCAACGTAAAGACCGAGGTATCCACCCCCAACAACAAGAGTACGTGGGCGTTGGGACAGTTGCTGTGAGCTAGGCATAGTTCCATTCTATGCCTGATCTGCGATTGTCAAACTTCACGCGGCACTCAGCGGCGCATGAGATCGATCGCAACGCCGTCAAGAATGTCGTTTTCACTCGCCGCGAGCTCTTTGACGCGCCCGCCGGTGCGTTCCTGGATGGTTTCAAGGATCGTTTTGAGGATCATCGCGCCACCGGTCATGATGTCGACCCGGCCAGGGTGCATGTACGGCAGGTCAGCGAGCCGCTTCTTAGAGAACGATGCGAGTTCGCCACACACTGCGATCGCCAACGGGACGGGGATCGCGGCGCCGGTGATGCGTTCTGGGACATAGGAAGGCAGGTCGAGCGCGTGAGCGAGCACCGTAGTCACGGTGCCGGCGACACCCACGAGACGGTCAACCGAGCTGAAATCGATCGTGTCTGAAATCCCCGCCAGGACCTCCCCGACGGCTTGGGCGAGTTCTTCTTTCTGTTCCTCTGATGGCGGATCAGAATGCATGAAACGCTCGGCGTAACGGACCGCACCCATCTGCGTTGATACTTCAGCAGTCACCTCGCCGCCGCGCCCGGTCACGAACTCGGTGGACCCTCCCCCAAGGTCCAGGACCAAAACATTCTCAACCGGAGCCACATCGACCGCAGAGACCGCGCCCGTGAACGAGAAGCGAGCCTCCTCCTCGCCCGTGATGACGCGCGGCTCGACCCCGAGATGATGGCGCACCACATCGTGCACCTCCTCAGCGTTGGCGGCATCCCGGGTAGCTGAGGTAGCCACGAACGTGGTCTGCTCCGGCTGGAACCGTTTGATCGTGGCCACGAAACCATCGAGGGCTTTCGCAAGCCTGCCTAGGGCCTCTGCCGAGACCCGGCCGTGAGAGTCCACGCCCTCCCCGAGCCGCACAACCTCCATCGTGCGTACACAGTCAGTGAGTTCGATCTCGCCGTCAGTGACTGTCATATCGGCAATCAGGAGTCGGACGGAGTTCGTTCCACAGTCGATGACGGCCGCACGCATCTAGTTACCCTCCGCCTGGTTCGTGTCATCAGCCGCGCTGCTGCCGGCCTTGCTGTTGCTACTAGCCTCGTCTGCCGCGCGTTTGGCGGCTCGTTCAAGTCGCTTCTTCTCCGGGTCACCCGCTTGGGTGCGCACGTGGCGGGACTTGTCTTTCGATGGTGCGGGACCTTCGGTGTCCCACGCGCCTTGGCACGAACAGACATCGGGGCGCCACCACTGAGCGATCGCTTCGAGAGCTTGGTCGCCGAGCGGATTGGTCCCCGGGCCAGCCGCCAGCGAATGCCCCACCAACACGTGGATACATTTGACGCGGTCCGGCATCCCGCCCGCGGATACTCCCGCTATCTCAGGGACCTCACCCACGCCGGAGCGCTTACCGATCGCATCCCGCACCGCAAGATAGTGTTCGTGCGCTGCTGCGTAGGCTTTCGCGAGCTCAGGGTCTTTAGAAAGTTGTTCGTTCATCGTGACCATGAGGCCTTCAGCCTCAACACGTGAGCACGCCGAGGTCGCGACCGGATGCGTCAAATAGTAGGTCGTGGGGAACGGGATACCGGAGCTGAGACGAGGCGCGGTGGTTGCCACGAGAGGATTACCGCACACGCAGCGAGCGCCGATCTCCACGATGTCACGAGCGGGCCGGCCAAGCTGACGCGAAACGGTGTCAACGTCCTTCTCGGTGGGGACCCGCTGTTCGCTATTGAGCGCCTCTGCTGCGGGGGTCGTCATGTCTTCTCCTCACTCGGTGCCGCGCCTATCGATACCTGCACCGATCAACTTCTACTCAGTCTTTTTCACCTTCGGGCTCTTGAGCGTTTGCCTCTGAGTCCTGGAAGCGCGTGGTCGGGTTGACGCCTAGCGACACGGTGGAATCCCACAGCCCTTCGACCCACGGCAGCCCTTGGCGGTAGCCGCTCGGGTGGTTGGTTGAGGCGAGCTTCTTTTTAGCAGGCTTACCCACCGGGACGTAGAGCTTTTCCCCCGGCGCATACACATTGAGCCGGTTGCGAGACTGTTGCCTAATGTATTCCGGGTCATCCCAGCGTTTAAGCTCACGGGTGAGCCGTTCTTGTTCCGACTTTGCCTTCGCGATGTCCGCGCGGGCTTTGTTGAGTTCGGCGGTCTGCTGGCCAAGGGTTGTGAGCGCTGGGAACACTGTCACCACCGAGATCGCGATGACGATGGTGAGCACGATGACGCGCATCGACAAGCTTTTAGCCGGAACGGGTTGTTGCGGGGCTGGCTTGTTCTTCTCGGCTGGGGTGCGCTTACCCGTCGATCGGATCGCGCCTTGAAGTGCTGCGCGTTCCGTGAGGCGATCGTTGATGCGGGCTTTGCGGCGTCGAATCGCTGCCGCTCGGAGACCGCGGCCGGGTTTCGTCGGGGGCTCAGCCAGTGACCCGCGCTCTTGCTTAGCCTGCCCTTGCTTTGCTTGGCCCTGTTGAGATTGACTCTGCTGAGATTGGCCCTGCGGGGATGGTTCCTGTCTGGCTTGCTGTTGGCGGGCGTGGAATCGCGCTTTTCGTTCTTCGGTGTCTTGGGCTCGGGCTTCCGCGAGTTTCTGTGCGTGCTCGCGTTGTGCACGGCGGCGTTCGGTTTTCTCTAAGCGGCGTTGCTTCTTCGCTAAACGACGCTGGCTAGCGCTGTTTCCTGCTTGGGCTTCAACCCGCTGCTGGCCTTTGTCGCCACCTTTAGCGGTGGCTGAAAACGTGTCCTGTGCAAGCGATGCAGGGCCCTGTGGCTGACCCTCGGCACGTTCACGTTCGCGCTCTTGCCTCAGCTGGCGCTCGCGCTCTTGCTGGAGCTCTTGTTCTCGCTGTTGCGCGCGTTGTTGTTCTAGCTCGTGTTCACGCTGTTGCGCACGGCGCAGGGCTTCTTCGGATTTACGCGCCTGCTGTGCACTGTGCGCATGCGGAACGCGTGGGCGTCGCGGGCTCATTGACACATCCTCTCGGCGCTCAATCCATCCAATCTTTGCCTGCTCCCAGGCGAGGCTCCCCCCCACCTTCATTCCTGGGCCAACCCAGCTGGGGTGAGAAAGCAGGAAACCACCGAAGCGTGGGGCTTCGGTGGTTTCCTATCCTACTCAGCTGAGGCGGGACTGCGGGCTAACCTCGCCGTGCATCAGGCCTTGAAACGTGGGAACGCGGATGCGCCGGCGTAGGATGCGGCTTCGCCGAGTTCTTCTTCGATGCGTAGCAGGTGGTTGTACTTAGCGACGCGGTCGGAGCGGGCCGGGGCGCCGGTCTTGATCTGGCCTGCGTTGGTTGCAACCGCGAGGTCGGCGATCGTGACGTCCTCGGTCTCGCCTGAGCGGTGGGAGATCATGCATGCATAACCTGCACGCTGCGCCATCGTGATGGCGTCCAGGGTTTCGGTGAGGGTACCGATCTGGTTGACCTTCACGAGTAGCGCGTTCGCGGTGTCGTCTTTGATGCCGCGTTCGAGGCGTTCTGGGTTGGTCACGAACAGGTCGTCCCCGACCAGCTGGACCTTATCACCCAGCCGTTCGGTCAGGTTCTTCCAGCCTGCCCAGTCGTCTTCATACAGCGGGTCTTCGATGGAGACGAGCGGGTAGGCCTCAACGAGTTCGGCGTAGTAGTCGGCCATTTGCTCTGCGGTGCGGTTTTCACCCTCGAAGACGTAGACGCCGTCCTTGTAGAACTCAGACGAAGCCACGTCGAGTGCAAGCGCTACGTCGGCACCTGGCGTGTAGCCGGCTTTCTCGATCGCGGTGACAATCAGATCGAGCGCGGTGCGGTTGCTTGGCAGGTTCGGGGCGAAGCCGCCCTCATCGCCGAGGCCGGTCGAGAGGCCCTTTTCGTTCAGAACAGCCTTGAGCGAGTGGTACACCTCAATGCCCATACGCAACGCTTCAGAGAAGGTTGGGGCAGAGATCGGAGCGATCATGAACTCCTGAATATCGACATCGGAGTCAGCGTGGGATCCGCCGTTGAGGATGTTCATCATCGGGACTGGCAGGACGTGTGCGTTCGGGCCGCCGAGGTACTTATACAGCGGGAGGTTCGAGGACTCGGAAGCGGCGTGTGCTGCCGCGAGCGATACACCGAGCAGTGCGTTAGCGCCGAGCTTGGACTTGTTGTTGGTTCCGTCCAGGTCGAGCATGATCTGGTCGATGTCACGCTGATCGGTTGCAACGAGGCCCTGCAGTTCTGGACCGATGACGTCGATGACGTTATCCACGGCCTTGGTGACGCCCTTGCCGAGGTAGCGGCTCTTGTCGCCGTCGCGGAGCTCTACCGCTTCAAACTCACCGGTGGATGCGCCGGAGGGCACAATCGCACGGCCCAGCGAGCCGTCCGTGAGAAGAACTTCAGCTTCAACAGTTGGGTTACCGCGGGAATCGATGACCTGGCGCGCGTGAACGGCGTCAATCAGAGGCATTGGTTTGTGCTCCTTTTGATGATTCAACGGCGCGTGGCTTTGTGATGGCGCCGCTCGTCGCTTCCTATGGTATCCGCCCGTTAGCTTGGGGCCGATTTCTCTTTCCGTTTCGCTTCCGCCCACGCGGCTTCCGCGGCTTCCGCGCTACGTTGCGGATCCGAGCGCATCGAACCGTCTGCGTTGAACAGGTGAGTGTTGCGGCGCAGCAGCTTCTCACTGAGCGCATCAGCGATGTCATCAAGATCAAACGCGCCGCGCTCCCTGCCCAGCTCCGCGTGGAGCAGGATTTGGAACAGTACATCCCCCAGCTCGGACACCAAGTCAGCATCCGGGGCCTCGCTAGCCACCGCATCGTGGACTTCGTGCGCCTCTTCAATCAGGTACGGAGCCAGTTTTTGTGGAGTCAGCGCGGAGGTCCACCCGCACTCGCTACGCAGCAAACGCACGATGCCGCGGGCACGTTCAAGCGCGGCCGTCACCTTCTCGTCATCAGGATTCATCTGGATCTTTCGGATTGCGCTCTGCCTGCTTCTGCTCACGCGACTCTGCTTGCTTCGGTTCGCGCGGCTCGGCCTGCTGCTGGGTTGGGTCCCTGTGGACTTCGCGGCGCGGGATTTTCGGTTTCGGCTCGGTTTCTTCCCACTCAGGGTTCACGCGCCAGATCACGCGGTGGACGATGCGGTCCAGGATCCACCCGAGCACCATCGCGATGCAGATGGAGATGATGATCCCGAGCAGGCGGTTCGATTCCATCCACTGGCCGGCCACGGTCCCGATCAGCACGGAGTATGCGCCCCACATGAGGCAACCGATCGCGTCAAACAGCATGAACGTTTTACGTGAATATCCGGTGGCCCCGGCGGTGAAGTTCACGGCAACGCGGCCGATTGGCACGTATCGGGCCGTGAAGATGAGCACGCCACCGCGTTTTTCGAGCTGTTTCTCTGCGGTCACGAGCATTTTCGCGACCGCGGGCCTGCGCATCCACTTGAACCCTTGCCTGCCCACGGCTCGGCCTAACGAGTACGCGATCTGATCGCCGATGAACGCACCCATTGCACCCACTAACGCGAGCACCATGACAGGCAAGAAGCCTTGAGAGGCCCACACCGAGGACAAGCCAACGAGCAAAGACTCTGAAGGCACCACTGGGAAGAACCCGTCGATCACAGACATGATGAAAACCACGGGCAACACCCACCATGCGGTGGCGGCGTGCAGGATCCAGTCGTTGATCATGTCCATGGTCTCGCCGAGTTTTGTGGCGATGACTAGACCGGTGAGGCTCATCTCGTCATGCTCTTCCCTTTTCAGTGTGTTTACTGTTTGTGTGCGGCTTCCTCTGCCGCGAGTAGCGCGGCGCGCGTCATGACGGCAACGCCGGTCTTGATCGCGGATTCATCCGGGTCATAGTCGCCCTGATGGAGGTCATACACTGGCCCGCCTGGCCTGCGCGTACCCAGGCGCATCAGTACGCCTGGCTTGCGCATCGTCATCCACGCGAAGTCTTCGCCACCCATCGATTGCGGCATGAGCTCGATGGCCTCGCCGCCTATCTCTTGGCGCGCGGCTTCTTCGATGAGCGCGGTTTCGGTTTCCGCGTTGACAACCGGCGGGACTCCGCGGATGTGTTCGAGCTCGACCTCGACGTTGTAGGGGGCTGCAACCTGCTTGATGACCTGATCCAGCAGCTCTCCTGCCTGATCCCAAGCTGAAGCGTCGAGGCAACGCATCGTGCCGGATAGGGTTCCGAACGCCGGAATCGCGTTCGGAGCGTTACCTGCGTTGATCTGGCCCCACACAACCGATACGGCCGAGCGGACGTCGATGCGGCGGCTTAGGACCGCCGGAACGCCGAGCGCGATCTGCGCCATCGCGTATATGAGGTCTTCGGTCAGGTGCGGGCGGGAGGTGTGACCGCCGCGCCCGTGCAGGCGGATACGGATCGTGTCAGATGCCGAGGTGATCGCGCCGATGCGGGTGCCGACGCGGCCGGCGAGGATACGGGGTTCGCAATGCAGGGCCGCAAGCCGCGGCAACGGATCGATTACGCCTTGCTTGATGACCTTCTTAGCCCCGCCTGGCATTTTCTCTTCAGCAGGCTGGAAGATCACCCGAACCCGGGCGTTGAGTCTGCCTTCGGTGTTCAGGCGGTGCAGAACCAGCGCAACGCCGAGCATCACCGTGGTGTGGACGTCGTGGCCGCACGCGTGTGCCACGCCCTTGTTCTGGGATGCAAACTCCAGGCCTGTCACTTCCGTGACGGGTAGCGCGTCGATGTCGGCGCGTAAACCGATCGCGAAAGGCCCCTCCCCGATATCGACGTAGGCGCCGGTGTCTTGGAGGCGGACCGGCTCCAGCCCGGCTTTTTCAAGCGCTTCTACGATCCGGTCTGTGGTACGGAATTCTTCGAAAGAGAGCTCCGGGTCAGCGTGGACTTCACGGCGGAATGCGACGAGGGTATCGAACAGGTCCTCGATGTGCTCAGCGGTATCAGGGGCGGGCCTTTGAGATGTCACGGCGTATCTCTCCTCTTTGTCTCTCAATCAGAGTAGGTGCCTCTAGATTCAGAGTACGTCCGTTTGACCGTGAGCTTTCAACGCGTTAACTGCATCCTTAACCTGCTGTGCATGGGACTTTGTGGTCACCAGAAGCGCGTCCGGAGTATCGACCACGACAACGTCTTCAACGCCGATCAACGCGATCACGCGGTTCGTATCAGAAACCACGATGCCGGAGGAGTCATCGACGTAGACGCGGCTTCCGTGGCCCAGGACTTTCACGCGTGTGTCATCCTCGGCAGGGTTGAGCCGGCCCAGGGCGGCGAAGTCGCCGACGTCGTCCCACGTGAATTCGCCTGGGACCACCGCAACATCACCGGCTAGCGCGGCAGGCTCGGCGACCGCGTAGTCGATCGCGGTTTTAGGTAGGCCCGGCCACACCTCGTTGAGGACCCGCTCTTGACGCTCAGTTCCCCACGCGTCAGCGATCTCTTCAAGCCCTGCGGCAAGCGCTGGCTCGTTTTCCCGTAGGTGCTGGAGCATGAGCCCCACCGGGGCTACGAACATTCCGGCGTTCCAGAGGTAGCTACCGCTGGCCAGGTAGCGCTGTGCTGCGGCCCCGCCTGGCTTCTCAACGAATTCGATGACTTTCCGGCCGCTCGGTGCACCAGGGATATCGAGCTTGCCGCCGGTGCGGATATAACCGAAACCGGTTGCAGCGTAGGTAGGTGTAATGCCGATCGTGACGATCTTGCCGGTCGCGGCGATATGCACCGCTTCAGTGACTGCCTCACGGAACTGTTCTTCCGGAGTGATCACCTGATCGGCCGCGAACGATCCCATGATGATGTCCGGGTCGCACTTATTGAGGATCGCTGCCGCCAAACCGATCGCGGCAGCCGAATCCTTCGGTTCAGGCTCCAACACGAGGTCATGCTCTTTAAGCTCAGTGATCTGCCGGCGCACCGCGTCTCCATGTGCGCGGCCTGTGACGACCAGGACACGGTCATTCATCAAAGGCAAGAGACGCTCGTACGTCGAGCGGATCAGCGTTGTTCCGGAGCCTGTGAGGTCATGCAGGAACTTAGGGGCTGCTGCACGTGAGAGCGGCCAGAGCCTAGTGCCCGTCCCGCCTGCAGGGATGACGCCGTAAAAGCGTTCCATGACATCGCCCGAAAACCCTTTATTCTTCATCATTTGCATCACACTACCCGAGATGATGTGACCGGCGTCCTACCGAAGGATGAGTCGAAGTAGACCAAAGTATTAGGAAAGCTTTGGCGTGCATATTTCACCCAGATGACATGCGCCCATGAAGCAACCGACATATTTAAGGGTCGCAGATCACACTGACGGCCAAGCACTCGGCACGCAAACTCAAAGTGCATTAGTCTAGATAGGAACGCTGACATCGGCGCGCACCCGAAATTGTGCCCAAAGTGGCACATACGCCCGGTGGTCTTGGAGGTAGATCAGTGTCGAAGACATCTTCTGGCACCCTGTATCGCGGCCGTGAAGGCATGTGGTCATGGGTGGGACACCGCGTTACCGGTGTCGTTATTTTCTTCTTTTTGCTCGTCCACGTTCTGGACACCGCCCTGGTTCGCATTGACCCAGGCGCATACGACGCCGTGATTGGCGCGTACAAGAACCCGATCATGGCACTCGGTGAGCTCGCGCTCGTCGCCGCGATCGTGTTCCACGCCTTCAACGGTGTCCGCTTGATCTTGGTTGACTTCCTGAAGCAGGGCACCAAGATCCAGCGCGGCCTCTTCTGGGGCGTCATCGTCCTGTGGGTCGTGACCGTCGCCGCATTCGCTGCACGTCACTTGACCCTCGTGTTCAGCCACTTCTTTGGGGGTAACTAATCATGGCTACTGCACAGATTGAAGCTCCCCGTTCCCCACGAATTGACCCGAAGTACAACCGGTCACGTAAGTCTCGCAACAACTTCGAGATGATGGCGTGGCTGTTCATGCGCTTCTCGGGCGTGGTCCTGATCGTCCTGATCTTCGGCCACCTCATCACCAACCTGCTGGTGGGCGACGGTGTAGCCGCTATCGATTTCGGTTTCGTTGCCGGTAAGTGGGCTAACCCGCTGTGGCAGTTCTGGGACCTGACGATGCTGTGGCTGGCAATGTTGCATGGCACCAACGGTGTTCGCACCATCATAAATGACTACGCTGAGAAGGATCGCACCCGTTTCTGGCTCAAGACGATCCTCTACATCGCCTCGATCTTCACGGTGATCCTCGGCACCTTGGTCATCTTCACCTTTGATCCATGCATCCCTGGCTCGACTCTCGCCGTGTGCGGCGCCTGAGTAGCCCCCTGACGTTTCGAAAAGGAAAACACGAATGCAGGTACATCAGTACGACGTCGTGATCGTCGGTGCCGGCGGCGCCGGCATGCGCGCAGCCATCGAGGCTGGTCAGCGTGCACACACCGCGGTCTTGACTAAGCTCTACCCAACCCGTTCTCACACCGGTGCCGCTCAGGGCGGTATGTGTGCAGCGTTGGCCAACGTTGAAGAGGACAACTGGGAATGGCACACGTTCGACACCATTAAGGGTGGCGACTACCTGGTTGACCAGGATGCCGCAGAGATCATGGCTAAAGAAGCCATTGACGCGGTGATCGACCTTGAGCAGATGGGTCTCCCGTTCAACCGCACCCCAGAGGGCAAGATTGACCAGCGTCGCTTCGGTGGCCACACCCGCGACCACGGTAAGGCCCCTGTTCGCCGTGCATGCTACGCCGCTGACCGCACGGGTCACATGATTCTGCAGACCCTCTACCAAAACTGCGTTAAGCACAACGTCGAGTTCTTCAACGAGGTATATGTTCTTGACCTGTTGCTGACCGAAGAGGACGCAACCCGTGAGGACGGCACCGCCTACAAGCAGAAGCGCGTTGCAGGTGTGGTGACCTACGATCTGGCAACTGGTGAGATCGAGGTCTTCCAGGCTAAGTCGGTTGTCTTCGCAACCGGCGGTGCAGGCAAGATCTTCAAGACCACCTCGAACGCTCACACCCTCACCGGTGACGGCATGGCGATCGCGTTCCGCGCAGGCCTGCCGCTTGAGGACATGGAGTTCGTCCAGTTCCACCCAACCGGCCTCGCAGGCCTCGGCATCCTCCTTTCCGAGGCTGCCCGCGGTGAAGGTGGCGTGCTGCGTAACGGTGACGGTGAGCGCTTTATGGAGCGTTATGCACCAACCATTAAGGACCTCGCACCACGTGACATCGTGGCGCGTTCGATGGCTCAGGAAGTTCGCGAAGGCCGCGGTGCCGGCCCGAAGAAGGACTACGTCCTGCTCGACCTGACCCACCTCGAGCCGTCCCACATCGACGAGAAGCTCCCGGACATCACCGAGTTCGCACGCACCTACCTCGGTGTTGAGCCTTACACAGAGCCAGTGCCGGTCTTCCCGACCGCTCATTACGTCATGGGTGGTATCCCAACCAACGTCAAGGGCGAGGTTCTCCAGGATAACGACACGATCGTGCCGGGCCTCTACGCCGCAGGTGAGGTCGCTTGCGTTTCCGTCCACGGCTCCAACCGTTTGGGCACCAACTCGCTTCTGGACATCAACGTGTTCGGTAAGCGTTCCGGTATCAACGCGGCAGCTTACGCTCGCGATGCCGAGTTCGTTGCCGTCCCAGAGAACCCGACCGCGTTTGTCGAAGAGCAGATCAACCACGCTCTGCACAACGACGGCCCGGAGCGCGTTGCACACATCCGTGCAGAACTGCAGCAGACCATGGACACCAACATGCAGGTGTTCCGTTCTCAAGCCTCCATGAAGCAGGCCCTCGATGACATCGAGGCTCTGCGTGAGCGCTACAAGTCGGTAGGTATCCAGGACAAGGGCAAGCGCTTCAACCTGGACCTGCTCGAAGCGATCGAGCTCGGCTTCCTGCTCGACCTTGCCGAGGTCATGACTGTTGCTGCTATGCACCGTCACGAATCCCGCGGTGGCCACTACCACGAGGACTACCCGAACCGTGACGACGAGAACTTCATGAAGCACTCCATGATCTACAAGGACGAGTCCGCCAACATTGACGGCACTCGCGGCCTGCGTTTCGATACCAAGCCGGTTGTCTTCACCCGCTACGAACCAATGGAGCGTAAGTACTGATGTCTACCAACGTTGCTGAACCAGCATCCAAGATTGAGGTTGCTGGCTCCGATTCCGGCGAAATCGAGCAGTTCGATATCACCCTGAAGGTCCGCCGCTACAACCCGGAGGTCTCCGACGAGGCTCGCTGGGATGAGTTCAAGCTCACCATGTACGGCACCGACCGTGTTCTGGATGCCCTGCATCAAGCCAAGTGGGATCAGGACGGTTCGCTTTCGTTCCGTCGTTCCTGCGCACACGGTATTTGCGGCTCCGATGCTATGCGCATCAACGGTCGCAACCGTCTGGCTTGCAAGACCCTGCTCAAGGACTTGGATACCTCCAAGCCAATCACCGTTGAGCCGATCAAGGGCCTGCCAGTCGAGAAGGACCTCATCGTGGACATGGAACCGTTCTTCCAGTCCTACCGTGAAGTCATGCCGTTCCTCGTGACCAAAGGCAACGCTCCAACGCGTGAGCGCCTGCAGTCCCAGGAAGAGCGCGCACGCTTCGATGACACGACCAAGTGCATCCTGTGTGCTGCATGCACCACTTCGTGCCCGATCTTCTGGACCGACGGCCAGTACTTCGGCCCTGCAGCAGTTGTGAACGCCCACCGCTTCATCTTCGACTCACGTGACGAGGCCGGGGATATGCGTCTTGAGGTTCTCAACGATAAGGAAGGCGTATGGCGTTGCCGCACAACCTTCAACTGCACCGAGGCATGCCCACGCGGCATTCAGGTGACGAAGGCTATCGCTGAGGTCAAGCGCGCAATCCTGAACCGCACAATCTAAGGTGACAGGATGAACGCGTAGGGCTGAGCCCCTCAAACGTGTGCGGGCCGGAAAGGGAATGTCCCTTTCCGGCCCGCACACGTTTAACGGTCATCCGCTGAAGGCAAGTTCCTCGATCTGGGTCCAGGACCCAGCGCCATCGCCCACATGCACCGTGACGCCGTGGGCGGACATGTTGAATGAGACGTCCTCCCATTCGCGGCGCACCTGCGCAAGCCGCTCCGGCGCTACCTCCTGGGCCAGGGTCAGATGCGGCACAAACGGGTAGGCAGGCTTCGCATCGAGCGGGCCTGAATGGAGGCGTTCATGCAGTTCGGTGAGTTCCCGCTCCCCTTCCGCAACGCGCAGATAGGTCACCGGCGAGACCGGATAGAACGTGTCTGTACCTGCGAACCTCAACGGGAACGGAGAGAACGCCGAAACGACATTGCGGATATGCGCTATGGCCTCGGCCGGGTCAGGTAACGGGACCCCCGACATCAGCGTGATGTGAGGAGGGATGTACGCGTACGGGTCACCGGTGGCGGCACGGGTCGCAGACACCTTGCGGGCGTACTCGCCCTCGACGGGGATCACGATGCCAAGAAAGGACCGGCCCTCGCCTATCGCGCCTGCCATCTGGCCTGCGCTTAGCTGCGTGCTCGTAGCAAGAGTGCGCGCACTTTCCTCGTGTGTGCCGTGCTCATAGCGTTCGGTACCCATAGTTGAACCTTACCGTGGCATTCTCACACCTTCGCGTAATAACAGTTGCCGCGTTAGTTCAGGCGTGCAGGTGGCAGGAAACCTACCGCGTCGTAGACCTCTTTGAGGGTCTCTTGAGCCACGGCGCGGGCCTTCGCGGCACCAACGGCGAGCAGCCGGTCGAGTTCGGCTGGGTCGTCCAGCAGTTCCAGCGTGCGTTCGCGTACCGGCTCGAGCGCTGCGACCACGGCGTCGGCAACATCGACCTTGAGGTGACCGTACATCTTGCCTTCGTATTCGGCAACGAGGGTATCGATCGGCTTCTCGGTCACGGCGGAGAGGATCGAGAGCAGGTTGGATACGCCCGGCTTGGATTCGCGGTCGAAGGACACCTCAGTCCCGGTGTCAGTTACCGCGGACTTGATGCGCTTAGCGATCGTCTTGGGTGCGTCCAGGATGTCGATACGGCCGTTCGGTGACGCCCCGGACTTCGACATCTTCGACGTCGGCTCCTGCAGATCATAGATGCGCGCACCGTTGGGTGGGTTGACGGCCTTCGGAACCACGAACACCTCGCCGAAGCGATGGTTGAAGCGTTGCGCGAGCGTGCGGGTCAGCTCGACGTGCTGGGTCTGGTCGTCGCCGACCGGCACCTGATCTGCCTTGTACAGCAGGATGTCGGCCGCCATGAGCGACGGGTAGGTGAACAGGCCGACGTTGGTTGAGTCGGCGCCGTAGCGGCTCGATTTGTCTTTGAACTGGGTCATGCGGGAGGCCTCACCGAAACCGGTGATGCACTGCAGAACCCAGTTGAGTTCGGCGTGCTCTGGGATGTGGGACTGGATGAACAGCGTGGCTTTGTCGACGTCCACCCCGCCTGCGATGTACTGCGCGGCGGTCGTGCGGGTGCGCTGAGCAAGGTTGGTTGAGCCGTCTGGGGAGGTGATCGAGTGCAGGTCCGGAACAAAATAGAAGGCATCCGCATCGTGCTGGAGCTTCACGAACTGCACGAGCGCACCGAGGTAGTTACCGAGGTGCAGGGAGTCCGCAGATGGCTGCATCCCTGACAGGATGCGCGGACGGTGCGGCGTTTCGGTTGCCTCAGTTGTTTCAGTCGCTGTTTCGGTTTCGGTCGCTTCGGTGCTCATGGTGATGCTGATGTCCTTCGGGTGTATGCGCTGTTGCCGTGTGTGCTGGAGGCTACGCTTAGTGCAGCCGGCGCGCTAGATGCTGTAATCGATGACGAGTGCGGAGTGGTCTGATACTCGCTTGTCGTAGGATTCGGCGCGGTCCACTCGCGCTTCGATCGCGCGGCCGGCAAGCTCTGGCGTGGCCATGTGGTAGTCGATGCGCCAGCCGGCGTCGTTGTCGAAGGCCTTCCCGCGGTAGGACCACCACGTGTACGGTCCCGGAACGTCCCCTGCGAGTTCGCGGGCGACATCCTTGTAGCCGATCTCGCCGAAGAACTTATCGAAGTAGGCGCGCTCTTCCGGGAGGAAGCCGGCGTTCTTGACGTTGCCCTTCCAGTTCTTGATGTCAAGTTCGGTGTGTCCCACGTTGAGATCGCCCACGATCAGCACGTCGTCTGCCTGCTTTGCCAGTTCCGGCATGCGCACGAGCATCGTGTCGAGGAACTTGTATTTATCGTCCTGGCGTGGGGTGTCCACCTCGCCAGAGTGAACATATGCGGAGACGACGGTGAGCTTACGGCCGTTGATGGTGTAGTCGGCTTCGACCCAGCGGCCGGAGGTCTCAAAGTATGGTTCACCGATTCCAATGCGGGTCGCATCCGGCTCCCGTTTCGAGGCGATGAGCACGCCAGCACGGCCCTTATCTGCGGCTTCTGCGTGCAGAACGTGCCAGTCGCTTCCTTCGAAGTGTTTCTCAACGATCGCATCGGGTGCGCGCACTTCCTGGAGCGCGAGGATGTCTACGCCGCGGTCCTCGAGCCACTCATCAAATCCGCGGCGGGCGGCGGCGCGGATTCCGTTGACGTTGAAGGATGCTACTCGCAATACGTTCTCAGACACTCAAATACCTTTAGCTTGATCGGTTTCCTGTGCGTGTATAGCGCGCATTCGGCGCAGGTTCGCTGCGGGCTGGATGCGGGTTCAGTGCGGGCCTGCCGCCCAGTGTTAGTCGATGATCTCGCCTTCGACTGTGCTGGTGTGGCGGTCTTTGCGGCGCTGCTTGATCATGTCGCGTGCGTTGGTCGCGGTGATGTTGATGGTGTCCAGAGCGCGGTTGACCATGTCTTTGGCTTGTTCGTCGTCTTTGCCGAGGTTGTCCATAACCACGCCGTATTGGACCTGGACGATCTTGAAGGAGTGATCAAGCTTCATCTCGTGGTTCATTTCGGCTTCACTGATCACGCCTGGGCGGGTGCTGTCTGGGCTCGCGTCGTTGGAGAGTTTCGCGGCGAGGTTCGCGTTCGTTTTATCCCACCTACGTCCCACGGCCCGGGCACCGGCGCGCAGGGTCAAGAACACGCCAGCAACGAGCAAAAGCCACAGGCCGGTGATGATCACGACGATCCAGCCGACAACCTGGTTGGAGTTCGCGGCGAAGATGATGGCAACGATGAGCGCGAACGTCAGCACGGCCATCATCCAGGAGGCCATGCCGAGCGGGCGAGCGACGTTCCGAGCGCGCGCGTTGGCCTGTTTATTAGACGAAGGGAGTTCAGACATGATGTCCATTATCCCAGATGCCTCAGCCGCCCACGTCCCCGCTCACGTGTTGTGTCCAGCTCACTCGTTAGGTGAGGAACATCTTCTTGAACCGCATCGTCGCGACCGTCAGCCCTGCGACCGCCATGACAACGAAGTACAGAACGTGCCACAGGATGTCGATGGTGAAGGTCGAGGTCGCAAGCATGCGCAGCAGGTCGACGCCGTGCCACAGCGGTAGCGACGCGATGACGGCCTGTACGGCTTGCGGGTACACGTCCAGCGGGAAGAAGGTCGCGGAAAACAGGGTCAGCGGCTGGACGATCATGTTGAGCCAGTCGAGGTGCTGGAATCGGGTGAACCACGTGGTGATTGCCATGAACACGGCCGCGAACCCGAACGCGATCAGCACCGCCGCCGGGATCATGAGCAGCCCGCTTCCCCACCCCACGAGGCCCGCGGCCGCGGCGATGAGGTAGAAGCCGAGCGAATAGATGAACCCGCGGATCATCGCCATCGTAATTTCACCGATCGCAACGTCCATCGGGCCGAGCGAGGTGTTGAGCATCACCCGGTACAGCTTCGCGTAGCGCAGCTTGAAGAACATGTTGTTGGTGTCCATGAGGGCACCGTTCATCGCTGAAACCGCGAGCAAGCCCGGCGCGATGTATGCCGCGTAGCTCATCGTCTGCCCGCCTGGGCCTTCGACCCCGCTGATGACCACGCCGAGGCCGAAACCGAGCGAGGCGAGATACAGCACCGGCTCCGCAAAGCCGGTCACGATCACGATCCACGTGGAGTTCTTGGTCGCCATCCACGAACGTTCCATGACCGCTTTAGCGTTGCGGCCATACAGGTCAGATAGCCAACGACGCCGTGGCTTGCTAGCTTGCGAAAGCGCGGCTTGTGCTGTGCCCTGGGCCTGGGCAGCTGCCGGGGCGGAAGGTGCGGAGTCTTCATGCGCATTCTGCGCATCGGCGGAACCGGTGCCCTGGCTTCCGTAACCGACCGCGTACGGATCGCCTGCTTCACCCGAGGTGTCAGCGGGGCTCACGCTCGCCATCGTCTTCTTGGCGGCGCGGGCACCCCACACGCGCGTCTTGACTTTTTCGCCGCGCAAACGGCGGTAATAGCGGGTCTGGGCGATCAGGAACGCGATCACGGCGACCACGATCATGACGCCGAGGTGGACCGGGAACATCCACGGCTCAACCTCGTGCCCGTAGATCGCCCACCGGTTCAGCTCGGTTGCATGCCAGATGGGTGAGATCCAGCCGATCCACTGCAGGTAGATCGGCAGGTGCTCGAGCGGGTAGAACGTTCCCGAAAACAGGAACATCGGCGTGACGATGAAGCGCATGATGACCGAGAACTGGCCGCGCTCCTGGAAAATACCCGCCGCGAACGCCATACACGGCAAGCCGAAAGCGAGTGCTGCGATCGTCGAAAACACGATCACCAGGACGGCGCTCAGGCTGTGGATGACGCCGAAGGCCGCGAGGATCAGGAGCAACAGTAGGGTCTGCGCAACCACGCGTATAGAGACAGCGATCACCGTGCCCCGGGCGATCTGTTGCGGCGTGATCGGGGTGACCTGCGGCCCGTAATAGGTTCGGTTCCATTTGAACCCGCCCATCACTGGGAAGGTCATTTCCTCCATCGCGATGCCGACCGCCATGGTCGCGGCGAGCGCGCCGGCGATGAAGGTGATGTACGGGACGCCATCGAAGCTCGTCTGATTATTCGTCAGGACGGCACCGAGGCCCACGCCCATCGTGACGAGGTACATGAGAGGGGTGCCGACGGAGTCCGCGAGGATCACGTCGATGTAGCGGCGCATCCCGCGGAAGAGGTACTCCGCGAAGTACCAGGAGCCTGCGCGGGAGACCTTCCGGGCGGAGCGGTCGCCTTGCTCCGTGGGCCCGGAGATCGGCTCGCGGCGGATGAGGACGTCGGCGCCTGTTGCTGAGGCGTCGGTTGTGTGTGCGTTGTGAGGGTCAGTCAATGAGGGACCGTCCTGTCAGGATCAGGAACACGTCTTCAAGCGATGCGCGGCGGGCCAGCGTCGATACGGGGCGCAGCCCCAAGCTCACAGCGCGAGCAACCGCGGCCTCGCCGTCGTCGGCGTAGACAAGCACGCGGTCGGCCAGCGTTTCGGTTCGGAAGCCGTCTTTATTCAGGACCTCGGCCGCTGCAGCGTTCTTGTCGGAGCCGAAACGCATCTCTGCGACTTCGCGAGTCGCGTACTCGCGCACAAGCGCGGACGGCGAACCTTCAGCTTTGATCTCGCCGCCATCGACCACGATGAGCCGGTCTGCGAGTTGCTCGGCCTCATCCATGAAGTGGGTCGTGATGATGAGCGTCGTGCCGCGTTCTTTGAGCCGGTATAGGCGGTCCCACAGGATGTGACGGGCCTGTGGGTCGAGGCCAGTGGTTGGCTCGTCGAGCAGCAGCACGGCAGGGTCGTTGATGAGCGAACGCGCGATGGTCAGGCGGCGCTTCATGCCGCCTGAAAGCTGGTCGACGCGGTTGGCGGCTTTGTCTTCAAGTTGCGCGAACGCGAGCAGGTCTTTGATACGCGGCACGATTTCGCGGCGCTTCATCCCGAAATAGCGGCCGTAGATGTAGAGGTTGTCGCGGACGGTGAGCTCTTCGTCGAGGTTGTCTTGCTGCGGCACCACGCCGAGGTGGGCGCGCAAGCGGGGGCCTTCTTCGCTCGGGTCCATCCCGAGGATGCTGAGCTCACCCGATGTGCGGGTTGAGACGCCACCGATCATGTTCATGGTCGTGGACTTACCTGCGCCGTTGGGGCCGAGCAGGCCAAAGGATTCGCCTGCGGCGACGTCGAAGTCGATGCCGTTGACGGCTGTGAAATCCCCGAACTTCTTGGTTAGCGAACGCGCGCGCAGAACCGTTGGCGCGTCATTAGAAGAAGGTGTTTGAGGAGATGGTGCAGGTACCCCAGAATGGGCTTTTGAGTCGTGTGCCACACCGTGACACTACATAAGGTGTGCCCACGGCCGCAACGAACACCCCGCCTCATCGCTCACCACGCTGTTACCGAGACACCAAGAGTTCATTTCTTATTCTGAATTATTCAGAATAATTTGCTAGAGTGTGTTGCATGACACTCGGACCGATCACGGCGGCTTCACCCGTTGACGACCGTGAACGCTCATGGGCGGACACGCTCAAGGCGCATAATCGCCGTGTCACCAAGCAACGGATGGCGGTGATGCGAGCAACAGCCGCGTCATCCCATGCGTCGGCAGAACAGATCCACAAGTACGCATCGGAAGCTCTACCCCAGTTAGCGCTTTCAACCACGCACATGATCCTGCATGACCTCACGAACGTGAGGCTGTTACGGCGCGTGGAAGTCCCTAACTCCCCCACCCTGTATGAGGTGGAGACCGGGGATAACCATCACCATGTTCAGTGCGTGAAATGCGGCAGACTTGAGGACGTGGAGTGTGCCCTCGGGCACGCCCCGTGCCTTGAACCTTCACACACCCACGGCATCGACATTGACGTGGCGGAGGTTCTCTACCGCGGTCTTTGCGAGGACTGCAAAGAAGCATAAGGTCGTCTACAAAGTTCCAATCTCATCCAAGTAAAGGAGCAACATGGCTGAGAACACCAAGCCCCACGGCACTGGTTCAACCACCCAGGCCGGCATCCCTGCTGTCAGCGACCGCAACTCGCTGACCGTTGGCCAGGACGGCCCGATCGTCCTGCACGACCACCACCTGGTCGAGACGCTGGCACACTTCAACCGCATGAACGTTCCAGAGCGCCGCCCACACGCAAAGGGTTCCGGCGCATTCGGTGAGCTCGAGGTCACCGAGGACGTTTCGAAGTGGACCAAGGCTGACTTCCTGCAGCCTGGCAAGAAGACCCCGATGCTGGCTCGTTTCTCCACGGTTGCTGGTGAGCTCGGCTCCCCAGACACGTGGCGTGACGTTCGAGGTTTCGCGCTCAAGTTCTACACCGAAGAGGGCAACTTCGACCTCGTCGGTAACAACACCCCAGTCTTCTTTGTGCGCGACCCAATGAAGTTCCCACACTTCATCCGTTCGCAGAAACGCCTGCCTGAAAACGGTCTGCGCGACAACACGATGCAGTGGGACTTCTGGACCCAGAACCCAGAGACCGCACACCAGGTTTCCTACCTCATGGGTGACCGCGGTATCCCTAAGAGCTACCGCCACATGAACGGCTACGGCTCCCACACCTACCTGTGGGTCAACGCTGAAGGCGAGCGCTTCTGGGTTCGCTACCACTTCCTGTCCCAGCAGGGTGTTGAGGGCCTCACCAACGAGGAAGCAGAGCAGCTGGCAGGTACCGACGCTGAAGCACACCGCCGCGACCTGTTCGAGGCCATCAAGAACGGCGACTACCCGAAGTGGGACATGCACGTTCAGATCATGCCGTACGAAGAGGCAAAGACCTACCGTCTGAACCCATTCGACCTCACCAAGATCTGGCCACTGGGCGACTACCCGCGCCACAAGGTCGGTACCTTCACCCTGAACCGCAACCCTGAGAACTTCTTCGCTGAGATCGAGCAGGCTGCTTTCTCCCCAGCGAACATGGTTCCAGGTACCGGTAACTCCCCAGACAAGATGCTGCTGGGCCGTAACTTCGCATACGCGGATGCACAGCGCTACCGCATCGGCACCAACTTCCAGCAGCTGCCTGTCAACCGTCCAATCAACGACGTCCACACCTACAACTTCGAGGGCAACATGTGGTACGAGCACACCGGTGCTCGCTCCGTTTACGCCCCGAACTCGTTTGGTGACTCGTGGTCGGATGAAGAGGGCCCAGTCGACAACGGTTGGGAAGCTGACGGCGACCTGACCCGCGCGGCCTACACCCTCCGTAAGGACGACGACGACTTCTCGCAGGCACACGACCTGGTCCGCAACGTCTTCGACGACGCCGGCCGTGACCGCCTCGTCGAAACCGTTTCCGGCGCGCTCTCCGACGTTGTAGAGCCAGTTCTCTCCAACGCCATCGAGTACTGGAAGAACATCGACGAAGAGGTCGGCCAGCGCATCGAAGCCAACGTCCGCAACTAAGCTGAGACGGCCTACCGCTTAAACGAGTGGGGGCGTCCAAACAGTTTGAACTGTTTGGACGCCCCCACTTCGCATATCAAGCGAGGTTTGAATCCCCTAGCCGGATCGATTCCCCTACTTACGTCGCGTGACCGTTACTTCTTAAGGGAACGTTCGGCGGCTTCAACAACGTTAGTCATGAGCAACGCGACCGTCATCGGGCCCACACCACCTGGGTTCGGCGAAAGGTACCCTGCTACCTCTTGGACCGCTGGATCGACGTCGCCGTAGACCTTATCGCGGCCACCCTCAGGGTCGGGCTCGCGGGTCACACCCACATCCAGTACAGCTGCACCCGGCTTGATGTCTTCAGCCTTGATCATGTGCTTGACGCCCGCGCCGGCAACCACGATGTCGGCCCGGCGCAAGTGCTCGCTCATGTCCTTGGTGCCGGTGTGGGTCAGGGTCACGGTCGCGTTGTGTTCGCGGCGGGTCAGCAACAAGCCGATCGGACGACCGATCGTGACACCGCGGCCCACAACAACAACATGCTTGCCCGCGATCTCAACACCGTTGCGAGTCAAAAGCTCGATCACACCGCGCGGGGTGCACGGCAACGGGGTGTCGATCGGGTCATTGACGTTGAGCACCAGCTTGCCGAGATTCGTTGGGTGCAGGCCATCCGCGTCCTTCTTCGGATCGATCCGCTCCAAGATCGCATCCGTATCCAGGTGCTTCGGCAACGGCAACTGAACGATGTAGCCGTGGCAGGACTCATCAGCGTTGAGCTCATCGATCAGAGCCTCAACGTCTTCCTGGGTCGCATCCGCAGGTAGCTCACGCATGATCGAGTTCATGCCCAACGCCACCGACTGCTTGTGCTTCATCCCCACATACAGTTGCGAGGCAGGGTCAGCGCCCACCAGGACCGTAGCGATCCCCGGGGTCACACCCTGTTCCTTGAGCGCCGCGATACGCTCAGCGAGCTCTTCCTTGATCGCCTTGGACGCCGCGCGCCCATCAAGCTTTACTGCCGTCATGACTCCCCCTTACCAGTTCTCGTGGCCAGGATAGAGCGGGAAGTCAGCGGCGAGCTTATCCACGCGGGCACGCAACGCATCAACATCAGCGTTCTTGCCGTCACGCAAAGCAACCGCGATGATGTCAGCGACCTCGGTGAACTCCTTGTCGCCAAAGCCGCGGGTCGCCAGAGCCGGGGTGCCGATGCGCAGGCCGGAGGTCACCATCGGCGGGCGTGGATCCCACGGGACAGAGTTGCGGTTGACGGTAATGCCGACCTCGTGCAGCAGGTCTTCGCCCTGCTGGCCATCGAGCTCGGATTCGCGCAGGTCAACCAGGACCAAGTGGACGTCGGTGCCGCCGGTCAGAACCGAAACACCCGTGTCGGCAACGTCCTTGGCGGTCAGCCGTTCGGCGAGGATCTTCGCACCACTCAGCGTGCGCTCCTGGCGGTTCTTGAACTCCTCAGAAGCGGCAACCTTGAACGCAACAGCCTTACCGGCGATCGCGTGCATGAGCGGGCCGCCCTGCTGGCCAGGGAACACTGCGGAGTTGATCTTCTTGGACATCTCAGCGGTGTTGGACAAGATCACGCCCGAGCGTGGGCCGGCGAGCGTCTTGTGGACAGTCGAGGTCGTCACGTCAGCAACCGGCACCGGGTTCGGGTGCAAGCCAGCCGCCACCAGGCCAGCGAAGTGCGCCATATCAACCCACAGAAGCGCGCCAACCTCGTCGGCGATCGAACGGAACGCCTCGAAATCCAGCTGGCGAGGGTACGCCGACCAGCCAGCAACGATCACGTTCGGGCGGGCCTCAAGCGCCTGCTCACGCACCTTATCCATGTCGATGCGGAACGTCTCCGGGTCTACTTCGTAAGCGGCAACGTTGTAGAGCTTGCCGGAGAAGTTGAGCTTCATGCCGTGCGTCAAGTGGCCGCCGTGAGCGAGCGAAAGGCCCAGCATCGTGTCGCCTGGGTTGATCATCGCCGCCAACGCGGCGGCGTTAGCGGAAGCTCCCGAGTGCGGCTGAACGTTGGCGAAACCCGCTCCGAACAGGGCCTTGACGCGGTCCCGCGCCAGGTCTTCAACCTGATCCACGTATTCGCAGCCGCCGTAATAGCGGCGCCCCGGATAACCTTCGGCATACTTATTCGTCAGAACCGAGCCCTGAGCCTCCAAAACACCGCGCGGAGCGAAGTTCTCAGAAGCGATCATTTCCAGGGTGTCGCGCTGACGCCCCAATTCCTGATCGATCAGGGCAGCGATTTCGGGGTCAACCTCAGCAAGCGGCTGATTAGTGACATCGGAAGTCTGTGACACGGGCCTCTCCTGTGCGGCGCTTAGCGCTCGTTGGTGTTCGGCAACAGCGATGCCGCGGCACCCGGCACGTGAGGTGTCGAGTGAACACACGGCGGACGCCTCCATTCTAGCCCGTGAACACCCATCAGACACCGAACATAACTCGACGCAGCAACTCAACGAATAGCAACCCCACCGCAAGCCCCCGCTATCGTGAACCCTATGGAGCGCAAAACTAGCCACCGCGATGTCAACAGCAGCCACCGTATTGTGGTGAGCTTGTCCTGCCCAGACCAGCCGGGCATCGTCCACCACGTGACCGGGGCGCTGTTTCAAGCCGGCGGCAACATCGTGGAATCCCAGCAGTACGGTTCTGACCAGACCGGCACGTTCTTCATGCGGATTGAAGCGGACGTGCGTCTGCCCACCGTCGATGTCGAGGCTCATCTCCGCGCGGTCGCTCAGCAGTTCCAGATGGATTTGAAGGTGTGGGACGCGGACGCGCCACTGCGGACCCTCATCATGTGTTCAAAGGCCCCGCACGCGCTCGAAGAGTTGTTGAGCCGCCAGCACGCAGGCTACCTGCCGATCGAGGTGCCGCTCATTGTCTCCAACCACACCGCGTTGAAGCCGCTCGCTGAGTTTTATGGCGTGCCGTTCACGCACATCCCGGTCACGAAAGACACCAAGGCAGACGCCGAGGCGAAGCTGCGGGAGCTTGTTGCTGAGCACGAGATCGACCTCGTGGTGCTCGCCCGTTACATGCAGATCCTCTCCGATGAGCTCTGCAACGAACTATCTGGCCGGGCGATCAACATCCACCACTCGTTCCTGCCCTCCTTCAAGGGGGCCCGGCCGTACCACCAGGCGCATGCCCGCGGTGTCAAACTCATCGGCGCCACCGCGCACTATGTGACCAGCGACCTCGACGAAGGCCCGATCATCGACCAGGCCGTGACCCCGGTGCGTCACGACCGCACCCCGGAAGAGCTCGTGCAGCAAGGTAGCGCTACCGAGGCACAGACGCTCGCGCGCGCGGTACGGTGGCACGCCCAGCATCGCGTGCTCCTGGACGGCCACCGCACTGTTGTCTTCGACTAAGCCCTGCCGTTTTCGACTAAGACCTGCTCAGCAGCGCGATGACCTCCATGTGCGGGGTTTGAGGGAACATGTCGAACAAGCGCGCCTGCTCGATGCTCCAGTTGCTCATCGCGGCGAGGTCACGGGCGAGCGTGGTGGGGTTGCAACTCGAATAGATGATGCTCTCGGCTTCGCATTCGTTGAGCCACACGGGCAGGTCTGGACCTAGTCCGCGCCGAGGCGGATTGACGATGATGAGCTCTGGCGCAGGTTTCTCGCGAACCCACTGCGTCGCATCAGCCGCGATGAACTCGACCGCGGCCATACCCTGTGCCGCTGCCGCGGCGTTGCCGGCAGCGACCG
The DNA here is from genome assembly GCF_031458175.1 of Pseudoglutamicibacter albus. NCBI lineage: Bacteria > Bacillati > Actinomycetota > Actinomycetes > Micrococcales > Micrococcaceae > Pseudoglutamicibacter > Pseudoglutamicibacter albus. Next base: position 361,093 of record NZ_JAVDXX010000001.1, on the reverse strand, counting down.
CCTCGGAGGAGGTCTCAACGCCTATCACGTGCCCGGCCCCGGCTTGGGCCGCTGTGAACCCGAAACCGCCAACGCCCGCATACAGATCCCACACGGTCTCCGGAGGCCCTACGTGGCTGTCCCGCGAGGCCGCTGCGATCCACTCCCCCGCCTGGGCATAAAGCCCCTCGGCAACCGCCTGATTAGTCTGCACAAACCCTTGCGGACGAACCCGCAACGGCAGGCGGCTGATCGTGAGCGGGAACGTGGTTTCACCGGTTAGATGGATTTCTTCTTCTCCCTCGGCGAGCGCGACGTGATCCGGCAACAGGTTGGCTGTCACCGTCACGATGTGCGGGGCTCTTTCGAGGAAGCCGGCCAGGTTCGGTCGCAAGGCTTTGACTCCGGCGCGGGAGCGCATCACGAATCGCAGCATGATCTGCCCGGCTTCGTTCAACGTCATGTGGACTTGTTTGAGCTCGCCTGTGCGCTCGGGGACGGAATACGGGGCGAGTTTGCTGATGCGGATGAGCGAATGAATGAGCCCGAACATGCGGGTCAGTTCCGGGTGGATCACCCCGCATTCGCGCAAGTCCACACCGCGGCGCTCCCGGTCCAGGATCCCGAAAGTCGGGCGTCGATAGGTTCCGCCCACCACCATTTTGATGCGGGTGCGGTAGCCCTGCTCAGGCCCAGTGAACGGTTCAAGCCAGGCCGTTGGCCCGTACGGCTCGAGCAACGTTTGAGCCTGGCTCCGTTTGAGTTCAACCTGTTGGGCGTAGGGCTGTTGAATGAGCGTGCAGGATAAACACACTCCCGCATCGTAATAATCGCACTGCATGATTCATCCATTATGGCGGTAGATCCCGTTGCGTGATGCTTCACATACGCGTGCATGGCGAGCCGAACTCGCGGCGCGAGCGCGGGTTGGTGGATGATGCTCGGTATGCAACGAAAGTCTGGCGCCTCACGAAAATTCAAGAAAACATTTAACAAACTCATGGCCCTTGCTGTGACTGCGCTCTTGATTTTCGTGATCGGTAAGCTCTCCATCAACGGTAGTTCAACCGCACCGAATGAAACCGCGCCGGGTGAAAGCAAGCCCAGCGCGACCGCACCTTCCACGCCGGCGCCTTCCAAAACCGCGCCTTCCAAAGCAGCGCCGTCCCAAACCGCGCCGGGTGACAATAGAGCCACTGATCCCGCGCGGTCTCATAATGCGGCAGCAGTCCTGGAGACCCTCGAGGTCAAGGGCCGCGCGCCTAAGACCGGCTATAACCGTAAAGAGTCTTTCGGGCGGGCGTGGCTCGATACCGACCGTAACGGTTGCCGCACCCGCGACGACATCCTCAAGCGAGACCTGAGCGATATCACCCAACAAGGCCGCTGCGGCGTCGAAAAAGGCGTCCTCCGTGACCCGTATTCGGGCGACATGATCAACTTTCAGCGCGGCCCCCGCACCTCCGAGGCGGTCCAGATCGACCACGTCGTAGCGTTATCTGACGCGTGGCAGAAGGGCGCCCAGAACTTGAGCAAACGCGAACGGATCTTGCTCGCGAATGACCCGCTGAACCTGCTCGCGGTCTCCGGGCCACTCAACCAGCAGAAATCTGACCGCGACGCCGCAAGCTGGCTCCCACCCAATAAGTCCTACAGGTGCCCGATGGTGGCCCGCCAGATCGCCGTGAAGTCCCGCTATAAACTGTGGGTCACCCAGGCCGAAAAGGACGCGATGAAACAGGTCCTGAAACGCTGCCCCGACCAAACCGTGCCTACCGAAGGGTTCGATCCCCAGGATGCTCCAGAGATGCCGAGCTACTGGAAACAAGACTGAACGGCTTTGGATGCAAGAGTGGGCCTGCGTCAGTAGGCTTGCTACATGGCACACATCATTGCACTCGATAACGGCACCCCTGACGTGGGCGCTGCCGCATTCCTAGCCCCAACCGCCACGGTAAGTGGCGATGCAGTTTTAGCAGAAGACTCTTCGGCGTTCTATGGGGTATCAGTCCGTGGGGATTCCGCGCCGATCCGCATCGGCGCCCGCACCAACCTGCAGGATAACGTGGTGGTCCACGCTGACCCTGAGTACCCGTGCACGCTCGGCGATGACGTTACGGTCGGCCACGCCGCAGTGGTGCACGGCTGCACGGTGGGTGATGGCACGCTCATCGGGATGTCGGCGACCATCATGAACGGCGCGGTCATCGGCGAGCAGTCGCTCATCGCCGCTGGCGCGCTGGTTCTGGAGGGTATGGAGGTCCCTCCGCGCTCGCTGGTCGCCGGGGCTCCTGCGAAGGTTCGCCGCGAACTGACCGACGAGGAAGTCGCTGCACTCTCAACGTCCGCTGAAACCTACGTCGGCCTGGCTCGCCGCCACGCAGCAGCGCTAAGCAGCTAAAGCACTGCGGCGCTGCCACACAAACACACTGACGTGTAAACGAACGGGCGGCGTGACCATGTGGTCACGCCGCCCGTTCGCTGTATCAGCGAGAAACTTAAGCTTTGAGGCCGTCGATGATCTCGTTGAGGGTTGCGGATGGCCGCATGATCTCGGAGACCTTCTTCTCGTCTGGGCGGTAGTAGCCACCCAGCTCAACAGCCACACCCTGTGCGCCGTTGAGCTCGGAGATGATCTGCTCTTCCTTCTCAACCAGTGCCTTCGCAACAGGTGCGAAGACCTCCGCGAGGCGTGCGTCCTCGGTCTGCTTGGCGAGCTCTTCAGCCCAGTAGCGGACCAGGTAGTAGTGGGAGCCGCGGTTGTCGAGCTCGCCTACCTTGCGGGATGGGGACTTGTTCTCATCCAGGAACGTGCCGGTCGCTGCGTCGAGTGCGCGGCCGAGAACCTCAGCTGCTGGGGTCTCGGTCTGGCGGCCGAACTTCTCGAAGGATTCAGCCAAAGCGAGGAACTCGCCGAGGGAGTCCCAACGCAGGTGGTTCTCTTCAACGAGCTGCTGGACGTGCTTCGGTGCGGAACCGCCAGCGCCGGTCTCGAACAGGCCACCGCCAGCGAGCAACGGGACGATCGAGAGCATCTTCGCAGACGTGCCGAGCTCGAGGATCGGGAACAGATCGGTCAGGTAGTCACGTAGGACGTTACCGGTCACCGAGATGGTGTCCTCACCCTTGCGGATGCGGTCCACCGAGAACTGGGTTGCTTCCTTCGGGGCGAGGATGCGGATGTCCAGGCCGTCGGTGTCGAGGTCCTTGAGGTAGGTGTTGACCTTCTCGATGAGGTTCGCATCGTGTGCGCGGTTCTCATCGAGCCAGAACACAGCTGGCATACCGGACTGGCGGGAGCGCTCAACTGCGAGCTCAACCCAGTTGCGGATCGGCAGGTCCTTGGTCTGGCATGCACGCCAGATGTCGCCGGCCTCAACCTCGTGGGAGATCAGGACGTCGCCCGCGGAGTTGACGACCTCAACTGTGCCGTCTTCCTCAAGCTGGAAGGTCTTGTCGTGCGAACCGTACTCTTCGGCCTTCTGGGCCATGAGGCCAACGTTCGGGACGGTACCCATGGTTGCTGGGTCGAATGCACCGTTGGCGCGGCAGTCCTCGATCACGGTCTGGTAGACGCCCGCGTAGGAGGAGTCTGGGATGATCGCCAGGGTGTCCTGGGTCTTATCGTCCGCGTTCCACATCTGGCCGGAGGTGCGGATCATCGCTGGCATGGATGCGTCAACGATGATGTCCGATGGGACGTGCAGGTTGGTGATCCCGCGCGAGGAATCGACCATCGCGATCGCTGGGCCTTCGTTGTAGGCCTTCTCGATCTCAGCCTTGACGCCTTCGGCCGTCTCGGAGTCGAGGGAATCCAAGCCGGAGATGATCGAGGCCAGGCCGTTGTTCGGGGACAAACCGGCTTCAGCGAGCTTCTCGCCGTACTTGGCGAACAGGTCAGCGAAGTATGCGCGCACAACGCGGCCAAAGATGATCGGGTCGGAGACCTTCATCATGGTCGCCTTGAGGTGCGCGGAGAACAGGATGCCTTCATCCTTAGCGCGTGCAACCTGTTCCTTGAGGAACGCATCGAGCGCCTTCACAGACATGAAGGTACCGTCAACAACCTCGCCTTCAAGCACCTTGAACGCAGGCTTGAGAACCTTAGCCTCGCCACCGGCAGGGGTGAAGCGGATGGTGAGTTCGTCGTCTTTCTCCAGGACAACGGACTTCTCGTTGGACGCGAAGTCGTTCTTGCCCATCGTCGCGACGTTGGTCTTGGATTCTTTAGTCCACTCACCCATCGAGTGTGGGTTCTTCTTCGCGTAGCTCTTGACCGACTGCGGTGCGCGGCGGTCAGAGTTACCCTCACGCAGAACCGGGTTCACGGCCGAACCCATGACCTTGCCGTAGAGCTCACGGATCTCGCGCTCTTCGTCAGTCTTTGGCTCATCTGGGAAGTCCGGCAGGTCATAGCCCTGCCCCTGCAGCTCAGCAACGGCTGCCTTTAGCTGTGGAACAGAAGCCGAAATGTTCGGTAGCTTCACGATGTTCGCGTCCGGGCTCTGGGTCATCTCGCCCAGCTCGGCCAGTGCATCGTTGATGCGCTGGTTTTCCGGGAGCAAGTGAGAAAACGTTGCGATAATGCGGCCAGCCAGCGAAATATCGCGGGTCTCCATCGGCACGTCCGCTTGGGAGGCGAAAGCCTCAACCATCGGCAGGAACGAGTGCGTGGCCAGCATCGGCGCTTCGTCAGTGTGTGTATAGATGATTTTTGCCATGTGGTGGCGTTCTCCCTCAACAGTCGCTGATGAGTTGACTTGTGCCCTGAGCTTGGCGGGGCACACTCGCCTCTATTCTAGATGGTCGCAAGAAGGCCGGTGAGGTTTATTGCCGAACACGCGTTCACGAGCAATCAACCACACCGGCCTCTCTAGCTGGCTTCTTTAGTGGAAGAAGTGGCGTTCGCCGGTGAAGTACATCGTCACGCCGGCTTTGTTCGCCGCGTCGATCGTGTCTTGGTCACGCACCGATCCTCCCGGTTGGACGATCGCGCGCACACCGGCGTTGATCAGGACCTCCGGGCCGTCAGCGAACGGGAAGAAAGCGTCCGATGCGGCCACGGCACCGCGTGCGCGTTCCTCCGACTGTGCGTTGGCGTCGGCCTCAGCACCGCCTGCGGCGTTGACGTCGGATGCGACTGTGACACCGAGGGTGTTGGCACGTTCGACCGCGAGCCGGCAGGAATCCACGCGGTTGACCTGGCCCATCCCGATGCCGACCGCGGCGCCATCGTTGGCGAGCAGGATCGCGTTCGACTTAGCCGAACGCAGGGCACGCCACGCGAATGCGAGGTCAGCCAAGGTCTTCTCATCGGCTGGTTCGCCTGCGGCCAGGGTCCAGGTCTCTGGGTCATCGCCTGGGGCATCGAGCTGATCGGTGGTCTGGAGCAGTGCGCCGCCGGAGATCTGGCGGATCGAGACCGTGTCCTGCGTGAAGCCCTCAGGCAGGCTCAACAGGCGGATGTTCTTTTTCTTCGAAAGGATCTCAACGGCCTCGTCCTCGAAGCCCGGGGCGACAACAACCTCGGTGAAGATCTCAGAAACCGTGCGCGCCATACCCGCTGTGACAGGGCGGTTAGCCGCGATCACGCCACCGAAAGCAGACAACGGATCGGTTCCGTGGGCCTTACGGTGCGCATCAGCGATCGGGTCCTCAGCGCCCGGGGTCGCGACCGCGATGCCGCACGGATTCGCGTGCTTAATCACGGCAACGGCAGGCTCATCGAAGTCATAGGCGGCACGCACTGCCGCGTCCGCGTCCTGATAGTTGTTGTAGCTCATCGCCTTACCGTGCAACTGCTCAGCCTGAGCAATACCCAGGGACGCGGCGTGATCAACATACAGCGCTGCTGGCTGGTGCGGGTTCTCGCCGTAACGCAGAACCTCAGCACGCTCAAGCGACAAGCCCGCATACGGCGGGAACACCGGGGCCTCCGCGGCCTCGGGATCACCGAACTGCGCCGCAGTCCACGCGGCAACCGCGTTGTCATAAGCGGCAGTGTGAGCGAAAGCCAGCGAAGCCAGACGACGGCGGGTCGCCAGGTCGAAGCCCACACCACGGGCCGCCTCAACCACCTGGCCATAGAACTCAGGGTTGACCACCACAGCAACCGAAGGATGGTTCTTAGCTGCCGCACGCACCATCGACGGGCCGCCGATGTCGATCTGCTCAATCACCGCGTCCTGGTCAGCGCCCGAACGCACCGTCTCAACGAACGGGTACAGGTTCACAACCACCAGATCAAACGGCTCAATCTCCATATCCTTGAGCTGCTGAACATGATCATCCTTACGGCGGTCCGCCAGAATACCGGCGTGAACCCGCGGATGCAGCGTCTTCACACGGCCTTCAAGGCATTCCTGGAACCCCGTCACCTCAGAGACCTCAGTCACCGGGATGCCCGCATCAGCGATACGGCCAGCAGTAGAACCGGTAGAGACAATCGCAACGCCGGCCTCATGCAGGCCGCGGGCTAGATCTTCCAAACCGGTCTTGTCATATACAGAGATCAGTGCACGCTTAATCGGAACAGTCGTGGGCGTGGAATCCTGAACGGTCACGAGAAAAGGCTCCTCAGGAGAAATCGCGGAACAAGACGCACTACACGTGCGCACCAGAAAGCGCCCGCCGCGAAACGGCAGGCACACCCAGTCTACGCGTCAGGCCTCCGCGTGAGGGAAGCTGATCACGCCATCAGCCAAGCCCTGCAAAACCTCAATCAACGCAGAACGCTCCTGAACCTTGATCCGCTCATGCAGCTCATCCTGGGATTCACCATCCCGCACCTCAACGGCACGCTGAGCGATGATCGGGCCCGTATCCACCCCAGCATCAACCCAGTGCACAGTACAGCCGGTGACCTTGACCCCATAAGCCAACGCGTCCCGCACACCGTGAGCACCAGGGAAAGACGGCAGCAACGCCGGATGCGTATTCACCGTCCTATCCCCGAAACGCTCCAGAAACGCCGCCCCCAGAATCCGCATAAACCCCGAACACACCACCACATCCGGGGAAAAACCAGCCACCGCAGAAGCCAACGCCGCATCCCAGCCAGCACGCGCATCGTAATCCCGAGGGTCCACCACAAACGTTTCAGCACCCAAAACATCAGCCCGATGCAAACCAGCCGCCCCCGGCTGATCCGTACCCACCGCGACAATCTCCACACCCGTCAACCGGCCAGCGGAAACCGCATCAACAACAGCCTGAAAATTCGTACCAGACCCAGAAAGCAGAACAACAGCACGCATACCCAAACCCTACCTAGACTCAGTCATCCAAAACCGGGTCACGCTCAAACAACGGCGCAGCAACATTACCGAGCACAGCGCCCACGCCGATCTCCGCAACCAACAAGCCAGCCGAAACCCACACGTGCGGCCCGATCCACGTGAAAATACCCAGCCCCAACGTGCCAGAAGACAACAAAGCCAACACCACGAAACCCACTGCAGAGACCGCGCCCACCAACAAACCCAACATGAGCGAAGACAACGTCACACCAATCCAGCGCTGCGAAAAACGAAGAGTCAACCACTCCTCCAAATGGTTCTCGCCCTCACGCATAAACCACCAGCCGGCAACAACACCAGCAAGCACCGGGATAGCCACAACCCACACCTGCGGGCCATCCGGCAACATCCCCAAAACCGGCAACGGAGGCATATCCGTCCCGAACGAACCAAACGCAGAAATCGAGGTGGTGCTACCCAACGCGAACCCGCCACCACTGACATAAGCCAGCGTGTACATCACCATGTTCGGCACAAACACAAGCTGCAGCAACATCAACGCGGCACCACCCCACAGGCCCGGATTCAGGCGCATCACAGTGTTGATCACATCAACCCAATGCAGCACCAACTGCACCGTGAACGCCGCCGAAGCCAACCCCACAGCCATCACAAGCCCCACAAAACCAGCGCGAACCACAGCCCACACATACGAGCCAGCCCACCGCTGATACTGCGAATGGTGAAGCACCCGCTCCGCCGCATTAAAACCAATCAACCGGCCAAACGAACCCGCCTCACGCCACGCGCCACCAATCAAACCGAGCCCGTGAATCACCAACGGAATCAACAACGCGCCCCACCACGGCGAAGCAATCAGCTCAGAGGACGCCCACCACGTCGTCACAATCCCGAGCACCCCGTACACCAGAAGCGAACCCAGCATCGCCTGCCACAACTGATCAGACCACGAGGCCCGCGCCAACCGCCGCCCAGCACGCCACGCCAACCAGCCAGGCAACACAACAAAACCTAGAGGCAAGAACCACATCGTGCCAGCCCCGCCAATAGCGGCCTCGGAACGCACCAACGGAACCCCATGCCCCAACAGCCACCACCGCCCCGTGACACGAGCGACCTCGCTGACATCCGCGCCCAACCAGCCACCAGACATCGCGGCGCCAGCCACCGGAAGCGCAACAACAAGCAAACCCAGAACATACACCTGGATCGCCTCAATACCGCCCTGGATCACCAACGGAAGCGGCATGCCCTCCTGCAAGCCCACGCGGAAACGGTACAGAGCCTCGCGGGTGCGGGTCGTCAAAGAAACACGCTCATCCCCTACCCCATACACGAGCTGCTCCGCCGCACCCTCACCGGCTGCCGCCGCCTCAGCATCACGTGGACTACCGGCCTCAGATGACGTTTCAGCGTCCCCGGCTCCGCCGGCGTCGCGCGAATCCTTAAAATCCGTAGGCATCCTGCAACATCCCTCAACAAACTCACTTCAGCATCCACGGCCACGCCGCATGCTTCACCACCGATCGTGCCATCTTAGAACCCACACCACACGCAGGCGCGGCGAAATCGCCCACCCTTGAGCCCCAAAACCTCCAAAGTGTGGCATCCGATCTGTGAGATGGTTAGGCTCTAGATGAATAACATCCATCAGGAAGGCCCCCACCGTGGAGAGAAGCATCACGGCAGACCCCGACGCGAAAGAAGCGATCGAGGAACGCATGGACAAAGCCGGACCAATTCCGGCAGCCGGATGGAAATACATTTTCGGTAGAGCGCTACGCGAGTTCACACGCGACGGCGGCATGGACATGGCCGCTTCCCTGACCTACAGGACAGTGTTCGCGATGTTCCCGGCACTGCTCGCCCTCGTCTCCACGCTGGGCTTGTTCGGCCAGGGCGAAGAGACCACCAAACTGCTACTCGACACCGTTCAGGACGTCGGCTCCCCGGAGATGGCGAAAGTCCTCGAAGAACCCATCACGAGCCTGACTGAAGGCGGCGGCGCTGGGTTGTTCTTCGTCATCGGTGTCCTCGGTGCCGTGTGGACGTCCTCGAACTACGTCAACGCGTTCTCCCGCTCGATCAACACCGTCTACGGCGTTGAAGAGGGCCGCGCCCCAATGTTCTTGCGCATCCAGATGTACCTCATCACCCTCGCGTTGCTGTTCGGTTCGGTGATCTGCATCCTGTTGCTGCTGGTCTCCGGTGACTTCGCGTCCATGATCGGCAGCTGGATCGGTCTAGGCGCTGAGGCCGTGACCGCATGGAACATCCTGAAATGGCCGGTTCTTATCCTGGTTGCGATCGTCATGATCGGCCTGCTGTATAACTTCACCCCGAACGTGCGCCGCCCGCAGATCCGCTGGGTCACCCTAGGTGCCACGTTCGCGCTGGTCACGATGGCGTTGGCGACCGCCGGTTTCGCGTGGTACCTCTCCAACTTCGCTAACTACAACAAGACCTACGGCTCCATCGGTGGTGCTATTGCTGGTCTGATGTGGATCTGGATCATCAACTGCGTACTGGTCTTGGGTGCGGAGGTCGATGTTGAGGCTCAGCGTGCACGCCAGCTCACCGCGGGCCTGATCGCTGAGGAACAGGTCTTGCTTCCGCCTCGCTCGGTTTCTGGGATCAAGAAGAAGGAAAAGGCCTACGCCAAGGACGTGTTCGAAGGCCGTAAGTTGCGTTTGATGACCAACCCGATTGGTCCTGAGCCGATGGACCCTAAACGTAAGAAGAGGCGTCTGAAAGCACTCGCGGGCTTCGGTGGCGTGGTTGCCGTGTTGAGCATAATCCGCCAGGCTTCCCACACCCCGCCGGAACCGGAAGAAACCTCCGGTAAGGACGATTCCAACTAACGCCAGGCGGCGGTGCAGAACGGCACCGCCCCGGCTTGTCTTCTCGACGCTTTTCCACACATAAGGAGAGCCTTATGGCTAATCTGACTACTCCACTCTTGACGACTACCGGACTCGTGGGCGGCTTCGAGGTTGCCCGCCGCACCAAGAACCGTCCGCTTGGCGGCGCCGTGTTGGCGGTCTGCGGCATCTTCGCTACCTTCATTTGGGTCAAGAAGGTCGGCTGGCCACGCGCGCTTGTGTTACTGGGGATCTATCTTGGCGCGTTCGGCTACTCGCATCCACTCGCCAAGAAGGTGGGTGCAGAGGAGGCCGTGGCGATCGTGACCGCGGCATCCGGTCTCAGCGCGTTGCTCTTCGGCGGCTACAAGCGCAGCGAAGCGAAAGTGGCGGCCAAGCGTGAGGAACGCAAGGCCGCCCGCGCCCACAAAGCAGCCCAGAAAAAGGTCGCGGCACTCTCAGCTAAGTAAGGCGCGAACTGGGTTCCCGCCTAGGAGACGTCCCTTCACTGGGCGTCCTTTCACCGGAAAGAAGGAAAACGATGGTAGCTGACAACGTTGCTGGCCAGAGCCGCGAGGGCGCCGCGAATGGCCGCGCGCTACTGATTGTGGATGTGCAGAACGACTTCGCTGAAGGTGGTGCCTTGGGGTGTGATGGCGGAGCCGCGGTTGCGGCGTCCATCAACTCGCTGACAGCTCCGGGCCACGACTATCAGCTGATCGCGGCATCACGGGATTGGCATTCACCGGAAGGCGATAATGGCGGCCATTTCGCTCCAGCTGGTGAGGAACCGAACTGGACCACCACGTGGCCAGTCCACTGTGTAGCCAACACCGAGGGCGCGGCATATCACCCGAATCTTGATGCCTCGCGCATCGAGCTTGAGGTCCGTAAAGGCATGGGAAGCCCCGCCTACTCGGCTTTCGAGGGTGTATCCGATGACGGCAGCGGCCTCGCCGAGATCCTCAAAGAGGAGGGCATCACCAAGCTTGATGTTGTGGGGATCGCAACCGACCACTGCGTTCTGGCCTCTGCGCGCGACGCCCTAGCCAACGGTTTCACCGTCACCGTGCTCAACCAGCACACCGCTTACGTGGACGCTGACGCGGCGAAAGCGGCACTGGCCTCCCTCGAGGAGGCCGGCGCGACCGTCGTGCGTTAGGCGCGCCGAAGGAACTGTGCGTTAAGCGCGCGGAACACACCGTGCGTTAAGCGCATCGAATTGACGGTGTGTTGGGCGCGGATTATTCGTTGTCCCGGTTCTCGTCTGTGAATACCTGCATGGCTTCGCGGATCTCGGCCGGGATTCTCATGAGGCGCCCCGTCTCGCCCTCGGCGAGCGCCATGAGAGTTTTGGCGCGTGAGCAGAGGGTTCCGTCGTGACCGTCGCGGATTTCGTAGTTGACGGTGAAGGTTGCGGGTTTGATGTCGGAGATCCAGATGTCCACGGCGGCAGGTACGTCGCGGTATGGAAGTTGCGCTAGGTAGCGGATGGTGTGTTCGACGACGAGGATCATGATGCCCTCGCCGACGTTTTCGAACAGGTCGTTTTTGCCTTCGCGGCCTACTGGTGAGCCGGTTCCGCCGGGGACGCCGAAGCCGGCGACGCGGGCTTCTTCCATGAGGCGGATCTGGTTGGCGTTGTTGATGTGCCCGTAGGCGTCCATGTCTGCCCACCGTAGTGGCACAGAGACGGTTTGGCGGCTCACGTGGCTGTCCTTCCTGCTTGGGGGCTTGTTTCGACGCAAGATCTGGCGCCTATTTCGGCGCTGGATTCAGCGCGGGCTTCGCGCTGGTTTCAGCACCTGTTCTGGCGCCGGGGCTAGTGGTCCGGATGGAGCGCGTCGGGGGCTTCTGGCATGAGGCCCAAGGCGGCCAGCCGGGCGGCGATGCGCCCGCCATCGGGCTCATAGACCCACGGGACACCCGGGGTCGTGTTCATGATGGCGGCGTTACGCCCGCCGGCGAGCGCGGCTTCCGATGGGGTGAGTTGACGGATCACGATCGCGGACACGTTGTCTGGGTAGCGGCGGGCGAATTCGGCGTAAATGTTGGGGTCTTTTTGGCCGTCGTCACCGACCAGTAGCCACGAGATGTCGGGGAATTCTCTAGCAAGGCGGCGTAGGTTGTCTACTTTGTGTTGGATGCCGGAGCGGAACCAGCGGCCTTCGACTGGCCCCCAGTCGGTGAGCAGTAGCGGGCCGTCGGGGAATAGGTTGCGGGCCATGAAGCGGCTGAGTGCCCGGTTTGTGTTCCACGCGCCCGTGGAGAGGTAGAGCGTGGGTGCGCCGGGGTGTGCGGTGGCGAAGCGGTCGAGGAACACTGCCATGCCTGGGGTTGGTACGCGTGCGTGTTCGTCGATGACGAAGGAGTTCCATGCCGCTAGTAGTGGACGCGGGAGCATCGTGACTACAACGGTGTCATCGACGTCGCAGATAATCCCGTGTTTTTGTTTCTCGTTGACCATGAACACGTGACCGCTGACGGGTTCAGAGTCATCGACGATGAATTCGACGTGGTGCCAGCCGGGTTCGAGGTTCACGGCGAGGCGTTCGTCGATCACGCCGCCGCGGTCTGAGTACACGTCATAGGTTGCGCCGTTGATGCGGATTGTGACGGGGTATTCCGCGACGGTGGGTGAGATGAAGTGACGCCACCCGCGCACGCCTTCTTCAACGACTGCGGGCAGGTGGAGGTCTTCAAGCCGTGACCCGGGTTTCGCCATGACAACTCGTGCGAATACGCGCACCCACCCGTTTTCTCCGCTGCGGCCGTAGCCGCGGTATGGGACGACGGCGACTTTGTCTCCACGGCGTTGGGACATTTTGAGGCGGAAGTCTTGCCAACGGTCTTCAAGCGCGAGAGCGAACTCTTTATGGGCTCGTTTGGTGTGCTGTTTTTTACCGTCTTTCATCACGCAACTAGTTTCTCATGTGGCACGGTCACGGAGGGTGCGGCGTCCCTCACATGGCACCGGTTTCAGGTGGCGGCGGCTGGCATTTGGTTTGTGTGTTCTTGGTTAGGCTGAAGCTATGAGTTCGGATCTGTACAGTGCGGCGACGGGGATCGATGCGGCGGAGGGGCTCGATGCGATAGAGGCTCGCGTGTGGCCTGACGCTGGAGCGATGGTTGCGCGGCTCGGGGCCAGGGAGCCTGAGCGTTTGCGGGACATCGCGGTGGACGCGGTCGTGGCCGTGGCGGCCGATGTTGAGGCTGCGTGGCGTGCCGGTGTGAGTGCGCGGCAGAAGTCTTCGACGCACGATGTGGTGACTCCAACGGACATCGAGACTGAAGCCCGACTGGTTGAGTTCCTGCGCGCACGGACCCCGCAAGCCGTGTTTCTCGGTGAAGAAGGCGCTGGCGGGGCCGGCGCCGGCGAGGATGGCGCTGGCGAGAACAGGGCCGGCTCTCCCGAGGCAGGAGTGGTGTGTTGGGTTATTGATCCGATCGATGGAACAAGCAATTTCGTTCACGGCCTCCCGGATTTCGGGATTTCGGTTGCCGCGGTCGTGGATGGTGTCCCGGTTGCCGGGGTTGTGTGCGCGCCTGCATTGGGGCGTATGTGGCGCGCATGGATCGGCGCAGACGGGATTGTGGTCTCTCAACAACGTCACTTTCAGCAGCGCACTTTTGACTCTGCAGGCACCTTTGGCTCTGCAGGCGGCTGTGACTCTGCAGGTGGCGCCGATGCTTGGGTTCCGTGTGCCTCTTCTGGCCGCGGTGCTGAATCGTCGTGCGCGCTGGTCACGGATCATCCGCATCCTGAAGCCCTCGAGGTCTCCCCCGATGCGGCACGTGAGTTTTCTAACCTGGTGCAGGCCTTCGCGACGGTGCGCCGGCACGTGTGCACCACGGTGGATGTGTGCAGGCTGGCCTCGGGGGTGCACGATGCGGTGCTCGGCCCGGCCGTGAAGCCGTGGGATATCGCTGCGGCGGCTTTGATCGCGGTGGGTTCGGGGGCCACGTGGCTTTATGGTGGCCGCCGCGCTGGTATTCCGGGGCCTTCCTCAGCTCCCGTTGCCCTGCTCAGCCGCGGCGCAGGCTCCGGTTCCCGACGCACCAGCGACACGAACTCCGGTTCCGGCGGCAGTGTTCTGGATGCGCCGATGTTCCTGGTGCATGCGAACGGCGCGAGCGTTCCGACCGCGCGGAAGATCCTCAACCAGATGATCGCCCGGACGCTTCCAAACGACTAACAGAGACTTCCGGAGAATTAAAGGTGGCATAACTTTTTGCCCGGCACCGGCGTCGAAAGTTTTTCTAAACTGGTGCCCGTGAGTACCTCATCGTCTTCGCCTGCCCACCCCTCCCCCACCCAAAACCCCAACGATAACTCTCCAGCCCAGCGCCCGGATTCCCAACGACCGGAGCCAACACCCGCACAGATCCGCCGTTGGCGCCGCTATTTGGCTGATGAGTTGACGGAGGGCGCGATCTATGAGGCGCTCGCCGCGAAAGTGAAGTCCCCGGAGGATGCCCGCATTCTGAAGGGGCTCGCCGCAGCTGAGGAGCGTCACGCTGATCATTGGCGTGAGCTTTTAGGTGAGCACGCTAAGCCGTCGCGGCCTTCGGTCCAGCGGTCGCTTCTGCGTTTTTTGGCTACGCATTTCGGTTCGATTTTCGTTTTGGCGTTGGTCCAGCGTGCCGAGGGCAATAACCCGTATGCGAAGGATTCGGATGTTCCAGACAAGATGGCCGCGGACGAGTTGGTGCATGAGGAGGTTGTGCGCGGGCTCGCCACGGAGGGCCGGATGCGGCTTTCGGGTAATTTCCGTGCCGCGGTGTTCGGTGCCAACGATGGTTTGGTGTCTAACTTCGCGCTCGTGTTAGGTATCGGGGCGACCGGTGTTGCGCCGTCGATCGTGATGTTTACGGGTATCGCGGGCCTGCTCGCGGGCGCGTTGTCGATGGGTGCTGGCGAGTTCGTTTCGATCCGTTCCCAGCGGGAACTTTTGGATGCCTCCCGGCCAACGCACGCAACCTTGCATGCCGCCCCACACCTAGATATTGACGAGAACGAGCTTGTGCTGGTGTATCTGGCGCGAGGAATGTCCCAGGCCGCTGCTGAGCATCGCGCCGCTGAACGCATGGGTCGCTTCGATTGCGACTGCGACCCGTCTACGTCTCTGCCGTTGCCGCATGAGGAGCGTTCCCTGCCAGGTGATGAGGAGCTCGACGGGCACGGCAGCGCGTGGGGTGCAGCGACATCGTCCTTCGTGATGTTTTCGATCGGTGCGATCATCCCGATCCTCCCTTACATCTTCGGTATGTCCGGCCTCGGCGCCGTGCTCGTGGCTACCGTGCTTGTCAGCGCTGCTCTGCTCATCACGGGGGGCTTTGTGGGGCTGATCTCCGGTTCTCCCCCGGTATCGCGTGGGTTCCGGCAACTGTTCATCGGCCTGGGCGCCGCAGCTGTGACCTACGGGCTGGGTCTGGCTTTCGGCACCGTCGCCTTATAGAACCCGCCACACGCGGTGCAGAACCCCTCGGCATGACGTCCCCGATTTCATGACACCTGCCTCAGGATGAGAAACTATGCGGTGATGAGTTCTGCGAAGTTTCCTTTGGTTGATGCCCGTGAGGTCCTGAAAAGGGTCGGTGGTGGCTCTTTTACCCGCGGGAAAATGCTGGTTGATGCGGGTAGGTTGTCTGAGCTTTCGTGGGATTCGGATGCGTTGGTGCTGACCGGCACGGTGGTCGATGACGATGTTGAGGCTCACGCGCATGTCACGTTAGTTGCGGATCAGTCTGGGTTCTTGATTGGTGAGATGACCTGCAGCGCGGACGAGGAGCCGGGTTGTAAGCATGCCGCCGCTGTGCTGATCGATTCGAATGCCCGCCATATGAAGGCGAAGGATGAGCGGGAAGCCGAGGAGGCTCTGCAGCCTGTTGACGCCGAGTGGGAGCAGGCTCTGTACCGGATTGTGGAGAGCGGGCGTGCTGGCCGTGACGGTCAGAAACCTGAGGATATTCAGCCGCTGGGTTTGCAGTTTGAGTTGCGTGATTCCCGGGATGCCTCGAGGCGCCAGTATGGCGCGGGGCAGAACCCGAAGGCTGTGGGTGCGCGTGGTGTGCGTAGCCGGTTCACGTTGGCGATCCGCCCTGTAATCCGTAACCCGCAGGGCCGTTGGATTCGTTCTGCTTTACGGTGGAACACGATTTCTTTCAAGACCTATGGTTTGCCGTTGGATCCGGAGCAACACCGGTGGTTCTGCCAGTTGGTTCCTCTGTATAGGGCTAATGGCGAGCTGTATTTCGGTGAGGATAACGACTGGCTCATTTTCGATGATTTCGCCTCCGGTTTGGTTTTTTCCTTGCTTGAGGAGGCTCACGAGCTGGGGATCGAACTCGTGGGTTCCGGCGAGATCTCCGGTATCGAGCTGGTTGATGCCGGCCGCGTGTATTTCGATGCGCAGCGCAGCGATGAGGGCCTCGAGCTAACTCCGACGATGGACATCGGCTCCCGCACTATCGCCCTAGGTGAGGACGTCGTGGCGGGCAGTGTGGGTCGGCATGGTGTGTGGGCGTTGGCTGAGGACGGCCACACCGTTCAGATCGCGCCGGTGGAGCACACGTTGGAGCCGGAGACTCGTTTCTTGGTGCGCCGCCCCTCGACCATAACGGTCCCCGCTGGTGAACAGCAGCAGTTCTTCTCGGGCCTGTATCAGCGTTTAGGTCGCCGCGTTTCCTTTGTGTCCCGTGATGGTTCGGTTTCGTTGCCGCAGATCACTCCCCCGTCGCTGGTTGTTGTTGCGACGTATCAACCGGACGATGTGGTGGTCGTCGATTCGGAGATCGATTACGGTGCCGCAGGACTCGATGATTACGCCCGCGATTTGCAGGCTGAGGGGCAGTTGCGTTCCGCGGCGCTGAAGGTTTTGGTCAATCACGGCTGGGATGAGCTCGAGCCCCATCGCAGTAACGGCGGCCTGGTTTCGCATACGCTCGAGGGGCTTGCCACCGTCGACTTCGTCCGCCGCGGCCTGCCTGCTTTGGAGCGGACCCCGCACGTGCGGGTGCTCGATGTGGGTAGGCGTCCTGTCTATAAGGAACTCACCGAGGCCCCCGAGCTCACGGTGACCACGGTTGAGTCGGATAAGAACGACTGGTTTGATCTAGGTTTGATGATCACGGTGGGTGACCGCCGGATCCCTTATGCCGATATTCTGCGGGCGCTCTCAGCTGGGCAGAAACGAATGCTGATGTCGGATAAGACCTACGTCTCGCTTGATCAGCCGCTCTTCCATCAGCTTCGCAGCCTCATTGAGGAAGCGAACATGCTGAAAGAGAACCCGAAAGACCCGTTGCGGATCACCCGCTATCAAGTGAACCTGTGGGACGAGCTGGCCGGTTTAGCTACCGAGGTGTCCGGCACGGACTCGTGGTATGCGGCCATCTCCGGTCTAGCGACGGGTTCGGAGAAAGCGAGTGAAATCCCGGTCCCTGACACTGTCGATGCCACGTTGCGCCCGTATCAGGTGGATGGTTTCCGTTGGCTCGCTTCGCTGTGGCGGCAGGGTCTCGGTGGGATCCTGGCTGATGACATGGGCCTGGGTAAAACGCTGCAAGTCATCACCTTGTTAGTCCACATGCGCCAAGCATGGATGAGTGAAGATCAGAACGGGCAAGACGTTTCAGCCGTATCGGACGCTAGCGCGCACACCGCGCTGACGGGCGGCGCCGGCCCGGTTTTGGTGGTCGCGCCGACCTCGGTGGTTCCTAACTGGCTCGCTGAGTTGCGCCGGTTCGCCCCGGGCGTGAGGGTTGCCGGTGTGCGGGATACACAGGCGAAAGCGGCTCAGTCGCTGGCTGAGGTCGCCGCGCACAACGATGTGGTGGTGACCTCCTATACGCTGTTCCGTCTGGATTCGGATGTTTATCACGACGTGGAATGGTCGGCGCTGATCCTGGATGAGGCGCAGTTCGTGAAGAATAAATCCACGAAGGCGCACCAGACGGCGCGTGAGTTGAAGGCTCGCGTGAAGTTCGCGATCACGGGTACTCCGCTTGAGAACAACCTCATGGAGCTGTGGGCACTACTGGCGATCACTTCCCCTGGCTTGTTCCCCTCGTCCAGTAAGTTCGCTGAAGTGTTTGGCCGGCCCATCGAACGGATGGGTGCTGTTGAACCGTTGGAGCGGTTGCGCCGCAGGGTGCGTCCGTTCATGCTGCGCCGCACCAAGGCTGAAGTGATTACGGACCTGCCGAGCAAACAAGAGCAGGTTCTGGCGATCGACCTTTCGGATGAGCACCGCCGTATCTATGACACGCGGCTGCAGCGTGAGCGGCAGAAGGTTCTGCATCTGGTGGAGGACATCAACCGGAACCGATTCACGATCTTCACCTCACTCACCACGTTGCGTCTCATGGCGTTGGATCCCGCGTTGGTGGATGAAGAAGAGTTCGCCGATGTCGGTTCAGCCAAGCTGGATACTCTGTTGGACTACCTGAACTCGCTACTGGCCGAAGGCCACCGTGCGCTGGTGTTCTCGCAATTCACGTCCTTCCTCAAACGCGCTGGCGCCCGACTCGATGAGGCGGGGATCGACTACGCATACCTGGATGGAGCTACCCGCAACCGTGAAGAGGCAATCCAAGAGTTCAAGGACGGCGAGGCCCCGGTGTTCTTGATCTCGCTCAAAGCCGGCGGTTTCGGGCTGAACCTCACGGAGGCTGACTACATCTTCCTCATGGATCCGTGGTGGAACCCGGCCGCGGAAGCCCAGGCTGTGGACCGTGCCCACCGCCTCGGCCAGACCCGCAACGTCATGGTCTACCGCATGGTCTCTGCCGGAACGATCGAAGAGAAGGTCGTGGCTCTGCAGGACGCCAAACGCGAACTCATCACCTCCGTCATGGACGGCGGCGACGGATTCGCTTCCGCCCTCAGCGCGGACGACATCCGCGAACTGCTCGCCGAATAGGCCCCACCTCGCGCTTAGCTTTCCGTGATTCCGGCGCTGTTGTTGCCGCTGCCGCTGTTGTGGCTAACACTGTGGCTGTCGCGTGGTTTCAGGAACCGGCAGGGGCGTACGGGGCTGATGCGTGTGCGGCCGGCGACTTCGAACACTTCGAGTGAGGTCCGGTAGACCGAGCTCAGCAGCCGCGCGTCACACACTTCCGCTGTGGCTCCGGCGGCGCGGACCCTGCCTTGATCGAGCACGATGAGGTCATCTGCGTAGGATGCGGCGGCGTCGAGGTCGTGGATCACCACCACAACTGCGGCACCAAGAGCCGCGAATTCTTGAGTCAGTGCCAGGGTGTGTTCGGCGTAAGCGACGTCCATCGCTGCTGTGGGTTCATCGAGCAAGAGGACCCGGCCTGTGCACATGGGGAAGGCTTGGGCGATGACCCGGGCGAAAGCGGTTCGTTGGCGTTCGCCGCCTGAAAGGGTTGTGATTTCACGATCGAGTAGGTGGCTGAGCCCGGTCAGTTCGATCGCTTGCTCAACGGCTGTGCTGTTGGCTGGGTCGGTTCCCCACGGGGTGCGTCCCATCTCCACGATTTCCCTGATCGTGTAGGGGAAGGCGACATCCGGGTTCTGGTTCATGACGGCACGCTGTTGGGCTAGTTCCAGGTGCGGGATCGTGTGTATTTCTACCCCGTTGAGTCGGACTACCCCGCGGCGTGGGTGTGTGAAGCCGGCGAGTGCGGCCAGCAGTGTCGATTTCCCTGCTCCGTTCGGTCCGATGATCCCAGTCACGGCCCCTTGCCGCACGGACACTGATACAGCGTCGAGCAGTGTTTTGCCGTTGACGATGATGCTCAGGTCTTCGGCTTCGAGCGCGTTCATGACCTGATGCCTCCTTTTTTGAGGGTTCCGCGCAGCAAGACTATGAAGACGGGGCCGCCTACGAGTGCGGTGAACACGCCGACTGGGATGTCGCTGAGCGGGATCAGTGTGCGGGCCGCGGTGTCGGCGAGTCCAAGCAGGGTTGCCCCACCCAGGAGGGATAGCGGGACGAGGTATTTATGGGAGGGCCCCACTATGAGCCGTAGGGCGTGGGGGACGACGAGCCCCACGAAACCGATCATCCCGGAGAATGCGACTGCGGTTCCGGTCAGGATGCATACGAGGATCACGCTGATGAACCGTAGCCGTTCGACGTTGATTCCGGTTCCGTGGGCGGCGGCGTCCCCAAGTGCCAGAACGTCGAGCCGGTTCCTATAGAACCAGATGGCTAGGGCTGTCACGGCGAGCACAGCGAGGCATACGCCGACTTGTTCCCAGCGGGCCGCGGTGAGGGAGCCCATTTGCCAGAAGATGATTTCTTCGCGCGAGCTCGTGTCCCCCAGGTACACCAGGAAGCTGGTGAGTGCCCCGCCGATTGCGTTGATCGCGATACCGGTCAAGACGAGCGTGAGTACCAGGACCTTACCCGATCCTTTGGCAAGCATCCACACGCATGCGGTGGCGGTCATCGCGCCGATGAATGCGCTAACGGGTAGGACCCAGGAGCCGGTCGATGTGTATCCGAAGACGATGGCGAGGCACGCGCCGACGCTCGCTCCGGCACTGACGCCTACAACGCTTGGTTCGGCTAGCGGGTTGGCGAAGATGCCTTGCATCACGGTGCCGGCTAGCGCGAGGCTCGCCCCGATGACTGCTGCGAGCAGGGCTCGTGGGAACCGGATCGTCCACAGCGCGGCGTCGGTCGGGTTGTCGGTGGGTTCAGCCCCATCGAACACGACTCTCTTGATTGAGCTGAGAACTTCTATGGGTGTTGTCGCGTATTGGCCGGCCGCGGACGAGATCAGCAAAACACACACCACGGCGATAGTCAGTACGATACCGGTGAGCCAAGCCGCGCGTGCCCTCGCGCTACGATTGCTCGCCACGGTCTGGGTCATTTCTTTGTTTGTCCGTCCTGATACACGGCTTCTGCGAGCGCTTTAAGATTCTCGTGTGTGCGTGGCCCGAAAGATAACAGCTGGCCATCAGCCGCGGTGATGATGCGTTTATTCTTGCCCGCCACTGTTGCAGCCATACCGGGGCGTTTGAGGAAATCATCCATTCCACCTGCGGATTCGATCCCGCGTTTCATCGCGAATACAATCTCTGGGTTGAGGTTCAAAAGCGCTTCCGCGTTAGCGGGTTTCACGCCTTCGATGTTGTTTTCCCGTGCCGTATCTTGCAGGCCGAGCGCCTCAACGATGTCGGAAGCGCCGTGTTCGTTGCCGAGGATGAAGAACACTCCCCCAGTTCCGCGCACATAAAGCACGGCGGCGCGAGGTGCCCGCGGGGTCTTCGACCGCAGTTCTTTGATGTATTCGGCTGCTTCTTCGAGGTTCTTCTTGGTTTCTTTGGCGAGTTTTTCTGCAGCTTCTGGCACGCCGAACACTTTTCCAACCGCGCGGATTCCGTCCGGGATCCCCTCGATGCTGGTGGCTGGTTCGAGCCTCACCACTGTGATTCCCGCGTTTTCCAGTTGCCGGTAGGACTCGGCCCCACCGATGTTTTCGGTGGTGATGATGAGGTCCGGTTTGAGATTGAGGATCGCCTCAACGTTGGTGTCGTGGCCGTCTTTGGTGACAACGGGGAGGTCTTTGAGTAGCGCGCTCGTGTCAGAGTTTGAGCGCCCGATCAGCCGGTCGTGCAACCCCAGCCCGACCATCGTGTCTGTCAGGGTTCCGTTGAGATCCAACGCAAGCACTTTCTTGGCTGATGTGACCGTGATTTCCTTACCGTGTGCATCGGTCACCGTGGTGGGTAGCGCCGGTTTCACACCGGATAGAACCGGTTTCATATCCGGGATGTCGCGTGCTTCGGCGGGGCCAGTGAGTTTCAGTGCATCCGCCGCGTTGGCACCGCTATCTTTACCGCTGGATCCGTCTGAGCCGGACGCCGTTGCTGTGGCGTGCGGACTCGGCGATTCGCCTGCGGACGGCGCTGAACTGCACCCTGCAAGCAAGCTGATTAGCATCAGCCCCGTTGCCCCGAACAAGGCCACACGGGTGGTGCGGGAAGGTGTCTTCTCGAAGGGCGAGCTGTGAGTCATGATCCCATCGCTTTACACATACATTGTCACGACGTTAGGAGCACGTCGGAGTGAGGACGTTAGAAATGGAGGAGGGCGTGTGGTTGTAGCCCGTTGGAGGAGCTACAACCACACGCGGTTTCCGCTGCATGAGTGGGCAGAATTACGCCAGGAGGCGTGATTATGCAGCGGAGTCTTTACGGCTCACGCCCCGCATGACCACCAGCCCGATGAGAGCCAGTAGGCCTGCGGTCCCCGCCAAGGTGGCGTTGCCGAAGCCGGTAGCAGCAAGCTGTCCGCCAGCAGAACCGGACGTGGATCCTGCACCTGCCGGGCCGTTACCTGCACCCGGTGTGTTGGTTCCGTCTGGGGAGACGACCTCACCGGTTACTGGGTCGGTGCAAATCTCCTTTTCAACCGTGCCTGCAGACCCCACGGTTACGGTGAGCGGATCCAGCACCAGGCCGGCCTCATAGAAGCCCGCGAACCCTGCTGCGCCTTCCTTAGTGAGGGTTACCGTCGCATTCTTGATGCCTTTGGAGGCGTCACCGCTGAAGGAGAGGGTTGCGAACACGATGTTGTTCCCGGACAGGTCTTTACCTTCCATCGACTGCGACTTCACGTTTGCGATCAGCTGGCCCTTGCCAGGTCCCGTGACCTTGACCCGCAGCCCGGAGATAGTGGTGTCGAGGATGCCCTTGTGGCCGGTGAAATGTACGCTGCCGGGGAAGGACACGGTTCCGGAGTTGGAGGTGAGAGCTCCAGAACCTGCGCCCCACGTGAACCCGTCCGCGGTGCGGGCCGCGCCGTTGCCGGCAGAGATGGAGCCCTTAGCGATACCGCCGGTGACGTAGTTCCGGAAGGAACTCTTAACACCCCAGGAAAGAGTTGAAGCGCCTGGGGTTCCAGGAGTCTTCTCGATGCGGCAAATCGGTGCCGCTGGGCTCTTACCCTGGCCGGCCTCAGTGCCTTGAGCGCCAGAGCTTTGAGTGTCAGACCCCTGGGCCTGAGCACCCTGGGTTTGGGTGCCCTGCACCTGCAGGCCCTGTGAACCTGGGGTCTGCACGTCAACGCTTGGCTTCTGCGGAGCTGGTTTAGGTCCCGGCTTCGGCTTCTCTGGCGCAGGTTTCGGTGCCGGCTTTGACTTTTCTGGCGCAGGCTTTGGCGCAGGTTTTGGCTTCTGTGGTGCAGGCAGAGGTGCCGGCTTGTTTCCCGTGATCAATGCGGCCTTGATGGATACAGGGTCCATCTCGGTTCCTGGTTCGTAGAAACCAGCCATGGCTATAGCGCCGTCCTTGGTCAACTTCGCTCGAGCGTTAGAGAGGCTAAGTTTTCCGTTCTTGACCTTCACGGCGTTCTTGGGGAACGTGAGGTTCGCAACGCGCGCGTTCTTCAAGTCCACAGCCTCCGTGACAGAGGTCTTTGGCGCCTTTACAGTCATGATGAGCTGCGCGGTGGTGCCAGAGGTGAAGTTGACCGCGAACTTAGACATCGTGAGGTTCATCTGGCCGCCGTGTCCCTTGAAAGTCACAGTGCCATCGAAGGTCACGGTTCCCTTGCCATTCTTATATGCGCCCTTACCGTTGGGGAAGGTGAAGGTGCCGTTGTTTGGCTTCTGTGCCGCGCCACCACCGGTTACGACGGAACCTTTAGCGATACGTCCCACAACGTATTTACGGAAGCTTTCTTTGACGCCCCACTCGAGCTGGCCGCCCTTGCCGGCAGGCTTCTTCGCCGCGCGTGGCTGTGGCTTTGTCTGCTCTGGCTTTGGCTGCGCTGGCTTTGGCTGCGCTGGCTTTGGCTGCGGTTGTTCGGGCTTCGGCTGTTCAGGCGTTGGCTGAGGTTTCGGCTGAGGCTGAGGTTTCGGCTGAGGCTGAGGTTTCTCAGGCTGAGGCTGTGGAGCTGGCTTCTCAGGCTGAGGCTCCGGCTGCTCAGGTTCAGGCTTCTCAGGCTGAGGCCGCTCCGGTTGAGGCTCGGCCTTTTCCAGGTAGGTAATGGGGGCTTTAGCGTCCTGGCTAGTGTCCCTCATGCCCTTGCCGTGGCCCTTGGAGGTAAAGAAGGAGAGGTTTTGCTGCGACTGCGCGGGGACATCGACCTTGACTGAGAACGAGCCATCGGCGTTTAGCGGAGCGGTGCGTCCACGTGCGGTGTCTTCGTCTTTCTTCCCTGCTGCGATCCATACGGGATTCTGGCTCCCGCCCTGGTAAAAGCCCGCCGCATCGGATGGGCCGTAGCCCAGATAGATTCCTGCTGTTGCGGCGCCCTTATCGTCGCCTCGGTAGAAGTTCTTGCCGGTAACGGTGACTTCGCCGCCCTCAGCGGGTGCAGGTGTCACCGTAATGGTGGGCTTTGTTTCTGCCGCAGAGCCGGTATCCGCGTGGGCAGTGGCAACTGGAACCGATGCCATCGCGCCAGCCAGCGCGAAGGACAGCATCGTACCCAGAACCCTCCTCACGCTTCGCTTACGGGTGGTTTTCTGCTTCATAGCTTTTACGATCCTTGCTTGATGGGCACCCCAATGGCGTCGGGTGCAGATGCGGAGATGTCGTGATTTCGGGTGGTGCCCACAGCCACCGTCAAGCAACACAGGCAAGCCTAAACTTAATTTATCGAATAACGCAAGAGACCTCTTGCGTAAATCAAGATCGCATGGTTAGGTTGACCTTAGAAAAGCGATCTACTGATTCGCAAGGCCACTGATTCCTGAAAGATAGACCGATGACTGCTCCACCCACCCAAGCACCGTCTTTCGCAGCACAACTGAAATCAGCAACGCGTACTGAACATGCCGCGGCGGAACACTCTTCGTTCATCCAGAACCTCATGGAAGGCAAGCTCTCCGCCGAGGACTACGTGCGGCTGCTCGCTCAATATCAGCCGCTCTATAGGGCACTTGAAAAGGCTTGTGCTGCATGGCGGTGCGAGCCCAGTGTCCGGCAGTTGCTCGACCCTGCACTTGAACGCAGCGAGTCAATCCGCAACGATCTAGCTGGCTTGACCGAATACCTCGGCATCCAGATGCCGGACCTCACCACGGCCGTGATGCTCTACACCCAGCGCATTCACGAAGTCGGCGCTATGGCCTCCCCTGAGCGGCTCATCGCACACCACTACCTGCGCTACCTTGGCGATCTGTCCGGCGGCCAAGCGATCGGCGCTCTCGTGGCACGCCACTACAACATTCCGAGCGAATTGCTCACGATGTGGAAGTTCCCCACCATCGATAAGCCGAAAATCTACAAAGACGCGTACCGAATCCACCTGGATCACTTCGCTCAACAAGCGAACCAGGCCGAAATCGTTGACGAAGCCCGCCTAGGCTTCGCACTCAACCGAAACCTCTTTGTTGAGCTGGGCGCTCCTCTCAGCGACAACAAAGACCTCTACGTCTAAGCGCATCTCCTCTCGCAAACCTGCGCCACGACGTCAAACGGCCTCGTGTGCCAACTGAACGCATCAGTTGACACACGAGGCCGCTTCCTTCGCCCTTCCGGGCCCTCATTCTCTGCCCCGCTGAGCCTAGCGCCTGCCCCAGCGAGGCCCTACCCTCTGCCCCCGGCGAAGCCCTAACCTCTGCCCCTGCCTAGCCCTTGCGGGTCAGCACCTCATGAAGCGCCTCCAGGATCGAATCGTCCTCGATGGTGGAGGGCACTACGTAGTCTTCGCCGTCGGCCATCTGCCGCATCGTTTTGCGCAGAATCTTGCCCGAGCGAGTCTTTGGAAGCGCCTCAACCACAGCAACATGCTTGAAATCGGCCACCGGCCCGATCTCTTTGCGCACCAAGGCGACTACCTCCTCGCGCAGTTGCTGCTCATCGATCTCAACGCCATGCTTGAGGATCACATAGCCGGATGGGCGCTGGCCTTTCAGCGGGTCCGCAACGCCAATCACCGCGCACTCAGCCACCGCCGGATGCTCCGCTACCACCTGCTCCATTTGGCCGGTGGAGAGCCGGTGGCCAGAGACGTTGATGACGTCATCGGTGCGGCCCATCACGAAAACGTAGCCGTCCTCATCGACCATGCCCGAATCCCCGGTCGCATAAAAGCCCGGGAAGGCGTCCAGATAGGCGGACCTGAAACGTTCATCGTTACCCCACAAGGTCTGCAACGTCCCTGGAGGCATCGGTAGCTTGATCACCAGGTTGCCTTCCTGACCTGCCGGCATCGGTTCACCGATCGGGTCCAACACCTGCACGTTATAGCCGGGCACCGGGACGGTTGGGGATCCGGCTTTGACCGGCATTGGGTCAAGCCCACGCAGGTTCGCGCAGATAGGCCAACCGGTTTCGGTCTGCCACCAGTTATCGATCACGGGGACGTTCAGCAGTTCAGAGGCCCACGTATAGGTTTCGGGGTCCAGTCGCTCCCCTGCCGCGAACAGTGTTTCCATCGAGGAGAGATCGTATTTCTTGCTCAGCTCACCGTCCGGATCCATCTTCCGGATAGCGCGCAACGCGGTCGGTGCGGTGAAGAGGATCTTCGCTTTATGCTCAGACACAACCCGCCAGAAAGCGCCGGCATCCGGGGTTCCAACCGGCTTGCCTTCGTAGACGATCGTGGTCGCGCCAGCGAGCAGCGGCGCGTACACGATGTAGGTGTGACCCACAACCCAGCCAACATCCGATGCGGTCCACGAAACATCGCCAGGGTTGATGTTATAGACGTTCTTCATCGACCACACACCGGCTACCGCGTATCCGCCGTTATCGCGCACAACACCTTTCGGTTTGCCCGTGGTTCCGGAGGTGTAGAGGATATAGAGCGGATCAGTGGCCTTGACCGTGACCGGGTCGGCCGGCTGGGCGGCAGCTACCGCATCGCCCCATGAAATCCATGCCGCTCCCCTGCTCTCAGCGGCGCGCTCGCGAGCCTCCGCGACAGTGGTATGGAAACCGTCGCGTTCATAGACAATCACGCTAGTCGGCTTGTGCTCGGCGATGCTCATACCCTCTTCGATGATCGGGATGTATTCGATGCGGCGCGAAGGCTCAATACCGCCGGAGGTCGTCACCACAACCTTTGGTGTGCCGTCGTCGATGCGGCTGGCAAGCTCCCGGGCGGCAAAGCCGCCGAAGACGCCGATGTGTACGGCGCCGAGGCGAGCGGTCGCCAACATCGCGATCAAAGCCTCAGGGACCATCGGCATGTAGATCATGACCCGATCTCCTTTGCCCACACCTTGGTCGCGCAGAGCGCCTGCGAACACGGATACACGCTCAAGGAGCTCTTGGTACGTGATCGTCTCCTGTTTGCCGAGTACCGCGGAGTCATAAATGATCGCGGCCTGATCCCCGCGGCCATTCTCCACGTGACGGTCCACGGCGTTGTAGCACGTGTTCACTTCGGCGCCGGGAAACCACTTATAGAACGGCGGGTTCGAGTCATCGAGCGCCTTATTCGGTGGGCTGACCCAGTCGATGCCGCTGGCCGCCTCAAGCCAGAAGCCCTCCGGATCATTGATGCTGCGTTCATATACCTCGCGGTAGTTTTCTCCCGTCATGATGCCTCTCCCCAACTCGCCTGTTTGCTGATTGCTGATCAGTTGTCACAGACCCCGCGAAGATCAACCTCACAGGCTGTGGCGTGAATCACACGCTAGCCCTCGAAGTGAAGCAAATCAATAGTTATGTATACATAAATCTGAAAATCCAGGAGATTTCTTTGATTCCTCGCATCAAGCATTTAGTTGTGTATACAATCGAGCATGGGGCGCTCAGGAGCGCTCTGCCGGGACACTCACTGGAACCGGGACTCTCAATGGAAGGGAGACGCGATGCGAGCCAGCGAACGCGCCTACCGGAAACTACGCGCTGACATCACCCAATGGCGGCTACGGCCAGGCGCAGTCCTCGGCGAGGTCGATCTCTCGGAGCGCCTCGGTATATCCCGCACACCGGTTCGCGAGGCGATCTCCCGCCTCGTAGCAGACGGCCTAGCGGAACCCGCTGGCGGGCGCGGATTCGCCGTCTCACACATCTCAGAAGATGACGTACGCAAGCTCTATGACCTACGCGACGTGCTTGACACCCGAGCAGCTGCCCTCGCAGCAGAGCACGTCAACGCCGCGCAACGCGCGAACACGGCGGCGGGTGTTAGCGCTGCAACGTTCACGGAGCTGGCGCAGAGCTTCGCTGACACCGCGCAAAAGCTCAGCGCTGAGCACACCGCCCACCCGGGCTATTACGAGCTCATCGACCAGCTGGATGCCGCGATCGACCACGCGGCCGACAACCCTTATCTAACTCAAGCCCAGGCAAGCGTGCGCTTGCGGCTCGCCCGGGTCCGCAGGCTATCCACATCGAATCCCGATCGCCTCATCGCAGCCGCGAACGAACACCGAGCCATCTCAGAGGCCATCGCGTCCGGCTCACCACAACTAGCGATCGCAACCACGCGCGTCCACCTATCCAATGCGCTCAAGAACGCGTTGGCATCCAAAGAGCTAACCCATCAAGCCGAAGAAAAACGGCACCTCAGTGCAGCATCATAAGCACCTCGCCGCATCGTGAACACCGGGCAGCATCATAAGCACCGCGCCTCAGCGTAAGCGGCGCGATCCAGAGTAAGCCACGCAGCAGAACTGAATATCGAACGTAGAACTGAGAACCCAACCACGCGGCCACGACCGCCCAGAAGGAAGGCACAACGTGACTGTCAACCACACGGTACGAACCTACCCATCGGCAGAGCACCTGCCGCACGAAGAGCAGCTGGCTTATAAGCTCGCGCTCGTTGCAACTGACCCGGTCGAGGTCGATGACGAGGTCACCGAGATGATCATCAACCGGATCATCGACAACGCCTCCGTAGCTATCGCGTCGCTGAACCGCGGCCCGATCGTCTCGGCGCGCGGGCAGGCCCTCACCCACCGCGTGACCCCGGACGGTGGCTACACGGGCAAGGGCGCGCTCATCTTCGGTGCGCCAGAGGACAACGCTGCCGTCTCCCCTGAATGGGC
Source organism: Pseudoglutamicibacter albus (assembly GCF_031458175.1). NCBI lineage: Bacteria > Bacillati > Actinomycetota > Actinomycetes > Micrococcales > Micrococcaceae > Pseudoglutamicibacter > Pseudoglutamicibacter albus. The sequence goes on along the minus strand of NZ_JAVDXX010000001.1, from coordinate 332,055 downwards.
GGCGTGGGCCAACGGCGTGGCCGTGCGTGAACTCGACTACCACGACACGTTCCTCGCCGCCGAATATTCCCACCCGGGTGACAACATCCCGCCGATCCTCGCGGTAGCCCAGCACACCGGGGCAAGCGGTAAGGACCTCATCCGCGGCATCGCGACCGGCTACGAGGTCCACGTGAACCTCGTCAAGGGAATCTGCTTGCACGAGCACAAGATCGACCACATCGCCCACGTCGGCCCGGCATCCGCTGCCGGCATCGGTACTTTGCTCGGCTTGGATGCCGAGACGATCTTCCAGGCGATCGGCCAGGCTCTGCACACCACCACGCAGACCCGCCAGTCCCGTAAGGGTGAGATTTCAACATGGAAGGCCCACGCGCCAGCGTTCGCGGGCAAGATGGCGGTTGAGGCGGTGGATCGTGCGATGCGCGGCCAGACCTCCCCTGTCCCGATCTATGAGGGCGAAGATGGCGTGATCGCGTGGCTACTTTCCGGCCCGGAGGCCGAATACACCGTCCCGCTTCCAGCGGCAGGTGAAGCCAAGCGAGCCATACTGGACACATACACCAAGGAACACTCCGCTGAATACCAGGCGCAGGCGTGGATCGATTTGGCGCGCAAGCTCAACAAGGAACACCCTGAGGCCACCGACCCAGCTAACGTCGAGTCGGTTCTGATCAAGACCTCGCACCATACCCACTACGTGATCGGTTCGGGCGCAAACGACCCGCAGAAGTACGATCCAAAGGCATCCCGCGAGACCCTGGATCACTCGATCCCATACATTTTCACGGTTGCGTTGCAGGACGGCGCGTGGCATCACGTGGATTCCTACGCACCGGAGCGCGCTCAACGCCCGGACACCGTGGAGCTGTGGCACAAGGTCACTACCGAAGAAGACCCTGAGTGGACCCGCCGTTATCACTCGCTGGATCTGGAGGAGAAGGCGTTCGGCGGCTCGGTTGAGATCACACTGAAGGACGGCACGGTCATCACTGACGAGATCGCTGTTGCTGACGCTCATCCGCTGGGTGCGCGCCCGTTCGCTCGCGAGCAGTACATTAACAAGTTCCGCACACTAGCTGAAGGCAAGGTCGCTCCGGAGGAGATCGAGCGTTTCCTGGATGCGGTGCAGCGTCTGCCTGAACTCGGTGTGGGCGAGCTGGATCAGCTCAACATCGAGGCCAGCGTTGACCTTGAAAAGGCTCAGAAGGGTGTGTTCTAAAAATGCTGTATTCCAACGTCACTGCCGAAGAAAAACGTGTTGCATTCCGTGAGGCGCTGGCGGCCGATGAGGTGGCTCAGTTCCCGGGCGCGTTCACCCCGTTGTCCACCAAGCTCATCCAGGAGCAGGGCTTTGAAGGCGTCTATATTTCTGGTGGGGTGCTCGCTAACGAGCTCGGGCTACCGGATATTGGGCTCACGACCCTGACCGAGGTAGCGACCCGCGCCGGCCAGATCGCTCGGACCACGGACCTGCCGTGCCTAGTTGATGCTGACACCGGTTTCGGTGAACCGATGAACGTGGCCCGCACCATCCAGGAACTTGAGAACGCAGGCCTAGCTGGTTGCCACATCGAGGACCAGTTCAACCCGAAGCGTTGCGGTCACCTCGATGGGAAAAACGTGGTCGACGAGGAGACCGCGGTCAAGCGAATCCGTGCCGCAGTCGAGGCCCGCCGGGACAGTAACTTTGTGATCATGGCACGCACCGACATCCGCGGCGTAGACGGATTCGACGCGGCCCTGGAACGCGCTCAGAAGCTCGCTGATGCTGGCGCTGACGCAATCTTCCCTGAAGCGATGGCGGACCTCGCCGAGTTCGAGGCGATGGCTTCCAACCTTGATGTTCCGGTGCTTGCGAACATGACCGAATTCGGTAAGTCCCAGCTGTTCACCAAGCAGCAGCTTCAGGACGCGGGCGTGTCCATGATCATCTATCCGGTGACGCTGCAGCGGCAAGCGATGGGCGCCATCGAACGCGTGCTCAGCGCGATTCGTACGCAAGGCACCCAGGAATCAGAGGTTGACAACATGCTTACACGCGCGCGGTTGTACGAGCTTGTTGACTACAACGCCTACAACCAGTTCGACACTGGCGTGTTCAATTTCGAAGTCCCCGGCAAGCCGCTGGCCTAAAGCTGACCCACCATCGGTGCCGTTTCCGGCATCGAACCAAGCCTTAAAGGAGGCGTCATGACTGAGCAAACTATTTATAAGGGCCTTGCCGGCGTTGTCGCAGACACCACCGCGATTTCCAAGGTCAATGCAGAAACGAACTCGCTACTCTACCGCGGCTACCCGGTCCAGGAGCTGGCCGCGAAATGCTCCGTTGAACAAGTCGCACTGTTGCTGTGGAACGGTGAGTTGCCAAGCGAAGAGCAGCTCGCGGAATTCACGCGCCGTGAGCGTTCCGGCCGGGCGCTGAGTGAACAGCTCAAGCGCGTGATCGATGAGTTGCCGACCACGTGCCACCCGATGGATGTGTGCCACGCCGCCGCCGCTGTGATCGGTGCGTCGCATCCAGACGGTGAGGACAACTCGCCTGAAGCTGAGTTGCGTAAAGCGCAAGAGTTGTTCGCGCTGATGCCTGCGGTGGTTTGTTATGACCAGCGCCGCCGTCGCGGGCTTGAGCTTGTGGAACCGCGTGAGGACCTCGATTATTCGCAGAACTTCCTGTGGATGGCCTTCGGTGAGGAAGCCGCTGAGGAGGTTGTGGATGCGTTCCGTGTCTCGATGATCTTGTATGCGGAGCATTCGTTCAACGCCTCCACGTTCACCGCGCGCGTGATCACGTCCACGTTGTCTGATCTGCATTCGGCTGTCGGTGGCGCGATCGGCGCGCTCAAGGGCCCGTTGCACGGTGGCGCGAACGAGGCCGTGATGCACACGTTCGAGGAGCTTGGGATCAGGGCCGATGAGTCGGCTGAGGACGCCGAGGCCCGCGCTAAAGCGTGGATGGATGATGCGCTGGCTCAGAAGAAGAAAATCATGGGCTTTGGCCACCGGGTCTATAAGAACGGCGACTCGCGTGTGCCGACCATGCAGGATGCGTTGTTCCGCATGCTGGATTACTATGACCGCCACGAGCTGCTCGGCTTGTATCGCGGGTTGGAGAAGTCGATGGATGAGGCGAAGGGCATCAAACCGAACCTCGACTACCCGGCGGGCCCAACCTATTGGCTCATGGGTTTCGACATCCCGATGTTCACCCCGATCTTCGTGTGCTCCCGCATCATGGGCTGGACAGCGCACATCATGGAACAGCGCGCCAACAACGCGCTGATCCGCCCGCTGTCCGCATACGACGGCCCAGCAGAACGCCACATCGAAGGCTAGTTAAGCCAGTACCCCGTTAAACCCGTTGGTCCCGCACACTCAGAAAGTGTGCGGGACCAACAGGTTTATGTGGAGGGTTTGAGTGTCAGCGCGTGCACGCTGCGCTCAGAACACGTCCTTAGCCTGGGTAGACCTCGCGGAGCAGGCGTGCTGCCTCGGATGGGGTCTTGCCGACCTTGACGCCGGCGGCTTCGAGGGCTTCCTTCTTGGCCTGCGCGGTGCCGGAGGAGCCGGAAACGATCGCGCCTGCGTGGCCCATCGTCTTACCCTCTGGGGCGGTGAAGCCTGCGACGTAGCCGACAACTGGCTTGGTCACGTTCTCCTTGATGAACTCTGCAGCGCGCTCTTCAGCGTCACCACCGATTTCACCGATCATGACGATCGCCTTGGTGTCTGGGTCGTTCTCGAACGCTTCGAGGGCGTCGATGTGGGTGGTGCCGATGACTGGGTCGCCACCGATACCGATTGCGGTGGTGAAGCCGAGGTCACGCAGCTCGTACATCATCTGGTAGGTGAGGGTACCGGACTTCGATACCAGGCCAACACCGCCTGCGCCGGTGATGTTAGCCGGGGTGATGCCCACGAGCGATTCGCCTGGGGTGATGATGCCTGGGCAGTTAGGGCCGATGATGCGGGTCTTCGGCTTACCGTCTTCGCCCAGCTTGGTCAGGGAGAGGTTGTAGAACTCTGCGGAGTCCTGTACCGGGATGCCCTCGGTGATGACAACCAGCAGACCGATTTCAGCCTCGATGGCTTCCTCGGCTGCGTCCTTGCAGAATGCCGGTGGGACGAACGCGATGGAGACGTCCGCGCCGGTCTCTTCCATTGCTTCCTTGACGGTGCCGTAGACGGTGATTTCCTTGTCACCGTGGGTCACGACCTGGCCGGCCTTGCGCGCGTTGACACCGCCGACGATGTTGGTGCCTGCGGCGAGCATGCGTGCGGTGTGCTTTGCGCCCTCGGAGCCGGTGATGCCCTGGACGATGACCTTGGAGTCCTTGTTAATGAAGATCGACATGAGTTTTCTCAGTTCCCTTTTCTCAGGCGTTGGCCAGCTCGGCTGCCTTGTCGGCGCCTTCGTCCATGCCCGTGGCCATGGTCACGAGCGGGTGGTTAGCCTCCGACAAGATGCGGCGGCCTTCTTCAACGTTGTTTCCGTCCAGGCGGACAACCAGTGGCTTGGTTGCCTTGTCGCCCAGGATTTCGAGGGCCTTCACGATGCCGGATGCTACAGCGTCGCATGCGGTGATGCCGCCGAAGACGTTGACGAACACGGACTTGACCTGTTCGTCGTTGAGGATCACGTCGAGGCCGTTAGCCATGACCTCTGCGGAGGCGCCGCCACCGATGTCGAGGAAGTTAGCTGGTTTCATGCCGCCGTGGTTCTCGCCTGCGTAGGCGACGACGTCGAGGGTGGACATGACGAGGCCGGCACCGTTACCGATGATGCCTACCTGGCCGTCGAGCTTGACGTAGTTCAGGCCGAGTTCCTTGGCTTTCGCTTCGAGTGGGTCTTCAGCCTTCTCGTCGACGAGGTCTGCGTGTTCTGGCTGGCGGAACTCTGCGTTGTCATCGAGGGAGACCTTGCCGTCGAGTGCGAGAACGTTGCCGTCAGCGTCGGATACGAGCGGGTTGACCTCAACGAGGGTTGCGTCTTCCTTCACGAAGACGTCCCAGAGCTTCTGGATGACTGGAACGACCTTGGCGGCGGTTTCAGCGTCGAAGTTGGCCTTCTCAACGATCTCCTGTGCCTTGGCTTCGTCGATGCCCTTGGTTGGGTCGACTGGAACCTTAGCGAGGGCTTCTGGGCGCTCTACTGCGAGCTGCTCAATTTCCATGCCGCCCTCAACCGAGCACATTGCCAGGTAGTTGCGGTTTGCGCGGTCCAGGAGGATCGAGAAGTAGTATTCGGAGGCGATGTTCGCACCCTGGGCGATCATGACGCGGTGGACGGTGTGACCCTTGATGTCCATGCCCAGGATTGCCTTGGCGTGCTCGTAGGCTTCGTCGGCGTTCTTTGCGACCTTGACGCCGCCAGCCTTACCTCGGCCACCCACCTTGACCTGAGCCTTGACGACGGTGACGCCGCCCATCTTTTCGGCTGCGGCCTTGGCTTCCTCAGGGGTGGTCGCGACTGTACCGGCGAGCACGGGTACGCCGTGCTTTTCGAACAGGTCGCGCGCCTGGTATTCAAACAGGTCCACGGTGTTGTCCTCTTCCTATAAGAAGTGTGTTTCGGCATCGGCACACAGAACCTCATGATCCGTGATCTTGTTAGATTCTTATGCCGATGGTGCAAGGCCGGCGTGGCCTTGCTTGGCGCTACGGCGTGCGCCACCACTCTTCAGGATACCGCGTGCCGGCCGCCTTGTTCAGCCCGGTGGTGATGCGCCTCACAATAGGGTGTTTTCGCTGGCTTAGGCTTTGCTCAGTGGCGCGTAGCGCAGCAGGAGTCGTTTCTCTCCTGCGGTGTCGAACACTACGGTCGCCACGGTCTTAGGGCCTTGCCCCGCAACGGCTTTGACCGTGCCGTTTCCGAAGGTCGCGTGGATGACCTTCTCGCCTGGCGTGAGTTCGAGGATTTCGCCGTCGCCGGAGGGGTTTGCGCCCGATGCGGCCCGCGGCTCGTATGGCCGCCCGGAGTTGGTCACGGGTGGGCCTGCCGCGGCTTGTTTTCCGTTTGATACTGGGCCTGTACGTAGGGTGTGTGGTTCTGGGTCCCCACTCATGCGGCCGCGGTTGCGGCCGGCTCCTGGCACTGCCCAGCTTGCGGTGTCGGAGCCCCAACGGTTGCTGTAGCGGCTGGTTGCGAAGCCGGTTCCGCCGACGGGCGTGCGGGTCGTGCCTTCGCGTTGCCAGTCGAGGAGTTCGTCAGGGATTTCTTCGAGGAATTGGCTGGCCGGATTGTATTGGGCTTGGCCCCACATCGAACGGTATTCGGCGCGCGTAACATAGAGCCGCTGGCGGGCTCGGGTGATGCCGACGTATGCGAGCCGGCGTTCTTCTTCGAGCTCTTTGGGGTCTGTGAGGGAGCGCTGATGCGGGAAGATCCCGTGTTCCATCCCAGTGAGGAACACAACCGGGAATTCGAGGCCTTTCGCGGTGTGCAGGGTCATGAGGGTGACCTGGCCTTCCGCGGCGGCGAGCGCGGCCCCTTCGGAGTCGTCGGGTTGATCCGGGATCGAGTCGGCGTCGGCTACCAGGGAGACCTGTTCGAGGAACTCTGCGAGGCCGTCTTCTGGGTGTTCCTTTTCGAAGTCCCTCACTACGGCGACGAGTTCTGCGAGGTTTTCTACGCGGGATTCATCTTGCGGGTCGGATGAGGTCCGCAGGGTGTGCAGGTAGCCGGTCTGTTCGAGTACCGCTTCGAGGGCGGCGGTGGGGCCGGAGCCTTCCGCGACGGTGATGAGTTGCTGCATCATCTCGGTGAAGGCACGTACCTGGTTGAGTGAGCGGGTCGCTATCCCGGGTGCTTCATCGGCCCGCAAGAGCGCCTCCCAGAATGGGATGCGGTCGCGTTCGGCGAGCGCCGCAACGGCCCCTTCCGCACGATCGCCGATGCCTCGCTTGGGTTCGTTGAGGATGCGGCGTAGCGATATGTCGTCTGCGGTGTTGACCAGAACCCGGAGGTAGGCGATCGCGTCGCGGATCTCTTTGCGGTCATAGAAGCGTGTGCCGCCTACTACGGTGTAGCGGATGTCTACCCGCATGAGTTGTTCTTCGATCGAACGGGATTGGGCGTTGGTGCGGTAGAAGATCGCGACGTCGCCGGGGCGGATGCCGTCTTCGTCGGAGAGCCGCAGGATCTCATCGGCAATGAACTTCGCCTCTGCTTGTTCGGATTCGGCGACGTAGCCGACGATTTTCTCGCCGTCACCCAACGCGGTCCACAAGGATTTATCTTGCCGTTGTGAATTGTGGGAGATCACGGCGTTCGCAGCACCCAGGATGTTCTGGGTTGAGCGGTAGTTCTGTTCCAGTTTGATGGTCACCGCATCGGGGAAGTCTTCTTCGAAGTCCCGGATGTTGCGGATGTCGGCGCCGCGGAACGCGTAGATCGACTGATCGGTATCACCCACAACGGTCAGTTCAGCGCCCTCAACTGGGGACTCGCCTGCGGTGAGTTCGCGGATGAACGCGTACTGGGCGTGGTTGGTGTCCTGATACTCATCGACCAGGATGTGGCGGAACCGGCGGCGGTAGGAATCACGGATCTCGGGGAACGCCCGCATCAGGTACACCAGTTGTGTCAGCAGGTCATCGAAATCGAATGCGTTGGCTTGTTTGAGGCGCGCTGCGTATTCGGTATAAACCTGGGAGACCGCTTTTTCGAACGGGTTGTTCTGCTGGATCATGCCCGCGTAATCCTCTGGATCCACGAGCTCGTTCTTGAGTGCGGAAATCTTGTTCTGTAGAGCCTTCGGCGCGAACCGTTTAGGGTCCAGTTCCAGGCCTTTAGCGATCATCGTGATCAGCCGCAGTGAATCCTGGGCGTCATAGATGCTGAAGCTGGACTTCATGCCCAACGCTTTGGCTTCCCTACGCAGGATGCGCACCGCTGTGGAGTGGAATGTGGAGATCCACATGTTCTGTGCCCGCTCCCCCACGATCTGCCCGACGCGCTCCCTCATCTCCGCTGCAGCCTTGTTGGTGAATGTGATCGCGAGGATCTCACCGGGGCGTGCCTCACCTGTAGCGAGAAGGTGCGCGATGCGGTGAGTCAGCACGCGCGTCTTCCCGGAGCCGGCGCCCGCCACGATCAGCAGCGGCGCACCCCGGTGGAGGACCGCGGCTTTCTGTTGCGGATTCAGGCCGTCCACGAGCGCATCAGGCGATACGCGTTGCGCGGGCTGTTGCGCGGAACGGGTGGCGTGGGAGGAACCGAAAGGATCGAAGAGGGCATCCATAGCGCTTCTAGTCTAATGATGCGGACTGAGCCTTCGCCCGCGGCGTCGCCCATAATAGAAAGCATGTCCCGTAAACGTCGTCGCCCGAGCCATTCCCCTGCCCGTAAGAATGCCCCTGTGCCCCAGCGTTCTGCCGCGAACCACAGCCCTCATGGCGCTGATCCCAACGACACACGCAATAACATGAGCCCGCGTTCGTTTGTGATCGCGCTCGTCGTGGCCGCCGCCGTACTGACGTGGTATTTCCACGGGAACACCTTGCCTCAACTGCATCAGGCTGTTGGAACGGTCCTGCCTGATCATTTGTTCTGGTTTGATACGGCAACCGTGGATGGCATCCGTTCTGCGATGAACAAGGACCACCATGTGCTGCTCTCGGGCGCACACATGGCAGCGGGCACGCTGTTCACTGTTTTCGTAGCTGCTGCAGGCGCCGCCGTAGCGGCACTCGTGGGGCCTGCGAACAAAGCCATCAAGCAGACACTGATCTGGGCGTGCCTCGCATTCATCCCGGTCAGCATCGCAAGCCACATCATGATCGACGAAATGCTCTCAGCAACAGGGTCCACACTGGTGACCGCGACCGCCGTGATCGGCCTCATCCGTTGGGTACTGTTAGCTGTCATCACCGTCTGCGTCATCGTGCTGCCGGTGGTGTGGTTTATCACCGAGTTCCGTAAACGCTGGAATGACCCGAACTATGATGGCGCGCAGTAGGCGCTAGAATGAACAAGGCGTGTTGTCGCTTCCGTGCATCACGATGCGTACGAACACGTAAGCCTCTGTAGCTCAGATGGATAGAGCGTCCCTCTCCTAAAGGGAAGGCCGTGGGTTCGAATCCCGCCAGGGGCACCAAATAGTCGCAGCACTAAGCGTTGCGGCACTAAGAGTCGCGGCACTGACATCCGACGGCACTGACAAGTGGCGCGACTGTTGGAGCGACCGATTCCGCAACCGCTTGCACCGCTCAGCGCGTTTGCCTGTTTACCGTTTTGCGGTGAACGTGCAGCGTGGCATGAGTCCCGCATCGAGCACTACACAAGCAGCACCTAGTGGGGCGATCCCTGGGCCGAGCTCGGTCGGCACAACCTCAACCGGCGCCCCGACTACGCCTTCGGCACGGGAGCGGACTTGTTCGGCTACGCCTTCCCCGTAGTCTTTGCGGACGTGTTCCCACAGCGGCCCGGAAACAACCACTTTGTCTTGATCGAGCAGGCCTACAATCTTGCCAACGCAGTCGCCGATCAGCGTTGAAAGGTGCTCCCGTACACGTTTCACGGCTTCCGAGTCGTTCGAGGCGTCAGTGATCTGCGCCAACAGAACCTCTGCTTCCGCATACGGCGGGATCCCTTCCAACTCTGGCAGCTCGGCACCTTCAGATGCGAACAGCCGCTTCAATGCTGGGGGTTCAAGGTTGATGTAGAGGCAGTTGTTGGCCCCACATTTAGGGCAGGTCTCTTCTTGGGTGTATGGGACTTCCAGGTGGGTGAAGTCCCCGGCGTTTCCGCGGTGCCCCACCACCACGTGGTGGTCAGAGACGAACCCGGCGCCGAGCCCTGCACCAACATAGACGGTCATGAAGTGCGAATCTGTACGTCCGATCCCCACCCAACGCTCCGCTACGGTCGCAGCAACCATGTCTCGGACGAGGTAGACCGGGCAGTTGAGTGCATCTTTGAGGGGTTCAACGATCGCGTAACCGTCGTCCCAGATGTACGGGTGGTACATCACGCCGGTCTCTGTGTTGATGTAACCGGAGGATGCGATTCCCACGCCGAGTAGCTTGTCCATCCCGAAGCCGGTTGCCTCCAGCATTTCGGCAATGTGCTGCTGTACTTCAGCCACCTGCACGTCCACGGAAGCCCAGTTCTCCCCGAAAGGGTCCCGGCGCTGTGTGAGGACCTCACCATGGAGGTTGATGAGCACCAACTCGACTGCGGAGAAATCTACGTGGATCCCGACGGCGATGCACCGGTCCGGTACGAGCTGTAGCTTGGTGCGGGGCTTGCCCGGGCCGTGGATCACACGGCCGGATTCTTGGGCCCAGCCGTCATTGATGAGCCGGCGCACCACGTTGGAGATGGTTTGCGCGGATAAGCCTGTGCTTTCTGCGAGTTCTACCCGCGACACACCTTCGTCGGTAGCGCGGATGGCGGCTAGGACCATAGCCTGGTTAAAGTCCGCAATGCGGCTCTGACCGTTCGCTGGACTCATTAGAAACCATTCTCCTTCATGCCCGTGTGGCCATGGCATCGACTCATATGACATCGACACATCAAGATTCTATTAACAAGCCAATCACTGTTTCAGCTGTCCGGGTGCTTGACACGTCCGGGCGGATCCTTTTAGTTCGTAAAAAGGGTACGTCTAAGTGGATGCAGCCTGGCGGTAAGCCTGAACCCGGCGAGCAACCTGTTGAGGCTGCAGTTAGGGAGCTGAGCGAAGAGATCGGCTTGTTTCTCCCCCAGTCTAGGTTTACACACCGGGGTGTGTGGCAAGGCTGGGCCGCGAATGAAGCAAATACTCCATTGATAGCTTATTTGTTTGATGTTGATTATGTCGAAGATGTCGATGGCTCGGTGTGTGCGGATGCGGAGCTCGCGGAGATCGCGTGGCGGGATCCGGCCGAAGCGCTTGAAGATATGAGCATTGCTCCTCTTTTGCGTGAGCATGTTCTTCCACGGATTGTTAACAGCTAGGCACGAGGTCGCCAAGTTCTATGCACGTGAACGTCGGTTGAGGGCAGCGCCTAGATTTTTGGTTTAAACGCCGGAAGGGACGGAACCTTTTTCAGGTTCCGCCCCTTCTCGTTTAGGTATTGTTACGGCCTTCGCTGTTATAGCTTCGTGGGCCGTTCAGCTTGAGCCTCTTAGCCTACGCGGTAGTAGCCGCTGAGTGGGCCGTATGGCGAGTTAGCTGGGCGAATCACGGTGCCAACCTTAGGGTTCTGGGCGCCGATGACCTTGCCGTTACCGATGTAGATAGCAACGTGGTTGTTGCCGTTCTGGAATACGAGGTCGCCCGGCTGCGGATTGGATACGCGCTTGAGCTGACCGGATGCGAGCATCGCGTGGGTCGAGCGGCCCTGCAGGTTGATGCCGTGCTGTGCGTAGACGTAGCGGACAAAGCCGGAGCAGTCCCAGCCAGCTGGGGTGTTGCCGCCCCAAACGTATGGCGCACCCTGGTAGGACAGTGCGGTTGCTGCGATGCCGGAGGAAGGCTTCGGGGTCGAGTCGTCTGCCTTGGTGGCCTTAGGTGCAGGAGCCGGTGCGGCTGGAGCTGCGGTGCTGCCGTTGGCGGTGGTCTGTGCCGCGTAGTCAGCTTCAGTCAGGCCGTTCTCGTCGCGAGTCTGGGATGCCGAGGACTGGTTGGATGCAGCCTGGCTGTTACGGGACTGGTTTGCCGAACCCTGAGTGTTGTTGGCTTGGCTAGCCGAGGACTGAGTCTCTTCGGTGCTTGGGGCTTCTTCCTCAACAACTGGGGCTGGGGTTGCCTTTACCTTGACAGTTGCGACTGGAGCAGACTTGCCCTGAGCCTTGACCGCAGCGACGTCAGCTGGCTTGACAGCCGAGGTGCGCTCGATGTTGAGGGTCTTGTTCGCTTCAGGGGTCGCTGCTGCTTCGTCCTGCTTGCTGGCGTTCGCGCCGGTTACGCCGAGGGTTACAACGAGACCGCTCGCTGCAGCAACGACTGCTGCCTGGCGACCCATTGCACCTGCGTTGGACGCAACTGCACGGCTAAGAACCTCGAATGAGCTAGCGGATACGGCCGCGCGGTGGCGTCCCTTGTCAATACGCTTGGTCACTTCTAAATTACCTCTCCCTGTGCCTGCGGAGTGAGCTGTCGGGTTCGAGAGGGAGTCTCTCGGCGGTTTCCCGCTTTACCCCTAGGAGCGTCTTAGCCCCAAAGTTTGGTTCCCCCGCCACTGCCTATGAGTGTTCGGTTTGTTTAAGCCCGGGGCAGTGTTCGGCTCCGAGCTGTTGTCGAGTCGATGTCTCTACCCGACTTTCATAACAATACTGCATCGTTATTGAATTGTCACATTTTGATCACGGGTTTGTGATCACAGGGCTACAAGAGCCCTATTCTGGCCTGCCAACCCAGCTGGCTGGGTTAGTGAATTCTCCGTCGACAATGACTTCGTAGTGCACGTGACAAGCCGTTGAGTTGCCTGTGCTGCCGGCCAATGCGATCACATCGCCGGTATCCACCTTGTCGCCTACCTTCACCTTGAAGGAAGTGTTGTGGCTGTACGCCGTTTCAAGGCCGTAACCGTGATCAATCGTTACGCGCATGCCAGAGTGGCCTGCGGATTCAGCCTGAACCACGGTTCCCGGTCCGGTTGCATATACCGGCTGGCCGCAGCTGGTCGCATAGTCCTGACCTACGTGGCCAACGATGCGCCCGCTACCCCATGGGTCCGGGCGGTTACCGAATGGCGACGTGATGCGGACTGGGTTGACAGGGTGGGACAAGAGTCCCTGCCGCTGTTCGGTGGTCAGGTTGCTGGCACCACCGGCAGCTTCAAGGATTTCCGCCAGGGTCTCCGGAGCCACGGCCTGAGCCTGTACGTGCGCGAAGGTCTGCGGCACGGTCGGTGCGGTGACGTCACCGACCTTTGGAAGCGTTTGCGCTGTTCGCTCTACGCTGAGTTCACTGTTCTTCTGTGCGCTGTGGTTTGGCATAACCAACAGTGCGACCAGGCCGGCGGACGCTGCGGCCACTGCGGCGCGTTGCGGAATGTTGCCGATTGCGCCGCTGTAGTCGTTCAGCTTGCGGGCTGCGCGTGCGTTCTTAGAGCGGCGTGCGCTGCGGGGTTCAAAGTCGCGGATGTTCGATGCGGCAGGTACTGCGCCGCGGGGCCGTGCGAGATGCCCAGGCGCGACGCGTTCTGGCGTGCTTGGCGTAACGCGCTTTGGCGCGCCTGAAGTAGCGCGCGTTGGCGTGCTGCTGTTCCGCGCGGGAGTGCTGTGCACCCGGGTGACTGCCATGGCGCGGACGGGGCGCGGAGCTTCCGCCTCAGCGTCGAACATGGCTTGCAGTGCGCGCGCTTCGAATGCTTCCAGCGCGGCTCTCTTTGGGGTGAACCCGTAGCGGGACGAGCCTGTGAAGCGGCGCGCCTCGTTTGATTTCATGATGGGCGCTTTTTTAACCGGTATCGCTGCGCGGCGCGCCCGGCGCCTGGTCGGCGTCAGCATGGCCTGCTGATGCATGCAGCACTCACCTTTTCCCTTGAGGAGGTTTGCGGGGGTAAATTTAGGACTTCCCCCTGGCTCATCATCGTAACGATTTTCGACAAAAGTTACAATTTGATAACAAAGCGGGAAGCCTGCGCCGATTTAGACCACGCTTATGCAAGCGCTTCGCCACCAGCAGACCGGTATCACCCGAAGTATTAAGTGTGACGTTACCCGGCCGTTATAGCAGCGAGCTGTGAAGCTACTGTGCTACGAAAATGTGTGCTGAAACTTCCGGTGGAAGCTCTAAAGCACCTTCCACGCCATCGACGCGCACCACAATGTAATCCTCTTTGGTGTCTGCGCTGATGCGTGCCTGCGGTTTGATGCCACCGTCACGCAGTTGCCCCATTAGGACCGGGTCAACCTGGAGGGTTTCGGCGAGCGCCAGGACCTCCCCTTTATATGTGCCGGAGTCTGCGACGGCTTTCTCCAGGTTGGTCCCTGGGATGTGCGACTCGCCTTGATCTGTTGCTTCTGGGATGCGGATTCCGTATGGGGAAACGGATGGGTCATCGAGGATTTCTGCGATGCGTTCTTCCACACGGTCACTCATGACGTGCTCCCAACGGCACGCTTCTTCATGCACGAATTCCCAGTCAAGGCCGATCACGTCAGCTAACAGCCGTTCGGCGAGCCGGTGTTTACGCATCACGGAGATCGCGCGTTCGCGGCCCAGTGGGGTGAAGGTGAGATGCCGGTGCTCGTCCAGCAGTAGGAGGCCGTCGCGTTCCATGCGGGCAACGGTTTGGGACACAGTTGGGCCGGAGTGGCCTAAACGTTCAGCGATGCGCGCACGCATGGGTGGGATGCCTTCTTCTTGAAGTTCCAAAACCGTGCGCAGATACATCTCTGTTGTATCGATGAGTTCAGACATGCCGTGCAACTGCTCCTTATGCATTAGCCCACCACACGCGTTTGCCCACACGCATGTGGTGGCGTTACCTCACAGGCAATGGTGAGCGTCTCCAACCCGCCACCAGGCCCCGCGGGGCTCTCATGTATTAAACCCTAGTCCGTTTCCG